>NZ_JAUYAW010000085.1 GCF_030693405.1 Phenylobacterium sp.
CAGCAGCGGGATGGCCGCCAGGACGCCGGCCCATCCCTGAGGCAGCAGCGGCGCATAGGCCTGCGGGCTGATCGAGGGCGCGCCCCAGGCGGCGAACAGGGCGAAAAGCCCGATCATGGCGGCGATCATCAGCACCTGCAGGCGGCCCGCGAGACCGACGCCGATGATGTTCACCGCCCAGAAGATCACGAAGATCCCGAACATGGCCGGCTTGGTAGGCAGCGGAACCACCATGTTCAGATAGCGGACTAGCACCAGGGCCAGGACCAGGATGGCGCCAAGATTGGAGACGATGCGAAGCCAGGCGATCATGAAGCCGAGGAAGGGGCTGACGAACCGCCGGGACCACTCGAACGAGGCGCCCGAGGTCGGCAGGGCCGAGCCCATGAAGGCGTAGGTGACCGCGATCACGAACATCGGCACAGCGGCGATCAGCACCGCCAGCAACATGCCAGGTCCGGCGAGCGCCGTGGCCGGCGCGATCACCGAAAAGATCGCCACCCCGACCGCGGTGCCAAGTCCGAGCGAGATCACGGCCCAGAGATCGACCCCCCTGTGCAGCAGGCCTGTGGTGTCAGCCTCAGACGGCGCCGGCTCACTCATGGTCGCTTGTCCTTCTGACGATAGAGCCAGTCTGTGACCGCCAGGTCCTGGGCCGCGTGGCCGAGAGATTTATAGACGGTGATCTGATCGGCGGCGGTCCGGCCCGGCTTTGCGCCCGCCAGCACCTCACCGATTTCGGCGGCGATGTGGTCGGCCGGCAGGCCAGAGCGCAGAAACTCGCCCCCGTGGGCCAGGACGTGTTCGCGATGGTCGACAATGAAGCGGGACCGGGCCACCAGGTCTGTGTCGATCTCCGCCTGTCCTGGTCCGCTGGAGCCCACCGCATTGACGTGGGCGCCGGGGGAGACCAGGGGCCCTTCAAGGATCGGGTCAACCGCGCCGGTGACGGTGCAGATGATCTCCGCTCCATCGACCGCCTCGCCCACCGTCTCACACGCGCGCAAACCCTGGCGTTCGGCGAAGGCCTGGGCGCGACCGAAGTCCCGGCCCCAGACCCGGATGTCCTCCAGGGGCCGAACCAGGCGCAGGGCCTCCAGATGAGCCAGGGCCTGCTTGCCCAGGCCCAGTATGGCGAGGCTGCGGGCGCCTGGCGCAGCCAGAGCCTCGGTGGCCACGGCGCTGGCGGCTGCGGTGCGGATGGCGGTGACCTCGGCCGCATCGGCCAGGCAGACCGGCGCGCCCGTGGCGCCGTCGAAGATCACCACCAGGCCCTCATGGGCCTTGCGGCCTGTCCCGTCGTGGAAAACGCTGACCAGCTTGGCGCCAAAGACGCCGTCCGCCGACAGGGCGGCGGGCATGATGGCGAAGGTGCGGCCCTCGCCCAGGCCGATGAAGCTGCGCAGGTGTTGGCGCACCCGGCCATCGGAGAGCGCAATCATCGCCTCGCGGACCACCGGGATCGCCGCCGCATAGGTCAGGGCCTGACGCACGCCGGCGGCGTCGATGACGATGGGATCGGCGGCCTGCGCGGCCATGCGGCGAGCCTCCTTCGAAGATGGAGACGGGGGCGGGCGATGGGGATGCCACCGCGCCGCCCCCGCAGGGGACGCCAGGCGCTCAGGCCCGGCGCTTTCCTTTGTCGCCCTAGAAGCGGGCGTTCAGGCCGACATAGTACTGGCGGCCCAGGATGTCGCCATGGTTGCGGGTCGGGTAGGACGGCTCTTCGTCGGTCAGGTTGATGACACCGGCGCGCACCGTGTACTTGCCGAAGTCGTACTGCCCCGAGACGCTGTGGCGGATGTTGCGCTCGATGATCGGGTTCGGGTTGTTCTCGATCGTCGCCGTCGGGCTCGCCTTCACCTCAGGCAGGTAGATCATCGAATAGGTCAGCCGTACCGGACCAATCACATGCCGGGCGTCGAACCGCGTGGTCCAGTCCGGGATGGCCACCGTGCCGTCCGACCGGGTGAGGTCGAAGCCGGTCACCGAGGTCTCCAGCTTGGAGGTGTGGGTGGCCTCGATGGACAGGTCGAGCGTGCCCCAGTCGGCGTCGCCGAAGAAGCGGCCGGGCGCGAAGGTGTAGCCGGCGAAATAGGTTTCGCCGCGATAGGTGACCTCACCGGCGTTGAAGGTGGTGGTCTGGGCCGTGGCGGTGGCGCCCGTGGCGTCACGGGTGAAGCGGCTGCAAATGTCGACCGGCTGCGGACTGGAGTCGTAGCAGGTCTCCATGAAGTTCTGCGGTGTGAACGGCGACAGGCCGTCGGTCAGATCCACCTCGATCCGGTCGACCACCAGGGTGAGGCCCGGCGCGAAGGTCGGCTGGAAGATCAGGCCGTAGGTGATGGTGTCGGATATCTCATTGCGCAGGTTCGGATTGCCGCCGGTGGTGACCAGGGCCGCATTGAAGTTCTCCGCCGGGTTCTGGAAGGTCGCCAGGGGGCCATAGCCCGGATTGGCGGCGAACAGGGCCTGGCAGTTGGCCAGACGGGTGGCCGGGGCCGGGCCGCCGCTGATGCGGTCGGCGTCGCAGGGATCCTGGCCGACGCTGGCCAGGGCGGTGCGCGACGGGGCCAGCAGCTGCTCCAGGGTCGGCGCCCGGAAGTTGCGGCTGCGCGATCCACGCAGGGTCAGGCCCTCAAAGACCTCCCAGCGCAGGCCAGCCCCCCAGACATCCTCGCTGCCGGCCAGCGAGTTCTTCACCCGCCGGAAGGCGCCTTCGAAGTCGACCGCCTGGGCGAAGGGCAAGGTCACGTCGCCGCCGATGATCGGGATCAGCAGCTCGGCCGAATACTCGTTGGTGTCGTACTCGCCGCGGGTGGCCACGGTGGGCACGCGCGAGCCGGTCAGCCCCCGCTGAGAGGCCTCAAGCGGCACGAACTTGGCGCTTTCGCGACGATATTCGTAGGCCAGGGAGAACTTGGCCGGGCCGGCCGGCAGGTTGAAGAGATCCCCGCCGAGGGTGGCCAGGAAGTTGTCCTGGACGTTGTAGAACTCCTGACCGGTCTGGACCGTGGCGTAGGCGCGGGCCTCGGGCGAGACGTTGCCATTGCCGAACGGATTGATCGGCGCGCAGGCGGCGTCGTCATTGGCGGTGCTGGCGTCGGCGTTGATGGCGCAGACGATGGTCCCAGCCCCGTTGCGCACAGCATTGATCGCGTTGTTGAAGCGCGCGACGTCGACGCCCCAGGCTTCCTGGCGACCATCGGTGACGCCGCGGCTGACCGTGGCGCTCCAGTAGAAGTTGCGATCGGCGAAATCGAAGTCGCCTTCCAGCCCGGCCAGGGCGCGGTAGCTCTCGGTCACCTGGCTGCCTTCGCGGGTCGGCAGAAGATCGTCGAACCACTTGGACAGGAACAGCGGCGCGCCAGCCCCGAAGGCCGGCCGCAGGGCGGTGAGTTGGGCCACCGTCGCGGGCGACAGGAAGGCGTTGTTGCGGGTGAAGGTGATCACACCGGAGCCGGAAGCGGCGTTGTTGAGCACGGTGTTGTTGGCCTGGACCGCATAGGGATCGGTCCCTTCGGTGCGGCCATAGAGCAGTTCGCCAGTCAGGCGGACCCGGTCGGTCAGGTCGAAGTGGCCGATGGCGTTGGCGCTGAACCGCTCGACGCCGGTGCGCAGGGCCGCCAGCTCGCGATAGGTCAGGCCGTCTCCGCCGCTGGCGAAGGGCACGCCCTGGATCGAGCCGGGGTTGTAGGCCGTAATCCCGCCGGCCGAGGTGAACTGCTGGCCGAGCAGGAAGCCAGGAACCGGGGCCGGGGTGGTGAAGATGACGCCGTTGGGATTGAACTCCCAGAACCGGGCGTCATAGATCTCCTTCACCGAGGGGATGCCGTCGGTGCTCGAGGTATTGGCGGGGTTGGGCACGGTGATGCGGCCCAGATTGCTCCGCGGCCGGTCATAGTCGAGCAGGGAGTCGTTCTGCGACCATTCCAGGTTCAGGGCCACATTGCCCCGGTCGTCCATGAAGTTCTTGCCGAAGGTGCCGCGCAGGGCGTGGACCGGATAGTCGCTGCGCGACGAAATCCCGGTCTGGGCGTCGAGCTCGATCCCCTCGAAATTGGTCTTCAGCACATAGTTGATGACCCCGGCGATAGCGTCGGAGCCATAGACGGCCGCGCCGCCGCCCTGCACCACCTCGACCCGGTCCAGCAGACCGAGCGGGATCATGTTGGTGTCCACCGACGAGCCGGCCAGGCCATTGGACGAGGCCACGAAGCGCCGGCCATTGACCAGGGTCAGGGTGCGCCCGGCGCCCAGACCAAAGAGGTTGGGGAACTGCTGACCCGCGCCCGCCGCGGAGCCGGAGCCGGCGGCGATCGGATAGTTGGGGATGTTGGAGCTGATCTGGTTCATCAGATCGCCGACCTGCACCACGCCGCGGTCGGTGAAGGACTGCTGATCCACCGACAGAACCGGCGCTGCTGTGTCCACCTCGACGCGGCGGATCCGCGAGCCGGTGACGATGATCTCCTGAAGCTCGGCGGCGTCGCTCGACTGAGCCGACGCCGGTGCGGCCGAGATGGCCGCAGCCATGGCCGCGCCGAGCATGGTCGTGGCGAGCAGGCGTCGCCGGATCGAATGATCGTTCATAACATCCCCCATTGGCCGAAGCGGCCCCCAAGTCCCAAGCGCCTCAGACCCGCGCGCCCCGCCGTCTTTGGGCAGGTGCGCTCGTTCAGGTCCGAAGCCCGCGATGGCAGTCACGTCAGACTAGTCAGCCACCGCCGGTTTTTCTTTTCGAATGCCCAAGCGTCACTGGCATGTCGCAAATCGTTTATGCAGGCAGCCGGGACCCATCGCATGTCCAATGCGGACCCTCGGGCGAGACCGACTGTCGCATCCAAGCCGAAAGCGCGCTGCCAGCCTGCGCTCACGCCAGGCTCCGGCGACGCAGCAGGGCGGCGTGCAGGCGGCCAAGCCCCTCGTCGAGCGCCGCGGCGTCGCCGCCGAACCCTATGCGCACATGGCCAGGCTGGCCGAAGAACTCACCGGGCGCGACGACGATCTTCTCTTCGGCCCAGAGCCAGGAGGCGAGGCCAAGGGTGTCCCTGACCCCGAGCACCTGGGGAAAATACATGCAGCCATAGGCGGGCGGCTCGCCCACGATCAGGCCGTCGGCCGACATGCGGTCCACATGAGCGCAGAGCACCGGGCGGGCGGCCGCCAGCACGCCCCGCCAGTGGGCGTCGAAAGGCGCCATGTCCTCCAGCACCAGGGCGCCGATGGCGTGAGTTAGCTTGGAGACGCCCAGGTCCCCCTGCGGGTTGGCGGCGTGGATGGCGGCGATATTGGCCGCAGACCCGACAGCCCAGCCGCACTTCAGCGCAAACAGGCCTTGGACCTTGGTCAGGCTGCCCGCGCTGATGAAGACGTCTGACAGACTGACCGCCGAGCCCACATCGGTGAAGTCGGCATAGACCTCATCGATCAGCACCCGGGCGCCTGCCCGAGCCGCGATCTCGCCGATGGCGCGCAGGGTCTGGGCGTCCAGGATGGCGCCCGAGGGATTGTGCACCTGGGTCAGCAGGATCAGGCGAGTATCGGGCCGCACCAGCGCCCGTAGCTCATCCAGGTCGATGGCGAAGTCCGGCGCCCGGCGGGGCAGCGGCGTGACCTTCGCCTGCGCCGCCCGCGCCAAGGCTGGCAGCAGGTCGAAGGCCGGCGCCTCGACGATCACATGGTCGCCCGGGGCGACGAAGGCGGTCATGGCCATCGCCATGGCGCTGGTGGCGCCGGTGGCGCCGATCACCTGCTCGGGCTCGACCCCGTAGCGCCGGGCGACCGCGGCGGCCACATAGCGGTTGCCCCCGGCGAAGGTGCTCTCAAAGCGGTCAGTGACCCCGTCGCCGAACGCCTGGCGCACGACGCCCGCCAGCAGGTCGGTGGGCTCCTTGATGGTGGAATCGAACAGGACCGCGGCCCGGGGCTCGGCCGCCACAGCGCCCAGCACCTCCCGGACCCAGGCGGTGTAGCCGCCATCGAGGCCTGAGCGAAACCCGTCGCCGGATGGCAGGCTCAGCCGCGCACTCGCTGAATTCAAGGCCTCGCCCCCATGGCCAGCACACTCCCTGGCCCGCCAGAAAGCGGCAGGCGCCCAGGAACTGATCCTAGTTACCGGCCTCGGTTTTTCTTGCCTTTGTGTTCCTTGACAGGGGCGCTCTCCGCATCCGCTATGCTCGAGGCGAGAGGGGGAGACATAAGATATGCCGTCGGCCTTGGACGCGATCGACCTCAAGATCCTCGACCTGATGCAGAAGGACGCCTCGCTCTCCACCGCCGAGATGGCCGAGCGCGTGGGGCTGTCGCAGTCCCCCTGCTGGCGGCGAATTCAGCGGCTGAAGGACGAGGGCTACATCAAGGCGACCGTGGCCATCGTCGATCGCCAGTTGCTGGGCTTCAAGATGCAGGTCTTCGCCCAGGTGAAGATGACCACCCTCACCGACCAGGAGCGCGAGGGCTTCTTCAAGGCCATCCACGACATCCCCGAGATCCTGGAATGCTACGCCGTGTTCGGGGAGATGGACTGCATGATGAAGGTGCTGGCGCCCGACGTGAACTGGTACCAGGACTTCATCTTCTCCACGATCCTGAAGCTGCCCGGCGTAGTCGATGTGCGCTCCATCGTGACCCTGTCGGAGTCCAAGTCCACCACCGCGGTCCCCCTGCGCCATCGCACCTTCCGCTAGGCGCCGCCGCATAGCCTATCCAAGGGGCCGCCAGGGCCGCGCCCACAAGGGCAAGATAATCTGAGGACCTGCGGCTAGGCTGTGTCGTCAGCTGGGAGGGTTGTGGCCATGAGAATCTTCGGACGGGGACTCGCCATCGGCGCCTGCCTGGCCCTGAGCCTGGGCGCCGCAAACGCCCAACCCGCCCCGCCCCCGCCGCTGGCGCCCGTCACCCTGGACGCGCCGGTGGTGACCCAGCACCGGGGCGTCTTCAACGGCAAGACGGTCGCCTACCAGGCCCGGGTCGAAGCCTTTGATCTGCCAGGTCCCGATGGGGGTCGAGGGGTCCGGCTGGTGACCACCGCCTATGTGGCGACCGGGCGCACAGCCAGCCCTGAGCGGCCGGTGATCTTCGTCTTCAATGGCGGGCCCATCTCGCCCTCCCCCTATCTGCACATGGGCGCCTTCGGCCCCAAGCGGCTGGCGGTTCCCGATGACCTGAGCGCCGATCCGGCCAGCTTCCAGATCGTCGACAATCCCTACACCGTGCTCGATGTGGCCGATCTGGTCTTCTTCGACCCGGCTGGCACCGGTTACAGCCGCTTCGCGCAAGGGGTTGATCCGCAGACCTATTTCTCGGTGGAGGCCGACGCCCGCCAGCTCACCGACTTCGTCGTCGCCTGGTCGAAGGCGCACGGCCGCGAGGCCTCGCCCAAATACCTGTTCGGCGAAAGCTACGGCACGATCCGGGCCGCCGTCGCGGTCAACCAGATCCAGAAGCTGCCGCAGGATCAGAACCTGCGCGGCGCGGTGTTCATGGGCCAGGCGATGAACATCGTCGAATACGTCCAGCGGCCGCAGAACATCATCAGCTATGTGGTCTCCCTGCCGACGCTCGCGGCCAGCGCCTGGTGGCACGGCAAGGCTGACCTGAAGGGCCAGGACTTCGAGGCCTGGATGTCCGAGATGCGGACCTTCGCCCGCACCGAATACCTGACCGCGCTCGCCCAGGGGGATGACCTGGACCCCGCGGTCCGGGCGGCCATCGCCCAGAAACTCGAGGCCTATAGCGGCATCCCGGCGGCCTTCTATGTCGAGAACAACCTGCGGATCACCAAGGAGCGCTACCGGGTCGAACTGCTGAAGGACCAGGGCCTGACGCTTGGCATGGCCGACGCCCGCTACACCGGCCCCTCGGCCCTGGCCGGCCAGCGGGCCGCTGATCCGTCCCGGGTGCTGCCCGAGGCCCTGATCGCCGCCTTCGAGGTCTATGCCCGCGACAGCCTGAAGGTGGGCGACCTGGGCGCCTACAACACCCGCAGCCCCGTGACCGCCGGCTGGCGCTACGCTGAAGGGCCGGCCTCGCCGTTTTCGGACTATCCGTTCATGAGCGCGGTCAGCGAGGTGTTCGCCCTCAATCCCGACTTCCGGGTGCTCATGGCCAATGGTCACCAGGACACCCAGACCACCACCGGCGCCATGGACTATGGCCTGGCCCTGTCGGGCTGGCCCAAGGACCGCGCCCAGGCCCGCAGCTATCAGGGGGGGCATATGGCCTATTCGGTGGAGGCGAGCCTCGCGCAGATGATGGCCGATGTTCGCGCCTTCGTGACGGTGGCCCCATGAGGATCGTCCCACGCCTGCTGACCGCAGCCCTCGCCCTCGGCCTGCTGGCGGCCGTTCCGCAGCCCAGCCAGGCCGAACCGGCGGCCCGGAGCTTCGTCACCCAGCACGCCGGGGTCTTTGGCGGACGCAAGGTGGCCTATCAGGCCACCGCCGGGGAGACGATCCTGCAAGACGCCAAGGGCGCCCCGGCTGCGACCCTGTTCTCGTTCAGCTATGTGGAGAAGGCCGCGCGGCCGGAGCGCCCCGTGGTGTTCATCTTCAACGGCGGCCCAGGCTCGTCCTCGGTGTGGCTGCATCTGGGCATGGCCGGCCCCCGGCAGGTGGACTTCGTCGACGAGGTCAATCCGCCCACCGTCCCGCCCTTCCCGCTGAAGGACAATCCCAACGCCCTGCTGGATGTCGCAGACCTGGTCTTCATCGACCCGCCCGGCACAGGCTTCAGCCGCGTGCTGCCAGGGGGGCGGACGGAGGACTACTACGGGACCAATCAGGACGCCCTGGCCGTCGCCAAGTTCATCTCCGACTGGCTGACCCGCAATGACCGCTGGGCCTCGCCCAAGTTTGTCATGGGCGAGAGCTATGGGACCACCCGGGCTGCGGCGCTGGCCACCACCCTGATGGGCGGCCCCACCTCGCCCTCAGGCGAACTGGGCGCCATCACCCTGAACGGCATTCTGGTGCTGGGGCCGGCCATGGGCGGGGCGGTAGGTGACCACCTCTACGGCGCCAATCTGCCGGCCATGGCGGCGAGCGCCTGGTATCACCGCCCTGAGTTGCGACAGGGACGGACCCTGGACGCAGCCGTCGAGGCGGCGCGAACCCTGGCGGCGGACGGCTATATGCGCGCCCTCTATCTGGGCAACGCCCTGCCGGCCGAAGACCGGCTGGCGCTTGCCGAGCAACTGGCCGCCCTGACCGGCGTGCCGGCTCAGACCTGGCTGGCCAACCGGCTGCGGCTGGGGCTGGGCGCCTATTCTCGGGAGCTGCTGAAGGACAAAGGCCTGCAGGTGGGCGCCTATGACAGCCGCTATGTCCTGCCCCTGAAGGCTGCCGGCGCCGATCCGGTGGCCGATGACCCGGCCATGGGTCAGTACACGCCGGCCTTTGTCGGGGCGATGAACAGCTATCTAACCGGTGAGTTGAAGGTGCGGATGGAGGCCCCCTACATCCCCATCGCCTTCAGCCAGGTGAACTCCAGGTGGGACTATGGCCCAGGCGGCCCCAGGAGCCGCGACGCCGCGGCCGAGCTCGCCCAGGCCCTGCGGCGCAACCCGTCCCTGCGTCTGTTCGTGGCGGCCGGTCATTACGACCTGGTGACCACGGTGGGCGCCGCCGAATACGCCCTGAACCAGGTGGACCTGCCGCCAGAGCGCGTCACCGTGAAGGCCTATCCGTCCGGCCACATGCCCTATCTCGGCGCCGACAGCGCCAGGGCCCTGGCCGCCGACGTCCGCGCCTTCATCCGGCAGGCCGCTCAGGGTTCGGAATAGTCATCTGCCGACACGAACCCCCGGCGAACGCCAGCGGCCTTGGCCACCCACACTCAGTTGAGCTAAGCCATGCCGCCTAAGTCCGAGTAGATGTCATGAAGATTGTCAGCCTCGACGACGCCAAGTCTGATCTTTCGCGCCTGATCGAAGGCGCGCGCCAGGGCGAGCCTTTCATCATCGCCAGGGCCGGAACGCCCCTGGTGCAAGTGACCGCCATCGCGACCGGCGGGGCACAGGCGTCGCGGATCGGCTTCATGGCCGGCCGTATCGATGTGCCTGCAGACTTTGACGATCTTGGCCGCGACGAGGTCACCGCGAGGTTCTCGGGAACGTCCTGAACTCGCCCTTGCTCGCCCGTCGGCCGATGGGCGACGGCGTGGGTTGGCCTATCCTCGGGCCTTTCAGCTATCGAATTGACGCTAGGGCTCGGAATAGCCCTCGACCCGGAGGGATAGGGTCAGGTCCTCTGGATCGCGGGTGAAGACCAGCCCGCCCTCGCGCTCGGACTGTTGAGGGAGGTAGTCGATGGTCACGGCGCTCGTCTCGACCACCGCCCCACCCTCGCGCAACTCGCCGCTGACCTGCAGAGCGGCCGCCGTGGCGCCGCCGGCATTGGCGACCCGGAACGAGACCAGATAGCCCCCGGGCGTGGTGGTGACAGACGTCACCGACAAGGTCACCGCTGGCGGCCGTTCCGGCTCAGCGATGGCGAAGACGACCATATAGGCGATGGCCGCAACCACCAGCAGCCCGCCGATGGCGGCGATGACCCATTCCAGCGGCGAGGTGCTCTCCAGGGCCGGTTGGGAGGGGCTGGTCTCCTGGGGCTCGCCTGCGTCAGACCGGCTCATAGCAGCAACCTCGCCGAGGCCGCGCCTATGGCGCCGGGGAAACCCAGGACGATGCTGGCGCTGAGGATCTCCTTCAGACTGTCGCCATCGGTGCGGCCGAACACCCAGAGGCTGAACAGGCTGACGCCGAGCACGATGGCGTATCCGACCAGGGTGAACCGGGCGAACAGGCTCCAGGCCGGTATGTGATCTGGCCGCGCCGATCCGCCTCGGAAGTTCAGCGTGTAGACAAAGGCGTGCATCAGCCCAAGCGAGACAAGCGCCAGGGCTGCCGACTGCCAGGCCGACATCTTGTAGGCGATCAGCACCATCTCCTCAGTGGGCGCCATGTTGAAGGACAGGAAAAGCGCGCCCGCCCCCATCAGAAACAGCTCGCCCCAATAGGTCGGCGGGTCCTTCTCCCGCTCGCCCTCCGGCTCGCCGCCCAGCTGGCTGCGGGCCAGCATGGCGCCGAAGCTGCCCGGCACGGTCTGGAGCACGATCTTGCCGATGATCTCGCGGGCCGACATGCCCGGCGTCAGGATGCCGAAGATGTAGAGCGTGACCGCCGCGGCCAGGGCCGCCACTAGCAGGACCACAAGGGCGTCGGCCACATCGTCACGAAGCCGCGCCGTGGGACGCAGGCCGCCGAACCGCGACAGCCCCACCAGGGTCGGGACGGTGAGGGCCAGCAACAGGGCCAGACGCAGCGGGTCCATGTAGAAGCCGAGCTGCCACATCTCCATGGTCATCAGCATCGGCAGGGCGAAGATCAGCGCGCCAGCGAAGGCCCGGCCCAGACCGCGCAGGAAGGCCGCGTCGGCCTTGAACGCACGCGGCGATGCAATTGCTGTCGACATGATGACCCCATCCTGCTGCGCCCGAGGCGCCGACAGCTTAGGTCCAAACTCAACCGAGGGTTCCCGGCGCAAGGCGCAAAGATGCGCGGTCAGGCGGCGACGGGCGGGTTGCGGCGACGCTGGGGCCTGATCGCCTTGACTCCCACAGCCTAGGCATCCGTTATGCGCAGGGTCGCCCTTCGGAGCATAAGCTATGCCAACCCAGCTGGACGCCATCGACGTCAAGATTCTGGAGATTCTTCAGAAAGACGCGTCGCTCTCGACCGCCGATCTGGCTGAGCGGGTGGGCCTGTCCCAGTCGCCGTGCTGGCGTCGCATTCAGCGACTGCGGGAGGATGGCTACATCAAGGGGACGGTGGCCCTGGTGGACCGGCACAAGCTCGGCTTCACCATGCAGATCTTCGCCCAGGTGAAGATGACCACGCTGAGCGATGAAGAGCGGGCGCGCTTTCACCGGGCCATCGAGAACATTCCCGAGATCCTGGAGTGCTACACGGTGTTCGGCGAGATGGACGCCATGCTGAAAATCCTGGCTCCGGACGTGAACTGGTATCAGGACTTCGTCTTCTCCACGATCCTGAAGCTGCCGGGCGTGGTGGACGTGCGCTCCATCGTCACCCTGGCGGATTCCAAGAACACCACTGCGGTGCCCCTGCGGGTCAGGCCGCTGCGCTGAGGCTTGAGCGAATAGTTTAGCCATCCGCCCCCTCCGCCGGCGGCGAGATGGACAAGATAATGTCGGCGCCGCGCCCTAACCTTCCCTGGCCCGGCCGCCGGGACGAGCCCCGAGGGACCCATGCTGACTCGCCGTAGCCTGATCGCCGCCGCCGCCGCGGGACCCAGCCTCGCCGCGGTCGCCTCAGAGGCTCAGAGCCAGGACGCCATCCCGGGCGGCGGCGCTCCGGCCCTTCCGGCCAAGGCGGACTTCGCCCACATGGCCCTGACCTATCTGGACGCCGGCGCCACCCACCCCATGCCCCTGGGCGCCCAGGCGGCCGTGGAGGCCTATCTGCGGGAGAAGACCCTGGATGGGTCGGCCCGCCCGATGCGGGTCGGGGGCCAGGAGAGCGAGATGATCGCCGCCTTCGGGACCCTTGTCGGCGCCAGCCCCGATGAGCTGTGCATCGTCCAGTCGACCACCATGGGCGAGAACCTGGCCCTGCTGGCGCTCGGCCTGCCCCAGGCCGGCGGCCGCATCGTCACCGACGCCCTGCACTTCTTCGGCTCCTTCTACACCTACGGCGAGATGGGCCGGGCGGGCATGGACGTGGTCACCCTGCCCCTGGAGGCCGATGGCCGGATCGCCATGGACAAGATGGCGCAGGCCATCAATGACCAGACCAAGCTGGTGGCCATCAGCCATGTCTCGACGGTCAACGGGTTCGAGCACGACCTGAAGGCCGTCTGCGACCTCGCCCATGCGCATGGCGCCTATGTGTTCGCCGACATCATCCATGGGGCCGGCACGACACCCATCGACCTACGCGCCGCGGGCGTCGATTTCGCCTCCAGCGCTTCCTACAAGTGGCTGATGGGGGACTTTGGCCTAGCCTTCTTCTATGTGCGCAAGGAGGTGCAGGAAAAGCTGCGCAGGCCCTGGTGGGGCTACCATCAGGTCGCCAAGTTCCAGACTCACATCTACCCCCACGATACGCCCGGCGACACCGTGGCCGACTATGAGGCCAGCGACGACGCGGCGGGGCTGTTCGCCATGGGGGCCGCGCCCTGGACCGGGGTCGTGCAGCTGAACTGGTCCCTGGCCTGGCTGAACCGCGTCGGGGTGGAGACCATCCAGGCCTGGCGCCAGCCCATGGCCGATGCGGTGCAGACCGAACTGCGCGCCCGCGGCTACGCCCCCCTGACCCCGCTGGGTAGCCGCACCCCTCTGGTGGCGTTTTCGCTGAAGGACGCGCGGGCCAAGCTGTCCGAGCGGCTGACCAGCGCCAACATCCGGCTTGGCCTGTCGCAGAACCGGTTCAGAGTATCCCTGGCGGTGTTCAACGACATGAATGACGTGGACCGCCTGCTCAGCGTCCTGCCGAAGGCGCCGCCGGACTGAGCCATCCCCAGGCATCGGCGCCGTGTTTGGTCGCCTCTAGCCTGGGCTCAGCGCCTTCTCGGCGTCAGCGTGCTCAAACGCATCGCGGTATTGTCGTGCTTCACCGGCCGAAAGCCTTTCGGTGCGCAGCGCCATCTGCCAGCTGTCGGCGATCATCCGCGCCATGGACGCCGCAGGCTGCCTGGCATCGACCGAGGACAGCTCGAAGAAAGCACAGGCCTCGAGGCGCATGATGGTGCGCTCGGGCAAGTGGACCAGCTCGGCGAACCCCCAACTGAGATTCGCCGCTTCAGGCGCGCCGTCTTGGTGCTTTTCCCAAGCAAGCAAAGGGCGCGACGCGCGATGACTGAGCCGACCTTGGCCGCCATATCTGACGCTCAAACCTCTTGAATGCCATATATGGCATTCAAGAGGTCAGCGGTTCGACCTGCTTGGCTCCATCATGGGCCCCCAGTAAATCACGGGCGGGGTTCGCCATTTTCAGATCGCCCCGTTCTCTGATCCCGCGTCGGCGTTCCACGCTCTGACCTCCAGGCGCCACCGCGGCGCCACGAGGATGAGGCAAGGGGGCGGCTTTTCGCCACAGGTTCAGGTGTTTTCGACCTTGTTCGAACGCGCTCCTGAGCGTCGGCGGCGCCCTGCCGCCATAGGCCCGCTCAGGCGTGCGGCGTCGAAAGCGCCGCCTCAAGCCGTCCAAGCTGTTCGGCACGGGCCGCGGGCGGCAGTGCGGCGAGCTTCTGCATCCGGAAGCGTACGGCGGGCAGATCCGCGACATGCGGCAGACCTAGCAGCGGCCAGTCCGGCTCTCCGCGCTTGAAGGACAGCAGAAAGCGCCGGTGCGCCTCCGGCATCGCGCCGACGAGCACGGCGATCATCTGCTCACGAACCTGAAGCAGCGCCTCAAGCCCGGGATCTTCGATCAGCGGCATGCCGCGGAATTCCTGCTCATACTTGGCTGCGATATCCTTGCGGTGCGGGGCGAGGATCGCGTTGAGCGGCTTCTGGCTTTCCAGGACATAGACGACGAAGGCGCGCCGGAGGTTGTCGCTGACCCCTTCGTTTTCCAGAAGGAGCTTCACGTCGAATAGGTCGCGCGGGTGCTGTCGATCGAAGGCCGCGACGAGCTTGCCGGCGTAGAGGTCGGCCTGCGAGACCACCAGGGTCTCGGCGAAGCCATAGCGATCCTCGACGCTTCCGGTGACGGTCATCGTTACCGGGTCGAAGACGACGCCCCTCAGGACGGGGGTGACTTCAATCTTCACGGTGACGCCTGCCTGGACGTGGAGACGTTCGATGTGGCCTTCGATGGAACGCTGTACGTGCACCTGGGCGCCGCCAATGGTCTTCTTGATGTTGACCATGATCCGCTCAAGCGCCGCATCGATGCCCTTGAGCGAGTCGTCGCGCGGCTCGACCGGGAGATAGGTCAGGTCGATATCCACTGACAGGCGGGGAAGGTCACGGACAAAGAGATTGATGGCGGTTCCACCCTTCAGCGCCAAGACCGGCTCACACGCGATCGCCGGCAGCAGACGGACCAGGAGGGCCACCTGCCGGTCATAGACCTCAAGGCTGGCCATCGAAATCCTCAGGCACCGTGATTTGGAAGCGAGGGTCCAGCCTGCCCCCCGGCGCCAGCATGCGCTTGCCGGTCCCGAGGTCGAAGGCCTTCGGGTCGAGCTGTCGGCACCACCGATGATTGTGGCGGAAGGCGAAGAAGAAGAAGAGGCGTTTGACCTTCACGCTGCTGCAGGCGTTCAGAAGCGTCGTAAGTCGCTTGGGGCTCAGTGTGCTCAGGCTTTCCATGAACTTATCGACCTGATGAAAACTCTCCTGTTTGGGGAGTTCGTCGATCATCTCAAGGATGGCCCGCTCTGGCGTGGAGACGGTGAGCGGCCATTCGAACTGTCCCCAGGCGAGCGACCTGGCGCTGGCATGGATTGGATCGTTGCTGGCGGCTTTGGTCTGCATATCCAAGGCGGGGCCTGTCACGCCTGGGATCATCCCGTCGTTGCGGAACAGACGCTGGCTGTTGTGCTGACGGAAACGGACCGGGAGCGGCAGCGCATGCACCCAGCCTGGCAGGGGCTTGGGGCCGTAGAGATGCACCTCACGGATCTCGCTGGCGAGGTAGTGCGAAAAGCCCTGAAGCTCGAGGGAGGTGCGGCCGCCGATGAGGTAGGGCTTCTTCAGCAGGGTCTGGAGGGAGATGACCACCTGTTCCCAGCGTATCGTTCCGCGCGGGCGACGGTAGACGCGCGGGGCGGGCTGTTCCAGCCAGCCGGCGGAGACATAGTGACTGCGCAGCGACGTCGAGTAGCCCCGCTCCGTAAGCCAGGCGGCATCGACCAGCAGACCCTCCGGGAGCTGGGCGAGCAGGTGGTTTAACTTGCCGTCTGATAACTTGGCCACGTTCAGTGTTATGCATCATTTTCAAACCAACTTCTAGTTTGAAAAGACCGCCCTACGCTAAGCTGAGCTAATCGAACGACGCCGCACCTAAACTCTCTTGCTTCGGGCCAATGCGTCACCTTCATCGCCCTTCCGCCTCGTGGGCCGCGAGCGCGCTCTTGGGCGTTGCCGACCCGGAGCCCTCAGGCGAGCCAGCCCCGCCGCCAGGCCTCGAACGCCGCGACGGCGCGTTGGGGGTGTTGAACACCGTCTTGGCCTTTTCCAGGTGATTGTGAACCGTGGGCGGCGAGATCCCAAGCAGCGGGCCGATCTCGGCGCTGTCTTGCCGCCCGCCCCCAGCGCCGGCGCCAGACCTGGCGGATCGTGGGCGGGCAGGCCGAGGCCGCGTCAACGCCCTGCACGAGCTCCCGTCCACGCCGCACGAAGAGGCGCCCGCCAGACGGAGGGCGCTGCGCACTGAGGCGGCGGCGGTTCTCCGTACAGCTTGGCGACTGCGGAGATAGGCGAAGGCCGTCCCGGCCAGGGGTAATTTCCCCATTGGGGAAATCCATACGGGTCAGCTCACGGGCCCATCTGCGCATGTCCCGATCGGGCAATTTGACATCCAAACGTGGCGGATTGGCGCCAAAATGCACTGATCGGGAAATTCTGGTTGACTTCGCCCGTCTGGACCACCAAATGTCCCGATCGGTATATTCATGCATTCGCCTCCAGAGACAATTGGCCAAGCCGTCCGCACCGCCCGCAAGGGCATGGGCCTGACCCAGCCCGAGCTCGCGGCTGCAGCTGGCGTCGGCGTGCGCTTCCTCGTGGAACTCGAGCGCGGCAAGCCGACGGTTCGTCTGGACCGGATGCTGGCGGTTCTCGACGCGCTCGGCCTCGAGCTGCAGGTCGGACCGCGGGGCCACAACCACGCCGGACCCGCGCGATGATCAAGTCCCTGGCCGTCTGGTGGGACGGCGCGCGCGTCGGCCTGCTCCGCATCGACGAGAACGGCGACCTGGAGTTTGCCTATGACCCAGAATGGGTCGAGGACGCCGCGCAGCCGGCCGTTTCCATATCCCTGCCCAAGCGCCTAGAGCCCTTCAACCGCCGCGAAACCCGCCCGTTCTTCGCCGGCCTCCTCCCGGAGGAGGCCCAGCGGGACGCGGTGGCCCATGCGCTCGGCGTCTCCAGAGCCAATGACTTCCGTCTCCTCGAGCGCCTGGGCGGCGATGTCGCAGGCGCGCTCACCCTATGGCCCGAGGGGGACCTCCCGCCTGAGCCCCAGGGTCTCACCGCCACCGAGCCACTCACCGACGAGGGGTTACTGGCGGTGCTCGCCCGGCTCCCGGCGCACCCCATGCTCGCAGGAGAGGCGGGCCTGCGCCTCTCTCTTGCCGGCGCCCAGCAGAAGCTCCCCGTGGTGCTGGTCAACGGCCGGGTGGCTCTGCCGGCGCCCGGTCAGCCGAGCACACACATCCTCAAGCCGGCGATCGAACGCCTGCCGGGCACGACGGAGAATGAGGCCCTGGCCATGCGTCTTGCCGCAGCTCTCGGGCTGCAGGTTGCGCCGGTAGAGCCCCGCCGCACCGGCGAGCGGACCTACCTGCTGGTCGAGCGCTATGACCGCGATGTCGGCGCCGACGGCTCCATCCGCCGCCTGCATCAGGAGGACTTCTGCCAGGCCCTTGGCGTCGCCCCGGAGCGGAAGTACGCCTCCGAGGGCGGGCCAATCTTCCGGGACGGTTTCGATCTCATTCGCCGCGCCTGCGCCGCGCCAGCGCCTGCCGTGCTACGCCTCATCGACGCCGCCATCTTCAACGTGCTCGTCGGCAACGCTGACGCCCACGGCAAGAACTACAGCCTCCTCCACCTCGCCGGCGGCGCCGACTTCGCGCCGCTCTACGACCTCCTCTGCACGGCGGCCTATCCCGACGTCCACGCTAAGCTCGCAATGAAGGTGGGCAAACGCTCGACCCTCGAGGAATTCACGCCCGACACCTGGGACGACTTCGCGAAGGAGATCGGCGTCGGCGCCCCGTTTGTCCGGCGCCGCGCGGCGGCCCTGGCGTCGCTCAGCCTGGAGCGGCTCGGCGCCGTCGCCGAAACCCTCGCGGCCGAAGGCTTCGGCGGCGAACATCTCCGGCGATTCGTCGATGTCATCGCAAAGCGGGCCAAGACCCTCGTGGCGCTCGGCGCGGGACGGCGGGAGACACGCCGGCGAGACCCCTGAAGCTCAGGTGAGCCCGCCCCTTTCCCACGCCTTCGACGCCGCGAGGGCGCTTGGGCGTATTCAGCCGCGCCTTGGCCTTCTCCAGGTGGTTGTGAAAGGTCCGCGAGGAGACGCCGAGCAGGACGCCGATCTCGACGCCCGTCTTGCCGCCCCGGACCCAGAGCAGGCATTTGTCCTGTCGTGCCGAGCGGGGGCTCTGGAGCGGCGGGTGGAAGCCGTCGACGATCTCCCGTCGGCGGAGCACGAAGTCGGTCCCGGCCAGGCAGAGGGCGCCGTGCACCTCTGGGCACACGTCCATCAGCGCACCGGCAAGGTTGGGCAGGGCGTGAACGCGGGGCGCCTTCGCCTTGACGATGAGGACGCTCGCGCCTTTCTGAAATGCAGCAAGACCTGCCTCCCGGCTTCGAGGCGGTTGTATGGGATGCGGGCGCGTGACAAAGGCCGACGCATTCGGCCTCACCCTCGCCCAGCCTTATCCTTAAGTCAGAAGCGCCCCTCTATGAGCCCTCCCCTCTTCTTCAATCTGCAAGCCACCCACAATCCGCACCGCTGGCTGCTGCCGCTGAGCCCTGCGGTCTGCGTCGGTCCGCCGGACAACCTGTTCATGTTCGGTGGGGTGGGTATGGCCGCGGCCATTGCGGCGCTGGAGCGCACCTGCGGCCGGCCGGCCATCTGGGCGACGGCGCAGTATCTCTCCTACGCCCGGCCGCCCAGCATTGTGGACCTGGACGTCTGGGTGCCGGCGTCGGGCAAGTACAACAGCCAGGCCCGGGTTATCGGCCATGTGGGCGACAAGGAGATCTTCACAGTCAACGCCGCGCTCGGCGCCCGCGAGAGCGAACACTCCACCCAGTGGGTGCAGGCGCCTGAGGCCCCGCCGCCCGAGGCCTGCGTGGAGGCCGACCACTGGCGCGGCGGCGGCGATGACCTGCACAGCCGGATCGAGGTCCGGGTGGCCCAGGGCCGCTATGGCGGCGCGAAGGCCGGGGCGCCGGCCAGCGATGGGCGCCTGCTTCTGTGGATCCGCTCGCGCGAGGGCCTGCTCATCGACTCTACCTTCCTGGCCATCGTCGCAGACTTTGTGCCGGGCGCGCTGGGTAACGCCCTGCAGCTGAACGCCGGCGGCAATAGTCTGGACAACACCATCCGCTATCGCCGGATCGTGCCTACCGACTGGGTGCTCTGCGACATCCGCATCGACGGCGTCCACGGCGGTTTCGGCCACGGCAGCATGGCCCTGTTCGCTCAGGACGGGGAGCTGATGGCCACCGCCAGCCAGTCGATGATCCTGCGGGTCTTCTAGGATCACCCCTCAGGCGGTGCGGACGAGCTCGCGGTGATAGCGCTTCCAGTTCTCCACATAGTGGTGCGCCGAGGCGGTGAGGATCCTCGCCTGACCCTCTGAGACTTCGCGCACCACCTTGCCCGGCGCGCCCATCACAAGGCTGTTGTCGGGGATCTCCTTGCCCTCGGTGATCAGGCAGTTGGCGCCGATCAGGCAGTTCTTCCCGATCTTGGCCCCATTCAGGATTATCGAGCCGATCCCCACCAGGCTGTTGTCGCCAATGGTGCAGCCATGCAGCATGACCATGTGGCCGACCGTGACATCCCGGCCAATGGTCAAGGGGGAGCCCGTGTCGGTGTGGAGAACAGATCCGTCCTGAATATTAGAATTTTCGCCGATGATGATCGGATCATTGTCGCCGCGGAGGGTCGCGCCAAACCAGACAGAGGCGTTTTGCTTAAGGATGACATTGCCCATCACCGCAGCGGTGGGCGCAATCCAGTATTCACCCTCAGGCGGCAGCTGCGGAGCCACATCGCCCAAATTAAAGACACTCATCCGCACACCCCACATCTTGTCAAAAACGTCGCACTTCAGGCTCGGTTAACCAAGCTAGCATCATAGTTGCGATGCGATTCGAAGGGATCATACCCCGACGATCCGCGCCGGACCGGCTTCCGGTCTGCAAGGTTCGAGTTGGACGGAGTGCATGGCGCTGCGTTTTCGATCCCGGCGAGGTCCCCTCGCCACCGATGACCCGGCACATGTCGGGGATGGGTCGCCCCCTGGCGCGGCCCTGGCCCCCCTTCCTTCTCTGTCGTCCTCCCCCCAGGGGCGGTCCGTGCCGGACTCGCCCCTTTTTCATGCCCCCATGGAGGCTTTGATGACCAAGCGTGCCCTGAAGCGACAGCTGCGCGAAGGCGCCTTCGACGCCGAGCAGTTTGAAGATTCGAAAATCCGCCGGCTGCCCATCGAACGGGGGTGGTCGCCGCTGGGGCCAGGCGAAGAGGGCCGTGACCAGGGCTATCTCAAGACGATCAAGGCCAAGTCCCCGGGGCAGGAAGAGCTGATCGCCGCCATCGACGCCAAGAACCTGGTGCTGGCCCTGGGACCCGCGGGGACCGGCAAGACCTATCTGGCCATCGCCAAGGCCGTTGAGGCCCTGGAGGCCGGCCGCGTGGGGCGCATCGTCCTGTCGCGCCCGGCGGTGGAGGCCGGCGAATCCATCGGCTTCCTGCCCGGCGAGATGGAAGACAAGCTCGCCCCCTATCTGCGGCCCCTCTACGACGCCCTGTCCGATCGTCTGTCCATGAAGCGGGTGCGGGCCCTGATGGCCGAGGGCGCCATCGAGATCGCGCCGGTGGGCTTCATGCGCGGCCGCACCCTGAACAACGCCTTCGTGGTCATCGATGAGGCGCAGAACTGCACCTATGTGCAGCTCAAGATGCTGCTCACCCGCCTGGGCTGGCACTCCACCATGGTGGTCACCGGCGACCCGGCCCAGTCTGACCTCCTGCCGGAACTGTCGGGCCTGGGCCCCGTGGCCGAGAAGCTGGACACCGTCCCCAACATCGCCGTGGTCCGCCTGAAGGACCGCGACATCGTCCGCCACCCTCTGGTGGCTGAAATGCTGGGGGTTCTCTGATCGACCCAGGCCAGATCAGGCGCCGGATAACCGACGCCTGATCTGGCGACTGTCACGCCCTTATCGCGCGAGGCGGCCTTGGCCACGCCGAAATCACATAGTCGGCGCCACAGGCCACCGGTCATGGTCTCAGCCGCGAAGGGCGCTGGGGACGGCCTCGAAGAGCGCCGCAGTCGTCAGCTTCTCCGGCCGGACTTCAGCTTCTTCATGCTGATGAGGTCGATCATGGACGCGCGAAGTTGGTCAGAGAGGGCTTGAGGGACGCGACCATACACCCATCGCTTTCCTGGCTCTGCAGGCACGATTCCAGCGTCATCCCATGCGACGCTATTGGTCTCGTCAGCGATGATGTAGCTCCGCTCTTCGTCCAGGCCGAGGTGCTTGCCGACCTTGGTAGGAACCTCAAGGGCCGCGGTCCCGTCCTCGGGCGGCGAATGGGTGATCGGCGCGAGTAGAACCTCCGTTACGCCATCGGCTTTGCGGACAATGGCGGTCACGATCACGCAAGGGCGATCCTTGACTCCGGTGTCGAACCCTTTTTCGCGCTCGTGCGACCAGAGGAAATCGTAGCGAATGACGAGACCGACTTCCGGCTCCGCTTCTTCACGAACGGCCTATTTCATTAAGACTTCAAGTTCGGGATCGGCCTCGCCATAGTCCGCCGACTTCAGGGCTTCCACCCATTCATCAGGGAGGTCTTCAACGGCGTAGGC
>NZ_JAUYAW010000021.1 GCF_030693405.1 Phenylobacterium sp.
GGCCAGCGCAGCCAGGAAATCCTCATCGATGGGATAGCGCTCTCCATAGACCCGGGCCTTTTCGTCCATCTCGGCCTCGAACCGCCGGCGTTGCTCGCCTGGGTCGGTGAGTTCGCCAAAGGCGTTGGCCAGCTCCACCCCGCAGGCATAGAGCTCGAACCGCTCGGCCACCCGGGGATCGCTGGCCTTGGGGCGGGCGAGCGCGGCCTCGGCGGTGGGATATTCGCAAAGGATGGTCGG
The DNA here is from genome assembly GCF_030693405.1 of Phenylobacterium sp. Classification (GTDB taxonomy): domain Bacteria; phylum Pseudomonadota; class Alphaproteobacteria; order Caulobacterales; family Caulobacteraceae; genus Phenylobacterium. Next base: position 241 of record NZ_JAUYAW010000021.1, read on the forward strand.
CCGTCCGAAGCCCAGGTTCGGCTCCACCTTCTCGACCATGATGCGGCTGAAGATGTCGGCCCAGGTGTCGTCGGCCGCCACCCGCACGCCCGCCGCGCGGGCCGCCGCAGCCAGGGCGGCGCGGTCGGTGGCCCCGCCCTCACCCACCGTGGCCAGCAGGTCGATCCGCGCAAACCGATCATAGGCCTGGGCCACCGTGATCCTGTCCGGCTCGGCGAAGGGATCGGCCTCGGCGCCTCGCCAGGTCAGGGCCTTGGCGCCCACGGTGTCGGCCGCCAGGGCCAACAGGCGGGCGCAGTCCTCCATCAGTGCCTCATAGGGTTCGTCCGTCCGATACCATTCCAGCAGGGTGAATTCCGGATGGTGCAAAGGCCCGCGCTCGCGGTTGCGCCACACCCGCGCCAGGTCAAAAATCTTGGTCTCGCCCGCCGCCAGCAGCTTCTTGCAGGCGAATTCCGGCGAGGTGTGCAGATGCAGGGCCGCGCGGCGCCCGTCGTGCCCGATGGCCTCTGTCGAAAAGGCGTGCAGGTGCGCCTCATTGCCCGGGGACACCTGGAGGGCTGCGGCCTCCACCTCGGTGAAGCCCTGGGCCTCGAACCAGCGGCGCACCGCCCGGGTGACCTGCCCGCGTGCGGTCAGGAAGGGGCGGCGGTCGCGGTGGGCGTCCCGATCCCACCAGGGCGTCACGTGCGGCATGAAGTTGTCCGGCCAGGAATGGAAAATCAGCGCCAAAGCTGGCGAAAACGCCTGCGATCCTATAGGTGCGCGGGACCTCTATAGGTTTTTGAGATCTGCGGGCCCGCGCCGGTCCGCCCCAGGTTCGAGGAAGACATCACGTGAAGGTCGCCGCCAGCTCGCTCCGCAAGGGTAATGTCGTCGATGTGGACGGCAAGCTCTACGTGGTCCTGACCGTCGAGAACATCCACCCCGGCAAGGGCACGCCCGTGACCCAGCTGAACATGCGCCGCATCTCCGACGGGGTGAAGGTGTCGGAACGCTACCGCACCACCGAGCAGGTGGAGCGGGCCTTCGTCGAGGAGCGGGAGCACACCTTCCTGTACCAGGACGGCGAGGGCTATCACTTCATGAACCCGGAAAACTTCGACCAGCTGGTGGCCCCGGAAGACGTGATCGGCGACGCCAAGGTCTATCTGCAGGACGGCATGGCCGTGCAGCTCTCGACCCATGAGGGCGTGCCCATCGCCATCTCCCTGCCATCAAGGGTGACCGTCGAGATCACCGAGACCGAGCCGGCCATGAAGGGCCAGACGGCCTCGTCCTCCTACAAGCCGGCCATGACCGATGCGGGCCTGCGGGTCATGATTCCGCCCTACATCACCGTAGGCACCCGCATCGTCGTCCTCACCGAGGACGGCTCCTATGTGGAACGCGCCAAGGACTGAGCTCCTTAGGCGCTCTTCTTCCGGGTTGATTTGGCCGGCCCGCGCTTGGCCTTGGCGCCGGCGCGGCTGGCGGGCTTGCGCCGGGCGCCGCCGGTGTCGCCCAGGCTGCGCTTCAGCTGCTCCATGAGGTCGCTGACCTCCAGGTCCTTGGGCGCCTCAGGCGCTTCGATGGTGTGGCCCTCTTCCTTTTCGGCGATCAGGGCGCGCAGGGCCTCTTCGTAGCGGTCGGCGAACATGGCCGGGTCGAAGTCGCCCTCCTGCTGTTCGATGATCTTGGTGGCGATCTCGACCATCTTCTTGTCCGGCTTGACGTCGGGAATGTCCTCAAAGGCCTCCTCGGCGCTGCGCACCTCGTCGTTCGAACGCAGGGTGTAGGCGAGGATGCCCAGGCCCCGGGGCTCCAGGGCCATGACCCGCTCGCGCTGGTGCATGGCCAGCCGGCCCAGCGCCACCTTGCCCGACGCCTCCATGGCCGAGCGGATCACCGTATAGGCCTCTACCGCCATGTCCCCGTCGGGCACGAGGAAATAGGGGGCGTTCCAGTAGAGCCGGTCGATATCGGTCTCGTCGACGAACCGTTCGATATCCAGGCTGCGGGTGGTCTCAAGCTTGACGTTGTTGATCTCGTCCTGGGTCAGGACGACATAGCGCCCCTTCTCGATCTCGAAGCCCTTGACGATGTCGGCCCGGTCCACCGGCCCGCTGTCGGGATCGGTGGGGATCATGCGGATGCGGTTGTGGGTGTCCTTGTGCAGCATGTTGAAGCTGACATCGCCGCCCCGGCTGGTGGCGGTATAGAGGGCCACGGGACAGCTCACGAGGGACAGGCGCAGATAACCCTGCCAGGTGGGACGGGCGGCCATGGGAGGAACTCCGGCGAATTGCTCAAGTCAGCTCAACGCCCTGGCCGGTGATTCGTTCGGGGGTTGGGGATTCAGGAAAGAGGGGACAGATCTCCCCCCTCCACCGTCATCCTGGGCCTTGTGCCCAGGATCCCTGTCTCCGCTCGCGCCCGCCTCGACGAGGGACCCTCGGGACGAGCCCGAGGGTGACGGTTGAGAAGGTTTCGCCTACTTCGCCGGCAAGCCGAGCGTCGGCAGGGTGAACTGTTCCAGGGCGTCCAGCTGGCGGCGGGCGAAGCCCTGGCGCACGGCGGTCTCGGCGCCGAACTCCAGGAGCTGGTCGGACACCGGGTCATAGGCCGGCCAGGCCTGGTCCTCGCAGGACGGCGCGCCCGTGCTGGCGAAGGCGACCCAGCAGCCGTGCATCAGGGTCGCCATGGCCCGGTCCTCGTCGCTGACCACGCTGTCGGGCGTCCGGCGGCCCCAGTATTCGAAGACGTACTGGATCTCCGCCGCATGATGGGCGCGGTCCAGGACTCGCCGGAACCGGTCGCCCACATAGGAAAAGTGATAGAGGAAGACCGGCGCCCCGTCGGCGCCCTGGCCGGCGATCCAGCGGGCCGGCGCCCCAAAGGCCCGGTCGGTGAAGACCGCCCGACCAAACGCCTCATCCCCTTCGGCGGCGGCCTCCTCGTAGAAGGCCCTGGCCATGGGCGGCAGGCTGGCGGCGAACTTCGCCCCGCCGCCAGGGCCGCCCAGCAGGCTGTCCTCGCCATTGTTCCAGCCGATGATCATCGGCACATCGATCTCGGCGCCGGCGGCGAAGGCCTGGGTGGCTGTGCGTGGCAGAAGCCGCCCGTCGGGGAAGGGTCCGAACTCGCCGTCCACCTTTGCAATCAGGGTCTCGGCGGGGACGGCGCGTAGCTGGGCCACGGTCGCCTTGGCGAGCAGGCCGAGCTTCTCGGCGGCGGCGAGGCCGACCTTCTCCTGGTCTTTCAGGCTGTCGGGCTCAAACCAGCCGCCGCCCGACTGGACGATGGCCTTGTGAAACAGCCCTTTGGCCTGGGGCGTCGCCAGCAGGGCGAGCGTGCTCATGCCGCCGGCGGATTCCCCGAACACAGTCACATTGTTCGGATCGCCCCCGAAGGCGGCGATGTTGCGCTGGACCCATTTCAGCGCTGCGATCTGGTCCATCAGCCCATAGGACCCCAGCGGGGCCCTGGCGCCGGCGGTCTTGGTCAGCGCCGGATGGGCGAAGTAGCCGAGCGGCCCCAGCCGGTAGTTGATCGACACCAGCACCACGCCGTCGCGGGCGAAGTTCTGGCCGTCATAGACCCAGCCCGCGCCCGTGCGGTGCGATCCGCCGTGGAGCCAGACCATGACGGGGGCCGGCTTGGCGTCAGGCCGGTAAAGGGGGGCGAAGACGTTGAGCTGCAGGCAGTCCTCGCTCATAGGCCCATTGGCGCCGCCGGCGTTGGGGGCGCCGTCCTCGCGCATGGGCTGGGGACAGGAGGGGCCGGCCTCGACCGCCGGCCGCGCGCCGGTCCAGGGCTTGGGCGCGGCCGGCGGCGCCCAGCGCAAGGGCCCGACCGGCGGCGCGGCATAGGGGATGTTGCGGAAGATCCGCGCCCGGTCGGTGGCCTCGCCGGCGAGAATGCCGCTCTCGACGCTGGCCCGCACCGTCTCGGCGCCTGCCGGCGTGGCGGCCAGCGCCAGGGCCGCCGCCATGATCCAAGCCCGCATCCGTGAAGCCTCCATCCCTGTTCGGTAGCGGAGGAGACGGGGCGGCAGGGCCAAGGTCAAGGGAAGGCTGTGTGACATGGGGCGCCTGCGCCGCCCCCCGGCAGCCGCCGCAGTTGTCACGAGATGTGGTAACCAGAAATCCCGGCGCCGCCTTGGCGCGGCGGCGGGCCGACGTGCATCGGCCAAGGTTGCTACCGCTCACCTGATCCGGTGGCTGGGCCGCGGTTTCCGAAAAGGGCTAAGGAATGCATGTCGATGGCTGAGCCGAACGCCCCTGTTTGGGATGAACGGCGCCTGCGGCTCGGCGTGACCGCCGCCGGGGTCGCCCTGTGGTCTTGGAACGTCGACAGCGACGCCCTGACCATGGACGATATCGGCTACGGGCTTTGGACCGTGGCCCGGGACGTGGCCGTCACGTTCGAAGACCTGTCCGCCCATATTCACCCCGCGGACCGCGACCGGGTGCGGGTGGCCTTCAACGCCACGCGCGGCATCGTCGGCCCCTATGAGATCGACTTCCGAATTCTGGTCGGGGACGACGTGCGCTGGATTTCGGCGCGGGGGCGGGGGGATGACGAGGATATCGAGGGCCGCGTCATGTACGGCGTCTTTCTCGACGTCACCGGCCGCAAGCAGGCCGAGGAGTCCAACGAGCTGCTGGCCGGGGAAATGAGTCATCGGGTCAAGAACCTGATCACCATCGCCGGCGCGTTGACCTCGATGACCTCGCGATCTGCGGAGACCAAGGAGGACATGGCGCGGGAGCTGATTCTAAGGCTCGCCGCCTTGGGGCGGGCTCACGACCTGGTCCGCCCGGTGCCGGGCCAGACCGATGAGGCGACCTTGCTTGGCGACCTCTTGTCGGTGCTGCTCAACCCCTATGACGATCTTGGCGCCTTCAGCGGACGCATCCGGGTTTCAGTGCCCCGGATTGGTATTGGCGAAGGCGCCGCCACGGCCCTGGCCCTGGTGATCCACGAGCTGGCCACCAACGCCGTCAAGTACGGCGCGCTCTCGGCGGCGGCCGGATTGCTCGATGTGTCGTGCAAGATCGTACAGGACGAGGCGGTGATCGTCTGGACAGAGCGCGGTGGGCCGGCAGTCAGCGCCCCGAACCCAGGGTCGGGATTTGGCGGACGCCTCCTCGACCGTGTGGTGGAACGTCAGCTGCGCGGGTCGGTGGAGTACCTGTGGCCCGTCGAAGGCATGATCGCGACCCTGAAGTTCAAGGCCGACCGCCTGGCGACCTGAGGACCGCGCCCCCTCAATGAAAGTCCCGGCTGCGGATCAGGCGGCCAGTGACGTTGGAGGCGGCGCGGATTTCGGCCTTGTCCTCCCGCAGGCGGGAGAGCTGGGGGGTCAGGTCCTCGAAGCGCTCGGCGACCACATGGATCACCTCGCCGGCCTTCTGCAGCCGGCCGTGGACCAGCAGGAAGGCCGAGGTCATGACCAGGCGGCGGTTCGCCTCGAAGGCGTCCTTCCAGATCACCAGATTGGCCCCTCCGGTCTCGTCCTCCAGGGTGACGAAGGTGACCCCCTTGGCCGTCCCCGGCCGCTGGCGGACCAGGACGAGGCCGGCCACGCAGACCTTGGCGCCGTGCCGCAGGCTAGCCAGCTGGGCGGCGGGAACTGCGCCCCGGTCCGCCAGCCCCCGGCGGAAGAAGCCGCAGGGGTGGGCCTTCAGGGACAGGCGCGTCGTCCGGTAGTCCTCGGCCACCTGGTGGGGCAGGCTCATCAGGGGCAGGGCGGCCTGGGTCTCCGTCGCGCCCAGGCCGCCCTGGCGGGCGAACAAGGGGGCGGTGTCCTCCACCCGGCCCTCCCCGGTCAGACCCTTGGCCAGCCACAGGGCGGCGCGCCGGTCGAGGGCGAGCGACCGGCAGGCGTCGGCCTCGGCCAGCAGCTCCAGGGACCGCTGCGACAGGCGGGCCTGACGGGCCAGCTGCGGCAGGGTGTCGGCGCCGGCCGCCCGGGCGGCGGTCAGCCGATCCATCTCCTCCCGGTTCAGGCCCTTGATCATCCGCAGGCCCAGGCGCACGGCCTTCAGCCGGCCCTCGGCGTCCGGGGTTTCCAGGGTGCAGTCCCAGGCGCTGGCCAGGATGTCGGGGCCGCGCACCTCCACCCCGTGGTCGCGGGCGTCCCGGACCAGCTGGGCGGGCTGGTAGAAGCCCATGGGCTGGCTGTTGAGGAGCGCTGCGCAAAAGACGTCGGGCCAGCGCTGCTTGACCCAGGCCGAGGCGTAGACCAGCAGCGCGAAGCTGATGGCGTGGCTCTCAGGGAAGCCATAGGAGCCGAAGCCTTCGATCTGGGCGAAGCAGCGCCTGGCGAAGTCGGGGTCATAGCCCCGGGCGACCATGCCCTCGATGAACTTGACCCCATAGTCCCCCACATTGCCGTGGTGGCGGAAGGTGGCCATGGCCCGGCGCAGGCCGTTGGCCTCGGCGTCGGTGAACTTGGCCGCCTCGATGGCCAGGCGCATGGCCTGTTCCTGGAAGAGCGGCACCCCCAGCGTCTTGCCCAGCACCTGTTTCAGCTCGTCGGCCGGGCCGTGGTCGGGATGGGGGGCGGGGAAGTCCACCGGGTCCTTGCCTTCCCGGCGGCGCAGATAGGGGTGGACCATGTCGCCCTGGATGGGGCCTGGCCGCACGATGGCCACCTCGATCACCAGGTCATAGAACCGCCGGGGCTTGAGCCTGGGCAGCATGGACATCTGGGCCCGGCTCTCCACCTGGAAGACGCCGACGGAATCGGCCCGGGACAGCATCTCATAGACCGCCGGGTCCTCCTGAGGGATGTCGGCCAGGTCATGCAGGTGCTGGCCGTGGTCGGCCCGCAGCATGGTGAGGCTCTTGCGCAGGGCGCTCAGCATGCCGAGCGCCAGGACATCGACCTTCATCAGGCCGAGCGCATCGATGTCGTCCTTGTCCCACTCGATGAAGGTGCGGTCCTTCATGGCCCCGTTGCCGATGGGCACGGTCTCGTCCAGCCGCCGCTTGGTGAGGATGAAGCCCCCCACATGCTGCGACAGGTGGCGGGGAAAGCCGATCAGCTCTGTGGCCAGCGTGGTGGCCCGGCGGATCTGGGGGTTGTCCGGGTCCAGGCCCGTCTGGCGGACATGATCATCGGGCGTGCCGGTCCCGTAGCTGCCCCAGACCGTGCCGGCCAGCGCCGCGGTCACGTCCTCGGTGAGGCCGAGCGCCTTGCCCACCTGGCGGATGGCCATGCGCGGGCGATAGTGGATGACGGTGGCGCAGATCGCCGCCCGGTCGCGCCCATAGCGGCCATAGACATACTGCATCACCTCTTCCCGGCGCTCGTGCTCGAAATCCACGTCGATGTCCGGGGGCTCGCCGCGCTCTTCGGAGATGAAGCGGGAAAACAACAGGTCCTGGTCGGGCTTGGTGGGGTCCACCGCGGTGACGCCCAGACAGAAGCAGACGCAGGAATTGGCCGCCGATCCCCGCCCCTGGCAGAGGATGCCCTGGGCCCTGGCCCAGGCGACGATGTCGTGGACGGTGAGGAAATAGTTGGCGTAGTCCAGCCGCTCGATCAGATCGAGCTCGTGGTTCAGCAGCCGCCGCACCTTGTCGGGCACGCCCCGGCGATAGCGCTGGGAGGCGCCGCGCCAGGTGATGTCGCGCAGGTGGGCGATGGGGGTCTTGCCCGGCGGCACGGGCTCGTCGGGATATTCGTAGCGCAGCTCGGACAGGTCGAAGTCGATCAGGCCAGCCACGGCTGTCGACTGCGCAAGGGCCTCTGGGAAGCGGGCGAACAGGCGGGCCATTTCGGAGGGCGACTTCAGGTGCCGCTCGGCGTTGGCCGCCAGGCGCCAGCCGGCCTGATCGATGGTGGTCTTTTCGGCGATGCAGGTCAGGACATCCTGCAAAGGCCGCCGCTCCGGCCCGTGATAGAGCACGTCATTGACCGCCGTCATGGGCGCGCCGCTGGCGCTCGAGAGGGCCTGCAGATGGGCCAGTCGGGGCAGGTCCCGGGCGCCATAGCCCCGCGCTGCCGCCAGCCAGACCTGGCCCCGAAAATCGCCCGCCGTCCTGGCCAGGGCCTGAGCAAAGGCCTCATGCAGCCGCTCAGGCGGCACGACCAGCGCCACCTGACCCTCCGCATGGGCGGCGAAGTCCTCGTAGAAGAGTTCGCAGCCCCCCTTCTTGGCCCGCCGTTGGCCGAGCGTCAGCAGGCGGGTCAGGCGGCCATAGGCCTCCCGGTCCTTGGGGTAGCAGACCAGGCTCGGCGTCCCGTCGGCGAAGTCCAGCCGGGCGCCGGTCAGGACCCTGATGTTGCGCTCGCGCCCGGCGCTCCAGGCCCGCACGACGCCGGCCAGGCTGTTGCGGTCGCAGACGCCGATGGCCGAAATCCCCAAAGCCTCGGCGGTGGCCACCAGCTCCCAAGGGTGCGAGGCGCCCTTCAGGAAGGAGAAGTTGCTGGCCGCCATCAGCTCGGCATAGGCGGGGGAGGGGGTAAGCGACATGGCTCGCCTATCCGAACAGGCCGTGCAGCCACCACCTGGCCGGGGCGCCCGCCTCATAGAGACCGGCGCGGAAGATCCAGAAACGGCCGCCCGCCTGGTCCTCCACCCGGTAATAGTCGCGCACATGGGTAGCCGAAACCGCCCCGATGGGGGCCTTCCACCATTCCTCGGCGATCCGCTCAGGTCCCTCGGCCAGACGGACCCGATGCAGCTGGCCCCGCCAGCGGAACTGCACCGGCGGGTCGTCGGGCACGGGGGCGGTGGCCTCGATGGGTTCGGGGCGCCGGAACAGGCGGATAGGCCTTGGCTGCGCCGGGTCCCAGCGGGCCGGGGGCTCGGGGGACAAGGGCGCCCGCCTGGCCACCGCCCGCTCGGGCACATGGCTCTCCACCGCCTGGCTGGTCCAGACCCGTTCAGCTCCCAGGCGGTTGGCCAGGCGGTCTACCAAAGGCGCGATCTCGATACCGCCGCCCGCGGCCTGCTCCGACGCCAGGGCCGCCTGGCTGGCGCTCAACGCCTCCACCTCGAAGGCCGCGAGCGTCACCTGCTCCACCCCAAAGCCCGGATCCACCTGGTCGAGCCGGGGCAGGAAGAGGCGGGTGATGCGCGGCGCCTCCCGGGCGCCCACGGCCAGGCCCACCTCCACGGTCTGGGGGCGGCCATCCACCCGGTGATAGGCGATCTCGAAACGCCGGGCGCCCTGGCCCTCGGCGCTCAGCCGGGCGCAGAGGCGCTCGACGATGTCGCCGCACACCCGGGCCAGGTCCTCTGGCGTGCTGATCGGCTCGGCCAGGGCCAGGCGGTCAAACCAGGGATTGGCCGGCCGGCGAAAGGCCAGGGCCTCGGGCGCCTCGCCCATGGCCTGATCCAGGCGGGTGATCAGCTCCAGGCCGAAACGCCGGGCCAGCTGGCTGCGGGGCAGGCGGCGGACCTCCCCGATCCTGCGCAGACCCAGGCGCTCCAGCTGGGCGCAGGCGGGCTCAGAAATCCGCAGAGCGCTGGGCGGCAGATGGTCCAGCACCTCGCCCTGTCGGCCAGGCGGGCAGAGGCTGGCGCCGTCCCCGTGGCGAGCCAGGGCCCAGGCCGCGCCGGGCGTATCGGCCACGCCGCAGACCACGGGCAGGTCGTTGCGGGCGAGACGCCGGCGAAAGTCGGCCACCAGGGCGGCCTCGCCCCCCCACAGATGAGCCAGGCCGGTAATGTCCAGGAACAGGCCGTCCGGGGGATCAGGCGCCACGGCCGGCGAAAACCGCACGCACCAGTCGACCAGGGCCCGCAGGGCCTGGGCGTCGGCCTCGGGCTCGGCCTCGGCGGTGACGAGGTCTGGGACATAGGCCAGGGCGTCGGCGGCCTTCTGGCCGGGAAACAGGCCCAGGGCCGCGGCCGCGCGGCCCACCGCGGCCAGCCGGCGGGTTCCGCGGCTCGTCTCCACCAGGGCCAGGGGCGGTTCAGGCGCGGCGGCGACGGGCGGCGTCCTCGCCCCCGACGGGGAATCGGATGGGCGGGCTTGCGGGGCGGGCGGGTTGCGCCGGCGCCAGTTGTCGATCGCCCAGCTCGGCGACCAGGCGCAGAGGATGCGCGTCATCCTGGATCTCCGTATCTGAATAGGCCCCGGGACTTTCAAACAGCCAGGCGCCGGGACGCCCGCCGCGACAGCGCTCCAAGCTCGCCCGCCATCGCGGCGGGCCGAGTCCTGGTCGCCCAGGGGCTGGCGCGCTGGGGGCCGAGGCGATGGACCAGCGGGTGGCCGCCGCCGATCCGCCGGCGATCCCTGGAGCCCCGCCGCCGAAAGGCCGCCGGGCGATCAGGAAGCCGGTGGCCCGCCCCTTCTCGCAGGCCAGTTGCAGCCTGCGGCCCGCCGTCAGGTCGCAGGCCTGGGCCTCCACGATCACCGCCCCTACCCCGGACGCCCCCAGGGCGTCCTCGGCCGCGGCCAGGGCCTGGGCCTCGTCCCGGACCCAGACCTCGATCAGCCCGCCTGCGGGAAAGCCCAGACCCGCCAGGCCGGGCGGGTGCAGGTCGTCCTGCCGGGCGATCCAGACGGCCGGCCCCATCTTCAGCAGAGGCCTGGCCAGCAGGGCGACGAAGGCGGCCGGCGCCGCGGCGGTCTCGGCCTCCATCCCCTCGCCCCCCAGCTCATGCCAGCGGTGAAGGGGCAGGCCCCCGCCGCCGGGGAAGCAGCGGTCGACCGACACGTCGCCGAAGGAGAGTGACTCGGAGTCTCCCCGTCCGCCCGTCTCCAGGGCGGCGATCTTCGCCCGCACGGCGTCCAGACGCCCGCTGCGAAAACCGGCCATGGCTCCTCATCCTCTTGTTCTTCTTTTGTTCTAGTCCGGAGTCCGCCAGAGTCAATCAACCCAGAATGAGTCCCGGGTCTGAGCCCTCGCCGGGGCCGACGAATCTGATACCCCCAGGGACCGCGCGGGCGCCGTCTGGATCGAGAACCGGAGCCCGCGCCCCGCGTTGCGTCCTCATCCAGGCGCCGCATCGCAAGGAAGGGCGCGCATGCTGCGACGATTCATCGACTGGTGGCGGGGGCCAGCGCCAGCCCCCCAGACGCACGAGGCGCCGACCCGTCAGGCCGGGGCCGTGCCCTATCGCGTCACCGACAAGGGCGTCTCAGTCCTGCTGGTCACCTCCCGGCGCACCGGACGTTGGGTCTTTCCCAAGGGCGGGCTGATGAGCGGCCGCACCCCCTGGGAATCCGCGGCCCAGGAGGCCCTGGAGGAGGCCGGCGTCGAGGGCGAGGTGGAGGATGTGGCGCTCGGCGCCTATCCCTCCGTCCGCATCCGCGGTGATCGCCGCGAGGATCTGGAGGTCAGCCTCTATCTCCTGCGGGTGACCCGGCAGCTGGATCGCTGGCCCGAACGCGGCCAGAGGCGCCGCCGTTGGATGACCCTGCCGGAGGCCGCCGCCCGGCTCGGGGATCCGGGTCTGGTCGACCTGCTCAACCGGGCGGCTGAGCGTCTGGAGACTCTGGCGGCGCCGGCGAAACCCGCCAAGGGCCGCCGCAAGGTCAAAGCCGCGTCAGGACGCTGAGCAGACCATACATGCCCGCCGCCAGCAGGCCGGCGGCCGGAACGGTGACCACCCAGGCCGCGGCGATGCTCCAGGCATGGCGCCGGCGCACCAGGCGACGCTTCTCGGTCTTCTCCCGTTGCCGGTCGGTGAGTTCGGTGGGGGGCTGAGGCAGGCTGGGGTCGGTCGGCTCGGGCGCCGCCCCGTTTGGCCGGCGGCGCACCCCCCGATTGGTCAGGATCTCCCGCAGCAGACCCACCCCGAAAATGCCGCCGATGGCGATGTGGGTGGAAGACACTGGCAGGCCCAGGGTCGAGGCGCCCAGCACGGTGATGGCTGCAGCCTGGGCCACGCAATAGGCCCGGATGGCGTCCATCTTGGTGATCTTCTCCCCCACCGTGCGGATCAGGCGAGGGCCAAACAGGGCCAGGCCCAGCGAAATGCCCAGGGCTCCGATGGCCAGCACCCAGAGCGGCAAGGCGACATCGCCGGCCGTGGTGGCCGACCCGGTCTGGGCGGCGCTGACAATGGCCGCCAGGGGCCCCACGGCGTTGGCCACGTCATTGGCCCCATGGGCGAAGGACAGCAGGGCGGCTGCGCAGATCAGCGGCAGGACGAACAGCCGGCTGACCTCCTTGCGCCGGTTCTCCATCACGGCCGACCGGCGGGCCACCCAGGGGCGGGCGGCCAGCCATCCCCCCAGGCTCAGGGTCACGGCCAGGATCAGCGTCGTCTGACCCGAGGGGCTCCAGACCCGGCTCAGCCCCTTGGTCAGCATGTAGAGGGTGAAGACCCCGCTCATCAGGGCGATCAGCAGGGGGACCCAGGTGCGGGCCGCAGCGATCCGGTCCTGGCGGAACAGGATGGTCACCTTGATCAGGCCCAGCAGGCCTGCGGCCACCAGTCCCCCCAGGACGGGCGAGATGACCCAGCTGGCGGCGATGGCGCCGAGCGTCGGCCACGCCACCACCCCGAAGCCGGCGGCGGCGACGCCCGAGCCCAGCACCGCGCCGACGATGGAGTGGGTGGTGGAGACCGGCGCCCCGATCACCGTGGCCAGGTTGATCCAGACCGCGGCGGCGAACAGGGCTGCGGTCATCACCAGGATAAAGTTGACGGTTCCCAGATCGGCGGGCGGGGTGATGATGCCCTTGGAGACGGTGGCGACCACGTCCCCGCCGGCCAGGATGGCGCCGGCGGCCTCGCAGATGCCGGCGATGACCAAGGCCGCGGCCATGGGCAGGGCCTTGCTGCCCACCGCCGGACCCATATTGTTGGCGACGTCATTGGCTCCGATGTTCAGGGCCAGATAGCCGGCGACCACCGCGCCGATGATCGCATAGATCGCCAGGGGCCCGTCGGCCACTACCAGGGTGGCGAAGATGGTCACGGCCACAAGGAACAGGATCGACAGCCCCGGCAGGGCGATCTGACGAGAGATGTCCTGGGTGGCGCTCTGCAGGCGCGTGACCTTACCGAGGTCCTTGTCGAGTGTGGTCTTGGCCAATGGCGGCGTCCGTGGGGCTGATCGTCCGTGGACGGCGCATTACCACAGGCTGGCGCGGGAAACAGGCTCGCCGGCGCCGCATCAGGCTCTTAAGCTCTAAGTCGTGAACGCGCGGCCCATCGAGAAACCGAAGGCGCCCTCAGGGACTATGCGTCGGCGTCGGTCTTGATCCAGTCCGGCTCAGGGGTCTCGACGAAGCGCACGGCGGCGATGTGGCTTCGGCCCTCCAGCCAGGCCTTGGCCAGCCGGTGGCCGCCGTCCATCAGCTGGCCCTCGGCGTTGAGGATCACCGGATAGGAGAGCTCAGCGTTGAAGATCCGCTGCGCGTGGCCCGCCACCTCACGAATGCTGGGCGTGTGGCGACCCTGGAACCAGCAGTCGACGTCAAACTCAGGGATGTCGGAGAGGGCGACCTGCTGCACGGGCAGGTCGGCGGCCAGCGCCCAGAGGCGCTGCGTCCACCAATAGCCGCGGCCGCCAGGTAGGGTGCGGGAGTGTTTTTCGTCAGGGGGGCCGGCCATGGCGGCAGCGTCGCTTTGACGCCGCCGCCTGGCAAGAGGGCTAGAAGCGCAGGGTGCGCGCTTCCTTGACGTGGGGCAGGGCCTGGATATTGGCCATCAGCTCATCGCTGGGGACCTGATCGACGCCGACCAGGGCGATGGCGTCGTCCCCGGCCGAGACGCGGCCGAGGTTGAAGGTGGCGATGTTGACGCCGGCCTCTGCCAGCATGACGCCGAGCGCGCCGATGAAGCCCGGCTTATCCTCGTTGTTGACGTAGAGCATGGTCGGGCCGAAGGGCGCGTCCAGATCCATGCCCTTGACCTCCACCACCCGCGGTGTGCCCGCCAGCACCGAGCCGGCGAAGGAGCGCTTGCCCTTCTCGGTAGTGACGGTGATGCGGATCAGGCTCTCATAGATGGGCGAGTCTTCCTGGTGGGATTCCGAGAGGGTGATGCCGCGCTCCTTGGCCACGGCCGGGGCCGAGACCATGTTGACCGCGTCGCCCAGCATGGGCCGCAGGACGCCGGCGAGCGCCGCGGCGGTCAGCGGCTTGGCGTTCAGCTTGGAGACCTCGCCCTCATAGGCGATGTCGATGGCCGCCACCCCGTAGTCGACCATCTGGCCCGCGAAGACGCCGAGCTTGCCGGCGAGCGCGATGAAGGGCGCCAGGCGCGGGGCTTCTTCGGCGGTGACCGAGGGCGAGTTCAGCGCATTGGTGACCGCGCCGGTGAGCAGATAGTCGCTCATCTGCTCGGCCACCTGCAGGGCGACGTTTTCCTGGGCCTCGTTGGTGGAGGCGCCCAGGTGCGGGGTGGCGATGAAGTTCTCGGCCCCGAACAGCACATTCTCCTTCGCCGGCTCCTCGACGAAGACGTCGAAGGCCGCGCCACCGATGTGTCCCTCGTCCAGCAGCTTGCGCAGGGCGGCTTCATCCACCAGGCCGCCGCGGGCGCAGTTGACGATCTTCACGCCCTTCTTGGTCTTGGCCAGGTTCTCGGCCGACAGGATGTTGCGGGTCTTGTCAGTGAGCGGAGTGTGCAGGGTGATGAAGTCGGCCCGGGCCAGCAGCTCGTCCAGCTCGACCTTCTCGACGCCCAGCTCCACGGCGCGCTCCGGCGACAGGAAGGGGTCATAGGCCACCACCTTCATCTTCAGGCCCAGCGCCCGGTCGGCGACGATGGAGCCGATATTGCCGGCCCCGATCAGGCCGAGCGTCTTGGCGTAGACCTCCACGCCCATGAAGCGGTTCTTCTCCCACTTGCCGGCCTGGGTGGAGACGTCGGCGGCGGGCAGTTGGCGGGCGAGCGCGAACATCATGGCGATGGCGTGCTCGGCCGTGGTGATCGAGTTGCCGAAGGGGGTGTTCATCACCACGATGCCGGCGGCGGTGGCCGCAGGGATGTCGACATTGTCGACCCCGATGCCGGCCCGGCCGATGACCTTCATGTTCTTGGCGGCGGCGATGACGTCCTTGTCGGCCTTGGTGGCCGAGCGGACGGCCAGGCCGTCATAGTCGCCGATGATCTGGAGGAGTTCGTCCTTGGTCAGGCCAGTCTTCACATCGGCGTCGACGCCGCGCTGTTTGAAGATCTCGATGGCGGCGGGGCTCAGCTTGTCAGCGATGAGGACGCGGGGCATGGGCGGTTCTCTTCATCAGAGCCCCTCCCCCTTGCGGGGAGGGGTTGGGGTGGGGGTGTTGGCGAGGGTTTAGGGTCCTGATTGGGGGGCGGCGTTTCACCCCCCTCCCAACCCTCCCCCGCATGGGGGGAGGGCTTTTGGGGGAATCAGGCGGCCTGCAGGTCGGCGGCTAGGGACTCAAAGGCCCAGTCGAGCCAGGGGGTCAGGGCCTCCAGGTCGGAGGTCTCCACCGTGGCGCCGCACCAGATGCGCAGGCCGGGAGGGGCGTCGCGATAGCCGCCGATGTCCAGGGCCACGCCTTCCTTCTCGAGGGTCGAGGCGAGCTTCTTGGCGAAATCGGCCTGGGCGGCCTCGTCCAGGGACGTGACCTTCGGATCGACGACCTTCAGGCACACCGAGGTGTTGGACCGGATGGCCGGATCGGCCGCCAGGAACTCGACCCAGGACGTCTTGTCCACCCAGCGGGCCAGGACATCGAGATTGGCGTCGGCGCGCCGGCGCATTTCGGCCAGGCCGCCAATGCGCTCGCCCCATTTCAGGGCGTCGATGGCGTCTTCCACACACAGCATGGAGGGCGTGTTGATGGTGGCGCCCTCGAAGATCTCGAGGTTCACCTTGCCGCCCTTGGTCATGCGGAACAGCTTGGGCATCGGCCAGGCCGGGGCGTAGCTCTCCAGGCGGGCGACGGCGCGGGGCGACAGGATCAGCACGCCGTGCGCGGCCTCGCCGCCGAGCGCCTTCTGCCAGGAGAAGGTCACCACATCGAGCTTGGTCCAGGGCAGGTCCTGCGCAAACGCCGCGCTGGTGGCGTCGCAGATGGTGACGCCCTCGCGGTCGTCGGCGATGAAGTCGCCGTTCGGGACCCGCACGCCCGAGGTGGTGCCGTTCCAGGTGAAGACCAGGTCGGCGTCCTTGCGCACCTTGGTCAGGTCCGGCAACTCGCCATAGGGGGCCGACAGGACCTCCGCCTCGATCTTCAGCTGCTTGGTCACGTCGGTGACCCAGTCCTTGCCGAAGCTCTCGAAGGCCAGCAGCTGCACGGGCCGCGCGCCCAGCATTGACCACATGGCCATCTCGACGGCGCCGGTGTCGGAACCGGGGACGATGCCGATCAGGAAGTCGTCGGGGACAGCCAGCACCTGGCGGGTGCGGTCGATGGCGTCCTTCAGCCGCGCCTTGCCCAGCTTGGAGCGGTGCGAGCGTCCGAGGACGGCGTTGGTCAGATTTTCGGGGGTCCATCCGGGGCGCTTGGCGCACGGGCCGGACGAAAACTCGGGGCGAGCCGGCCGCATGGCGGGCTTGGTATGGTCAGTCACTGCGATGTCTCCCATCCTTGCAGATGAGCAGCGCCCCGTTGGGAGGGCGTGGCCCGCCGCGCAGAAACGCTCATTTGCGCGTCAGGACAAGCAGTTTTTGCTGAATATTGTCTCAGGTGACCGCAGGCGGGGTCAAATCGACCTCGGCCTCCGCGCGCCGTCGCCGCCGGCTCGCCGCCAGGGTTCCGGCGGTCAGGCAGGCCAGAATCCCGAGGAAATCTATATTGTTGATGACGACATAGATGGCGTCATGCGCACGCTCCAGGACGAAGTAAGCCGCCTGAAGAGAGAATTGGACCGCCTGGAACAGCATGGCGCCGCCAAGCCAGAGGCTTGTGAAGCGTATAGCCAGCGCCAGAAAACCTAAGGCTAGGGCGCCTTCAAGAAGCATCCGACCGACAAGAAATGCTTCGTGCTGCCGTAGTCCATTCGAGTACGCGAAGAGGTCGCCGGCGGCGGTAACAACTGTGAGTGTGAGAATCAGGCCAGCCCCGAGGCGCTCAGCGGGGCCGCCACGGCGAAATGCAAAAGCGCACACGGTCAACAGCAGGGTCCAAAGGAGAACCCACGTCAGAATATAGATCGTGCCAGCAGCCATCGTTGCGCCTCTAACCGCAATTAGAGACGCAACGAAGTTAATCTATTGCAATCAGCCGACGTCCCGCATCGTGGGGACGGCCCGAACGGGTTCGAACGGCTTGTCAGGGCCGACCAGCTTGGTGCGGATGCCCAGGCGCAGCTTGGCCTCGTTCAGCTCGCCGTGCACGCCGACCATGGCGGTGCGGGCTTCACCCAGCGCCTTGATGGCGTCGATGAGCTTGGCGGCGGCCTCGTCGCCGAACACGGTGGAAACGCCCACATCCTTACGGGCCTTCAGCATTTCGGTCATCAGCTCGGTGGCTTCGACCAGGGCCGCATCGACAGATTCTTCCGTCGCAAACAGCTTGTTGGCGACACGCTGGGCGACAAACGCCTTTTCCATGGGGGCATCCCTCCTGGGGGTTAACGGAATGTTAACAAGCTAAACCAAAAGTTAACGCCCGTCCGCCCTTGCAACTGTGACAAGTTCACGCAGAGGTTGCGTTCGCGTCTCGCGCGAGTCCCGGAAGCGAATGATTAGGACTATTCCCCTAAGACGGGCGATTGACCCTCCCAGGAGCTCGCCCCGAACTTGGTCAAGGACCGCCCCTCCGACCCTGCCGGCGCCCGGCATGAGGCGACCTTCCACGCGAAGGTCGCCGGCGTGGCGCTGGTCACGACGGTCGTGGTCCTGCTGGCGGCCTGCGCCACCTTTATGCTCCAGCAGTGGGCCGTGGCCCGCGAACAGGCCCGGTCCAGCTACCAGGCCCTGGCGGTCGTCACCGCAGATCTCGCCGCGCCCGCCGTGGCCCGCGGCGATCTCGACGCCGCAGGCGCCGCGGTGGGGGCGCTCAGCCGCGACCCGAGGATTTCCAGTGTCCGCCTGACCGACGCCCAGGGCGCGGTGCTGGCCCAGTTCACCGCCCCGGGAGCGGCCCCGGACTCCGTCCTGGCGGTGACCCACCGCCTGAGCTGGGATGGCCGCATGATCGGCGAACTCAGCGTCCGGGCCCGTCCGCCGCAGCTGATGGGCATGCTGCCGCAGTTCGCCGCCCTCACCGGCGCCCTCTTCTTTGGCGGAGTCGGGGTGGCCCTCTTCCTGTCCCGCAGCCTGGCCAGCCAGGTCATCGCCCCGGTCCAGGGCCTGTCGGAGGCCATGCGCCGGGTGGCGGCCAGCGGCCAGTTCACGCCGGTGAGCCTCACGGCCCGGGATGATCTGTTCGGCAGCCTCGCGGTCAGCTTCAACCATCTGCTGGCGCGCCTGGACGCCCGCGAGCGGGACCTGAACAAGACCCTGGACGAGCTGGTCGAGGCTCGGGACGCGGCCAATGCGGCCAATGTGCTGAAGTCCCAGTTCCTGGCCAATATGAGCCACGAGATCCGCACCCCCCTGAACGGGGTCCTGGCCATGGCCGACGTCATGGCCATGGACCGCCTGCCGGCCGCCCAACGCGGGCGGCTGGAGGTGATCCGTCAGTCCGGCGGCCTGCTGCTCACCGTCATCAACGACGTCCTGGATATCTCCAAGATCGAAGCCGGCAAGCTGACCCTGGTGGAGGAGGACTTCGACCTGGAGACCGTGGCGGCCACCGCCCGGGCGAGCTATGGCGTCCTGGCCGAAAGCCGCGGCCTCGCCTTCTCTGTGGAGATCGATGAGAGCGCCCGGGGGCCGTGGCGGGGCGATCCCAACCGGATCCGCCAGATCCTCGGCAACCTGCTCTCCAACGCCGTCAAGTTCACCCTGACCGGCTCGGTCTCGGCCCGCTTCCTGGCCGATCCCCTGGGGGGGCTCATCCTCACCGTCCACGACACCGGCGTCGGCGTGCCCGCGGGCAAGCTGCCGCTGTTGTTCGAGAAGTTCACCCAGGCCGACTCCACCGCCACCCGCCGCTTCGGCGGCACCGGCCTTGGCCTGTCCATCTGCCGGGAACTGACCCAGATGATGGGCGGCGAGATTCACGCCCGCAGCCGCGAGGGCGAAGGCTCCCTGTTCGAGGTCCGTCTGCCCCTGGCCCGCGGGCTGGCCGACACTGCGCCTGTCGCAAGCGAAACCTCTGCCCCATCGGCCAAGGTGTCGGGAGACATGGATGACGGCGCCGCCGAAGCCGCTCCCGATCAGGGCGATGGACGGCCGCTGCGCATCCTGGCGGCGGAGGACAACCCCACCAATCAGCAGGTCCTGTCGGCGGTGATGGGCTCCCTGGGTCTGGAGGTCGACATTGTCGGCGACGGGGCCGCGGCCGTGGCCGCCTGGACCGACGGCGCCTATGACATGATCCTGATGGATATCCAGATGCCGGTGATGGACGGCATCGCCGCGGCCCGGGAAATCCGTACGCAGGAGGGGCTGACCCATCGGCCTCGCACGCCCATCGTCGCCCTGACCGCCAACGCCCTGTCCCATCAGGTCAGCGACTATCTGGCCGCCGGCATGGACGACCACGTGGCCAAGCCCATCGAGATCGCCAAGCTCTATGAGACCATCTGCACGGTGATGAGCCGGGCCGACGAGGCGGCCGCCCAGGTCGCCTGAACCACCCCAATAAGGTGAACCGGGGACAACCGGGCGCTCAGACGGCGGTCAGCGCCACCATGGCTTTCTCTCCTCGACGCCGCCGATCGCGGCTGACCTGCACCGAGGAGTTAGCCCCATGAAGACCCTGCTGATCGCCCTGACCGCCGGCGCCGCCCTGACCGCCGGCCTCGCCACCGCCGCCGCCGCCGCCCCCGGCGGCTATGGGCCCCCCAATCACGCCCCGGCCTATGGCGCGCCGCAGCACGGCGGACAGCACTACGGCCCGCCCCGCGGCCCCGCCTTCCAGCCGGCCTGGATCTCCATCGCCCAGCGCAAGGCCAATCTCGAACGCCGGATCGACATGGGTCAGCGCAACGGCAGCCTCAGCCGCAACGAGGCTTTCCGTCTGCGCGCCGAGTTCAATGACCTCCAGCGTCTGGAGCACCACTATCGCCGGGGCGGCCTGACCAGCTGGGAGATGGCCGACCTGGACCGCCGGATGGATCGCCTGAGCGCCCGCATCTATGTGGAGCGCCGGGACGATGACCGCCGCTATGGCCAGGGCTATGGGCCCGGCTATCGCCGCTAACGGATCGATCGGCTGCTTGACGGGCCGGGGCGCAAGCTCCGGCCCGCTTCGCGTTGAGACCTACAGTCTCAGCCGGCTCTCGATGACGCTGACCGCCTGGCCGCGCAGGATCACCCGATCACCGGTCAGTTCGCAGTCCAGGTCGCCGCCCCGCCCGGGATAGGCCTGGTGGAAGGCCAGCCGTGCGCGGCCGAGCTTCTGCGCGAAGATCGGGCTCAACATGCAATGCAGCGAGCCCGTGGCGGGGTCTTCAGGGATTCCGGAGCCCGGGGCGAAGAAGCGGCTGACCACGTCATGGGGCTGGCCCCCG
This sequence comes from Phenylobacterium sp., assembly GCF_030693405.1. Classification (GTDB taxonomy): domain Bacteria; phylum Pseudomonadota; class Alphaproteobacteria; order Caulobacterales; family Caulobacteraceae; genus Phenylobacterium. Next base: position 20,682 of record NZ_JAUYAW010000021.1, read on the forward strand.
GCGAGGGCGCTCACCCCGACATTGCCGCGGCCCTGGGTGGCGGCGCTGGAAATGACCTTCAGGGCGGCCAGGTCAGGGTTCGCCCCGCGCACGGCGGCCTCGTCCTTGAGGATCGCCACCAGGAACGGCCCCGCCCAGACCTCATCCGGTTCGACCCCCAGGGCCTCGGCGAGCCCCGCTGGCGTCTCCACCTTACGAACCGGCGAGGCGGGAAAGTCCATGGCGTAGGCGCCGTCCTCTCTAGACACGATCAGCGGCCCCGACAGGGTCTCGAAGGTCACGGCCTCCGTCGCCAGGCCAAGTTCGGCGAACAGGGCGTGGGCGCTGGCCAGGGTGGCGTGGCCGCAGAGCGGCACCTCCAGGGTCGGCGTAAACCAGCGCAGTCCGAACCTGTCAGACGCTGTGGTGTGCAGGAGGAAGGCGGTCTCGGCCTGGTTGTTCTCCGCCGCCAGGGCCTGCATCCAGGTGTCGGCCGGCCAGGCGTCCAGGGGCTCGACCACACAGGCCGGATTGCCCCGGAACGGGGCCGAAGCGAAGGCGTCTATGGTCCACTGGCGCATGGCGGGGCTCGCGACTGAGATGTGCGACCCCATTATGCCCAGTCCGCCGCGCCATCAAGGCAAGGCTTGCCCTGCGCCTTAAGGCTTCAGGGTCAGTTCCGGCCAGCGGGTCTGGGCGGCGGCGGCGGTGCGGGCGAAGCCTCGCGTCTCCCGCAGCGGATTGGGAACCAGCCGCAGGGCGAACAGATCGGCCAGCCCGAAGGGGGCGAAGATGCGCAAGGTCCCATCGGGCTCCAGCCGCGCGCCGACGGCGAACATGGTGGTGGTGAACCGGGTCAGGGCCTCGGCGCTGGAGCTCAAGGGGGCGTAGGGTTCGCCGAACCGGTCTTCGAACCACAGGTGCACCCGGGCCTGGTTGCGCACCTCCACCAGGGTGTCCAGGGGCGGGGGATAGGCCGCCGCCGCCCGGCGGATGACCTCATCCTCGGCCGCGTAGCTGAGGTCGCCCCCGTCGAAATAGCCGAGGTCGTAGTCCTTCAGCCCGTAGTCGGGGTCTCGGCCGGTCAGGTGGTTGACCGCCTTCTGATAGATGGCCCCGGAAAAGATCATCCAGTCGGGCAGGGCCAGATCCCGGGCCGTCTCCATCACCCCCATCAGGCTGGGCGCGCCCCGCAGGATGGCCGCCAGCCGTTGCTCCAGCTCGGGCTCGGCGCTCATCGGCGCAGGGTCCAGCCGTGGTCCAGGGGGCCGTGTCCCTGGCCGAGCCCAGGCGCGCTGGCCATGGCCTCCTGCACATAGGCCCAGGCCTGCGCCACGGCGGTGGAGAGTTCCAGTCCCTGGGCCAGACCGGTCGCGCAGGCCGAGGCCAGGGTGCAGCCGGTGCCGTGGGTGTGGCGGGTCTCCTGGCGGTCGGTCTCGAAGATGGTGTCCCCGGTCGGCGTCATCAGCAGGTCCACCACCCGCTCGCCGCTCACATGGCCCCCCTTCATCAGGACGGCCCGGGCGCCGAGTTGGAGCAGAGCCTCCCCGGCCCGGCGCTGGTCGTCCAGACTGTCCACCGAAAGGCCGGTCAGGGCGGCGGCTTCCGGCGCGTTGGGGGTGAGCAGGGCGGCCCTCGGGATCATCAGGCTACGCACCGCGGCGATGGCGTCGTCAGCCAGCAGGGCCGCGCCGCCCTTGGCGACCATGACCGGATCGATCACCGCGGGAATGGCCTGCGCCTCGTCCAGCAGGGCGGCGACGGCCTCGACCATGGCCACGTCGCCCAGCATGCCGGTCTTGATGGCGTCGGCGCCGATATCGCTCAGCACCGCGCGGGCCTGGGCCTGGACGATGTCGACCGGAATGGGATGGACGCCGGTGACGCCCAGCGTGTTCTGCACCGTCACCGCGGTGATCGCCGTGGCGCCATAGCCGCCCAGGGCGAGCACGGTCTTGAGGTCGGCCTGGATGCCGGCCCCGCCGCCGGAATCGGAGCCGGCGATGATCAGGACCCGGCCGAGGGGAAGAGCTGAACTGGTCATGGCCGCTTCTTCCACATCCTTGATCGCCTGACGAGGGGGCCTGGCGCCTTGCTCACAGCCCGCGCTCGGGCGAGGGTCGCCCCCATGACACAGCTCGCCAAGATCGCCCTGGTCACCGGCGCCGGTTCGGGCATCGGCCGGGCCTGCGCGCTCGCCCTGCACGGCGCCGGCTTCAAGCTCGCTCTGACCGGACGCCGGGCCGAAGCGCTTCAGGCCACGGCGGCGGACCTGCCGCCCGCCGATGTGCTGATCCATCCCGCAGATGTCTCCGACGAGGGTCAGGTGGCGGCCCTGTTCGAGGCGGCTCACGCCAGGTTCGGCCGGCTGGACCTGTTGTTCAACAATGCAGGCACAGGCGCGCCGCCGGTCCCCCTTGAGGACCTGTCGCTCAAGGCGTGGCGCCGGGTGGTGGACGTCAATCTCACCGGCGCCTTCCTCTGCACCCAGGCGGCCTTCCGGCTGATGAAGGCGCAGGATCCCCAAGGCGGGCGGATCATCAACAACGGCTCCATCTCGGCCCATGCGCCGCGGCCGCGCTCCGTGGCCTATACCGCCACCAAGCACGCAATCACCGGCCTGACCAAATCCACCAGCCTGGATGGCCGGGCCTATGGCATCGCCTGCGGCCAGATCGACATCGGCAACGCCGCCACCGAGATGACCGCAGCCATGGCCGGCGGGGTCCCGCAGGCCGATGGGAGCCTGAAACCCGAGCCGATGATGGACGTGACCGCCGTGGCCCAGGCGGTGGTCTTCATGGCCGGCCTGCCGCTTGAGGCCAATGTCCAGTTCATGACCGTCATGGCCACCCAGATGCCCTTTATCGGCCGTGGCTGACGCCCGCGCCGCGAAGGTGGAGGTGTTCCGGGACTATTTCGGTCTGCAGCTCACCTTCGCCGAAACCCTCGCGGCCCGCCGCGGCCTTTCCCTGTCGGAAGCCGTCCGCGGCTTCACTAACCTGCATCGCCGCCTGGGACTGGGGGATGTATCCGACGCCCTGCATGGCCCGGAATGGCGCCGCTACGCCGAGGGCCTGGAGCGCCAGCCGGACCGCGCGGCCCGCCTCGACTGGACGATGGAGGTTCTGGCCGCCGCCCCGGACGAACCGCCCCAGCCGGACAAGGTCCGCTTCGGCTGTTTCAGTTATGATCCGCCCGAGGTCGGGACGGTTCGAATCCACTTCAACAACCACGACAGCCAGGACGGCGCAGGTCCTCTGGCCCGGCGCAAGATCGAGGCCCGGCGTTCGGAGCTGACACGGATGTTGGCCCACCTGAGGCGGACGGCGCCGGAGGCCGAGACCCTGTCCGGCGCGTCCTGGCTCTATCACCTGGAGGCCTATCGCCGCCTGTTTCCCGCCGCCTACATCGCCTCAGCCAGGGAAGCGGGCGAGGTGGGCCTGACCGGAACGTCAAGCTGGGGCCAGTTCCTCACCCATACGGGCGCGGTCAGGGACGATCTGCGCCAGGCCTTCCTGGGGCGGATGGCGGACCTCGATCCCCAGGCCCCCTGGCTCGCCTTTCCCTTGCGACCCTTGCGGGTCTCTTCGCCCCTGTCGGCGTTCTACGACCACTTCGGTCTCAGCTAGGATGGCCGCGCGTCCCTGATCGCCGCCCAGACGTCCAGGGCCTGGGCCGTCTCGCCCACATCATGGATCCGCAGCGCGGCGACGCCGGCCTCGGCCCCGGCCAGGGCGGCGGCGATGGAGCCCGGCGCGCGGGCGTCCGGCGCGTCTGCGGCCGGGTGCAGGGCGGCGATGAACCGCTTGCGACTGGCGCCCAGCAGGACCGGGAAGCCCAGGGCGCAGATCCTGTCCAGATGGGCGAGCAGGGTCAGGTTGTGGTCCAGGCTCTTGCCAAAGCCGATCCCAGGATCGAGCCAGATCTTCTCCCGCGCCACGCCGGCGGCCAGGGCGGCGTCCGCCCGCGCCAGCAGGAAGGCGCAGACCTCGGCGATGACGTCATCGTAGCGGGGGGCGGCCTGCATGGTGCGCGGCTCGCCCTGCATGTGCATAAGCACCACCTGGCAGCCGAGTTCCGCAGCCACATCGGGCGCCTGAGGGGCGTAGCGCAGGGCGGTGACGTCGTTCCAGATGGTCGCGCCCGCCGCCATGGCCGCCCGGGCCACGTCGGGCTTCATGGTGTCCACTGACAGGGGCGGGGCGCCGTCCCTGGCCAGGGCGGCGATGACGGGGACGACCCTGGCGATCTCCGCCTCGACCGGGACAGGATCGGCGCCAGGCCGGGTGGATTCCCCGCCCAGATCGAGGATGTCCGCCCCCTGGGCGATCAGCCGCCGCGCCTGGGCCAGGGCGGCCGGGGCGCCGTCATAAAGCCCGCCGTCGGAAAAGCTGTCCGGCGTCAGGTTCAGTATGCCCATTAAGGCGGGGCGTCGGGGCGGGCGGATCAGGGCGAACCTCCAGGCCTTCTCGCAGGCGCTCAGCGCCCAATCGGTTATCCCACAAGGGGGCAGGGCGCCAATCCCGAGGGCGCCGGGGGCGAAATGCTGCGACTGCTCACATCGGGCGCCGGAAGCCTGTCACACCTTGGCCTTATGGTGTGAGGAGGGATGGCCAACCAAGCACCTGGGATGCACGCCCGTGATCATCAACCCGATACGCCACCTGCGGCGCCGCAAGCGTCTGCAGACCGAGGCTGAGGAAGAGGCGGCCTATCTGCGCCGCCGCTTTGGCGCCGACGCCCATGGTGCGGCTCTGGAAAAACTGCAGCGTTCCGACCTGACCAGCTGGGGGCGCCAGGTGGTGGCCGAAGCCGCCCGACGCCTGGAGCAGAGCTGAACTCCATACAGGCGTCGGACGTGATGGGTCAGGCCGGTTCCGGGCCCGGCCGCGGCGAAATCGGCACGGCGACGGTGGGACCCAGCGCCCGGTGGCTCTCCGGCTCCTCGCGCTTGGGCATGACGCCCTGGATCACATTGATGATCTCGTCGCCCGACAGGGTTTCGTATTCCAGCAGGGCCTGGGCGATCTTGTGCAGTTCGTCGATCTTCTCGGTCAGGATCCGGCGCGCCTCGTCAAAGGCGTGCTGGACCAGGGCCTTGACCTCCTGGTCGATGATCCGGGCGGTCTCTTCCGAGACGTTCTGGGTCCGCGACACCGAGTGGCCGAGGAAGACCTCGTCCTGGTTCTCGCCATAGGAGACGACGCCCAGCTTGTCGGAGAAGCCCCACTTGGTGACCATGGCCCGGGCCAGGCGGGTGGCTTGGTCGATGTCGGACGAGGCGCCCGAGGTGATCTTGTCCTTGCCGAAGATCAGCTCCTCAGCCATCCGGCCGCCCATCAGGATGACCAGGCGCGAGGTCATCTGCTCATAGGACATAGAGAGCTGGTCCCGCTCGGGCAGCTGCATGACCATGCCGAGCGCACGACCGCGGGGGATGATGGTGGCCTTGTGCACCGGATCGGTGGCCGGCACGTTCAGGGCCAGCAGGGCGTGGCCGCCCTCGTGATAGGCGGTCAGGCGCTTCTCATCGTCGGTCATGGCCATGGACTTGCGCTCGGCGCCCATCATGACCCGGTCCTTGGCGTCCTCGAAGTCCCGCTGGGTGACCATGCGGCGGTTCTTCCGCGCGGCCATCAGGGCGGCTTCGTTGACCAGATTGGCCAGGTCCGCGCCGGAGAAGCCCGGCGTGCCGCGGGCGATGGTCTTGACCTCTACGTCGGCGGCCAGCGGCACATTCTTCATGTGGACGCGCAGGATACGCTCGCGGCCGTTGATGTCGGGATTGGGCACCACGACCTGGCGGTCGAAACGGCCGGGCCGCAGCAGGGCCGGGTCCAGCACGTCGGGACGGTTGGTCGAGGCGATGACGATGATGGCCTCGGACGGGTCGAAGCCGTCCATCTCCACCAGCAGCTGGTTCAGGGTCTGCTCGCGCTCGTCATTGCCGCCGCCGAGCCCGGCGCCACGATGGCGGCCCACGGCGTCGATCTCGTCGATGAAGATGATGCAGGGCGCGTTCTTCTTGGCCTGCTCGAACATGTCGCGCACCCGGCTGGCGCCGACGCCGACGAACATTTCCACGAAGTCCGAACCGGAGATGTAGAAGAAGGGCACGCCGGCCTCGCCGGCCACGGCGCGACCGAGCAAGGTCTTACCCGTGCCCGGAGGGCCGACCATCAGGGCGCCCTTGGGGATCTTGCCGCCCAGGCGCTGGAACTTCTGCGGGTCCTTCAGGAAGTCGACGATCTCGGTCAGCTCTTCCTTGGCCTCGTCGACGCCGGCCACGTCGTCAAACGTGACCCGGTTCTTGTTCTCGGTGAGCATCTTGGCCTTGGACTTGCCAAAGCCCATGGCGCCGCGGGCCCCGCCCTGCATCTGGCGCATGAAGAAGATCCACACCCCGATCAGCAGCAGGATGGGCAGGCTCTGCAGAATGAAGCCCACCAGGGTGAAGCCGCCGGCCGGCTTGACCGCGATGTCGGCGTTCTGGGCCTCCAGCCGCTTGACCAGCTCTTCCTGATTGTTCGGCGTGACCGCCGTGAAGGCCTGGCCCTCGGCGTTGCGCACCTCGACGGCCGAGCCGCGGATGACGGCTGAGGCCACCTGACCGGAATCGATCTGGTCGAGCAGCTGCGAGTAGGTGATCTCGCGCGAATTGGCCGCCTGGCCGCCGCCGCTCATCATGCTGTAGAGGCCGATCAGGACGACGACGATGACGCCCCAGATCGCCATATTGCGCATGTTCATGGTGCTTTTGATCCGTCTCGGGAAAACTCGGGTTCAGACCCTAAGATAGGATGGCCTGACCGGTTTCACCAGCAAGGGGCGGGCCAGAGTGACCGCAGGTCGCGGTCTGGACGTAGATTCTTTGGGCGATCAAAACGAGAAAGGCCGCGCAGGCAGGCTGCGCGGCCAAAAATCTCTGGAAGCTCTCGACGTCCCGCCGAGGCGGAGACGCTGGCGTCCCCTAGCGGGCGCGCGGCTTGGGAGCCGCGATCAGGCCTTCGCGCTGGGCGCGCTTGCGGGCCAGCTTGCGGGCGCGACGGACGGCTTCGGCCTTCTGGCGCGCGCGCTTTTCCGAGGGCTTCTCGTAATGGACGTGGCGCTTCATCTCGCGGAACGAGCCTTCGCGCTGCATCTTCTTCTTCAGGGCCTTGAGGGCCTGGTCGACATTGTTGTCGCGGACGAAAATCTGAACCAGGGGACTCTCTCCTGCCTACCTGAATGTTGCGCCACCCGGCGCACATGGCGGTGGCGGTGAAACAAAAATACCAAATGGCCCCGTAAGCGACCGCTCCGGAGCCGAGGGCGGCGAAATAGCAGAAGGCTTGGCCCATGTCCACGGAAGACGCAGGCTTTCGGCGAGGTTAGACTGGGGCCATGTCAGACGCCGCTTCATCTTCCTCTCCCGATCCCGACGCCTGGGCCCGCCAGGTCGAGGACCAGGTGCTGTCCCTGGCCCTGCCCCATGTGGCGCAGATGGGCTGGAGCCCCCTGCTTCTGGCCTGCGCCGGGGCCGAGGCTGGCCTCTCCAGGGGCGAGATCGAGCTTTTGTTTCCCAATGGGGCGGCGGACCTGGCGGCCCTGCTGGGCCGCCGGCATGACCGGGAGACCCTGGCGATCCTGGCCGACATCGATCCCCAGGCCCTGAAGATCCGCGAGCGCATCCGCCTGGCGGTGGAGACGCGCCTGGACGCCGCCGCCCAGGACGAGGCGGTCGCCCGTCGCTGGAGCGGCTTCCTCGCCCTGCCGCAGAACCTGCCCCTGGCCAGCCGTCTCCTGTGGGACAGCGCCGACCAGCTCTGGCGCTGGGCCGGCGACACCGCCACCGATGAGAACCACTATTCAAAGCGCGCCATCCTGTCGGGGATTCTCTCGGCGGCGCTCGCCATCCGCGTCGCCTCTGGCCGCGGCGCGTCGATGGACTTCGTCGACGCCCGCATCGCCAATGTGATGAGCTTCGAAAAGTGGAAGGCCACGACCAAGCTGCGCCCGTCCGAAGCCCTCAAGACCTTCGCCCAGACCCTTGGCCGCATGCGTTACGGCTGAGGCGCCTTGCGTCCTTCGAGGCTCGCTATCGCTCGCGCCTCAGGATGAGGCAGGTGGGTTGAGGCCTCTCAGTCCGTCCTCATCCTGAGGCGCCCGAAGGGCCTCGAAGGACGAGGGCCGTCGCGCCGCCTATAGCCCCGACAGCCGGTTGATATGGCCCATCTTGCGGCCGGGCTTGGCCTCGCGCTTGCCGTAGAGGTGCAGGCGGGTCTCCGGCTCGGCGGCCAACTTCGCCCAGGTCTCGGCTTCGTCACCTAGCAGGTTGAGCATCTCCACATGGGCCCGGGCCTGCGTGGGGCCCAGCGGCCAGCCGGCCACGGCGCGGATGTGCTGCTCGAACTGACAGACCTCGCAGCCGTCCTGGGTCCAGTGGCCGGTATTATGCACCCGGGGCGCAATCTCATTGGCCAGCAGACGGCCGTCCGCCAGCTCGAACAGCTCGATGCCGATGACCCCCACATAGTCCAGCCGGGTCAGGATCTGGGCGGCGATCCGCTCGGCCTGGTCCGCCAGGTCGGGACTGGCCGGCGCAGGCGCTACGGTGCGGCGCAGGATGCCCCCCTCATGGTGGTTCTCGCCAAGGGGATAGATGGCCAATTCGCCGTCGCGGCCCCGGGCGGCGATCACCGACAGTTCGCGGACGAAATCGGCCGGGGCCTCCAGAATGCAGGGCACGCCCCCGAGAGCCTCGAACACCTTGGCGGCGTCGGCCGCATGCTCGACCCAGGTCTGGCCCTTGCCGTCATAGCCTTCGCGGCGGGTCTTCATCAGGGACGGAACGCCGATGCGCGCGGCGGCCTCCAGGGCGTCCTCGCCGCTGTCCACCTGGGCGAAGGCCACGGTGCGGACGCCGGCCTCGTTGAGGAAGGACTTCTCCGCCACCCGGTCCTGGGCCACGGCCAGGGCCAGGCCGCTGGGCGCCACCGGCGCGCCCAGGGCCTTCAGTCGCTCGACGGCGGCGGCCGGCACATTTTCGAACTCATAGGTGATGACGTCGCAGAGATCGGCCAGGCGGGCCAGGCCGTCAGGGTCGTCAAAGGGGGCGATCACCGTCTCGCGGGCGACCCGGCTGGCCGGGGCGTCCAGCTCCGGCGTCAGGATGACTACGTCGAAGCCCAGGCGGGCGGCGGCCAGCGCCAGCATCCGACCCAGCTGTCCGCCGCCCAGAATGCCGATGGTCGCGCCCGGCGCGAGAGGCAGGCCTGGCGTCATCAGTCTTCCACCGTCTCGGCCACGGCGTCGGCCAGGCTCTGGGCGAAGGCGGTCAGGCGTTCGGCGAGAGCGGGATCGCCCAGCGCCAGGATGCGGGCGGCGAGAATGCCGGCGTTCTTGGCGCCGGCCTCGCCGATGGCCAGGGTCGCCACGGGAATGCCGCCGGGCATCTGCACGATGGAGAGCAAGCTATCCATCCCCTTCAGGGCCTTGGACTCCACCGGCACGCCCAGCACCGGCAGCTCGGTCATGGAGGCGGCCATGCCCGGCAGGTGGGCCGCGCCCCCGGCGCCGGCGATGATCACCTTGTAGCCCGCCGCCTTGGCGGTGGTGGCGAACTCATAGAGCCGCTGGGGCGTGCGGTGGGCCGAGACCACCTTGGCCTCCCAGGCCACGCCGAGCGCGTCGAGCTGTTCGGCGGCGCACCGCATGGTCGGCCAGTCGGAGCGGCTGCCCATGATGATGGCGACGGGCGGGCGACCGCCTGGGCCGGCGGGGTTGGAACTGGCCATCGGACGGCCCCCTTGATGGGAAAGGCGCGGAGTATAGGCGCCGCCTTTGCGCCCGCAACCGATCACCGGTACGATTCTTATGGTTAAGGCTGGATGTGATTCCCTCACCATGAAGATCACGGGTGCGCGCACCGAACCCTTTGCGGCCATCCGCAAGCGGGCCCTGGCCCAGGCCGGCGCCCAGAGCTCTGCGGCCCGGGCCCTGCCGGCGGACAAGGCCGGCTTCCTCGGCGTGACCGAGGCCGAGATGACGCCCGCCGTCCGCGGCGCCCTTCAGACCCTGCTGACCGAGATCGACGACCTGCGCGGCGAGGTGGCCCGACTGAAGGCCAAGCTCACGGAGGTGGAGGGCCTGGCTGACCGGGACGCCCTGACCCCGGTGCTCAATCGCCGGGCCTTCATGCGCGAACTAGCCCGGGTGCAGACCTTCTCCCGCCGCTACGCCTCGCCGGCCAGCCTGGTCTATTTCGACCTGGACGATTTCAAGAGCGTCAATGATCGCTTCGGCCATGCGGCCGGCGACGCCGTGCTCAAGGCCGTGGCCGAGCGGCTGACTGGCCTGGTGCGCGACAGCGACATTGTCGGGCGCATGGGCGGGGACGAGTTCGCCGTGGTGCTGGTCCAGGCCACCGCCCTGACCGCCCAGGCCAAGGCCGAGGCCCTGGCGAGGACTCTGGAACAGGCGCCTATCCAGTTCGGCGACTGGTCGGCGCCCCTGCATCTGTCCTACGGGGTCTGCGAAATCCCCCATGACGGCGAGCCCGAGGCCATCGTCGCCCAGGCGGACGCGGCCATGTTCATCCGCAAGCGCGAGCGCCAGACCGGCTGATGGCCTGGACTCGCACCTACGAAGAGGCCGAGCCCCAGCGGGTCAACCGCTGGCTGGCCCAGAGCGGCGTCTGCTCCCGCCGTGAGGCCGAGGCCCTGATCGCCGCCGGCCAGGTCTCCATCGACGGGGAGACCGTCTCCGATCCTGGCCGCAAGATCGAGCGCGGCCAGACCCTCACCCTGGATGACGGGGCTCAGGCGAGGCTCGAGGGCCAGATGACGGTGATCATCAACAAGCCCGTCGGCTATGTCTCGGCCCAGCCGGAGCCGGGCCAGATCCCCGCGGCCCGCCTGCTGACCCGCCAGGGTCTCTGGGGAGAGGCCGCCGAAATCCCCGCCGCCGACCGCAGCCTGGCGCCGGTGGGACGCCTCGACCTGGACAGCCGCGGCCTGCTGATCCTGTCGGAGGACGGGGTGGTGACCAAGGCGGTGATCGGCCCGGACTCCCTGATGGAGAAGGAATATCTGGTCCGGGTGCGCGGCGACATTTCAGAGTCCGTCCTGGCCCGCCTGCGCCACGGGCTCGAACTGGACGGCCGCCAGTTGAAACCCGCCAAGGTCACCCTGGCCGGCGACCAGCGCCTGCGCTTCATCCTGACCGAGGGCCGCAATCGCCAGATCCGGCGGATGTGCGACCTGGTGGGGCTGTCGATCATCGATCTCTACCGCCTGCGGATCGGGCCCTTAAAGGTCGGCGACCTGCCGGAGGGCCGCTGGCGGCCGATCACGGCCCGCGAACGCGAAGCCCTGATCACGCCGGGCTTCAGCCCCAAGCCCGTCCGCCGCCGCTGAGCCTCAGGCCAGGGCCCGGGCGAGCGCCGCGCGGCTGTCCCGGGCGGCCGTCTGGCTGACGCTCGCCTCCGGCGCCCACTGGAAGCCGTGGAAGGCGCCCGGATAGACGTGCAACTCCACCGGAACCCCGGCCCGCAGTAGCCGCTGGGCGTAGGCAAGATCCTCCTCCAGGAACAGGTCCAGGGCGCCGGTGGCGATGAAGGTCGGCGGCAGGCCTGAGACGTCCGTGGCCCGGGCGGCCGCCGCATAGGGGGAGACCCCGTCCACGCCAGGCTCATGCCCCAGCAGGGCCCGCCAGCCAAAGGTGTTGGCCTGGGGCGTCCAGACGAAGGCGCCGGCATAGGGGTGCGGAGCGGCGCTGACGCAGGTGCGGTCATCGATCATCGGATAGATCAGGTGCTGGAAGGCTAGGCGATAGTCCCCCCGGTCCCGGGCCAGCAGCGCCAGCCCCGCCGCCAGGCCGCCGCCGGCGCTTTCCCCCATCAGGCCGATCCGCCCGCGATCGATCCCCAGGGTTTCGGCGTTGGCGAAGATCCAGGCGAGCGCCGCGTAGCAGTCCTCCACCGGACCGGGGAAGGGCGTCTCCGGCGCCAGCCGGTATTCCACCGAGACGATGCAGCAGGCGAGGTCAGCGGCCAGGGGCCGATGGACCGCCTCGTTGTCGGCCGCCGCGCCGGCGACATAGCCGCCCCCGTGGATATGCAGGATGCAGGGCAGCGGCCCCGCAACGTCCTTGGGGTGATAGACCAGCACCTCGACCTCTGGCGCGCCAGCGGGTCCAGGAATCGTCCGCCGCTCCAGGCTGGTGCGAGCCAGGTCCTCGGGCCGCACCTGAAAGCGAGCCGGCCGGCCGCGCATCAGGGGCAGGATCTCCTCCGTCAGGTCAAAGGCCGGGAAGGTGTCGAGCAGGGGCAACAGCTCCGGATCGACCAGGTCTCGGTTGGCGGCCCTGTCCATGTCTCGTCCCCTTGGCGATTTTCCGAAAGCTTGGCAGGCGCCGCGCGCTCTAGGAAGCCTGGACGCAGGGGAAACCTAGACCTTTCCGAGCTTGCGGATGGCCGGGGCCAGGGGCTTTTCGCCTTGCGCATAGTCCGCCCAGGCCTCCGCTTTCTTCAACAGGTCCGGCACGGTGCGCAGGGTGAAGCGCATGGGATCGAGGCCCTTGCGCACCTGGCCCCAGGTAAGTGGCATGGAGACCCCGGCGCCTTCCCGGGCCCGAGGGGACAGGGGCGCCACGGCGGTCGCCATCCGGGCGTTGCGCAGATAGTCGACGAAAATCTTTCCCTCGCGCTTGGCCTTGGACATCACCGCCACATAGCGCTTGGGCTCTTCGGCGGCCATCTGGCGGGCCACGTCGTGGGCGAAGGCCTTGGCCATGTCCCAGGTGAGCCCGCGCTCTTTGGCCAGCGGGGTCACCACATGCAGCCCCTTGCCGCCGGTGGTCTTGCAGAAGGCTACCAGACCCAGCGCCTCCAGCCGGTCCTTCACGTCCCTGGCCGCAGCCACCACGTCGTCGAAATCGAGGCCAGGACCAGGGTCCAGGTCGAACACTAGCCGCCCGGGGGTCTCCGCATCGCCCTCTCGGCAGTTCCAGGGGTGCAGTTCGATGGCCCCCATCTGGGCGAGCGCCGCCAGGGCTTCGACCCGGTCGATCTGCAGATAGGGCTGCTTGTCGCCGGCCACGTCCACCTGCTCGATCAGGTGCGAGGCGCCCTTGCCCGCATGGCGCTGGAAAAAGCTCTGGCCGCCGATACCGTCGGGCGCGCGGATCACCGAGCAGGGCCGGCCGCGGATGTGATCGATCATCCAGGGACCGACGGCCTCGAAATAGCGGGCGAGATCGGCCTTGGTCAGGGGGGCGTCGGTGTCGGCGGACCTCGGCCAGAGCGCCTTGTCGGGGCTGGAGACCGTCACCCCCATCACCACTACGGCGCCGGCGGGCCGGGCCTTGCCACCCGTCTTTGCCCCTGAGGACTTGGCCGCCGCAGGCTTCGGCTGGGCGAGCTCCACCTCTTCCACCGGGGCGGGCTTTTCGGCCTCCACCTCGCTGGCCGGCTTGTCGGCGCGCAGGCCCTTGAAGGAGCCCTGGCGGACCATGCCCTCGCCGGTCCAGCCGGCGAATTCGATCTCGGCCACAAGCTCGGGCCTGGCCCAGTTGATGTCGCCAACCTTGCGCGGGGCGCCGGGTCCGGTGAACGGGTTTTTGTCGGCGGCCTGGGCCTCAAGCTTCGGCAGGACGCGCCCCACCACCGCGGCGCCAAAACCCGTGCCGACCCGGCCCACATAGACCAGGTGGTCGCCGCGATGGACCCCCACCAGCAGGGAGCGCAGCTGACCCTTGGCCCCGGTCCAGCCGCCGATCACCACCTCGTGGCCAGCCCGGCATTTGGACTTGGTCCAGTCCTGGCTGCGCCCGGAGCGATAGGGGCCGTCCATCCGCTTGGAGATCACCCCCTCCAGGGACAGCCGACAGGCCGACTGCAGGACCGCGTCGCCCGCAGTCTCGAAGTGCTCCACATAGCGGATCTGCCCGGCCAGAGGCTTGGCGCGCCGCTCCAGCACCGCCTTGAGCCTGGTCTTGCGCTCCCGCAGGGGCAGGTTGCGCAGATCCTCGCCCTCCAGAAACAGGGCGTCGAAGGCGAAGAAGATCAGGTCCTCGCTCTCGCCGTCCGCCAGGGCCGCCTGCAGGGCGGGAAAGTCCGGAGCGCCGTTGTCGTCCAGCGCCACGGCCTCCCCGTCATAGATCCCATCGGGCAGGGCGGCGGCGTGGTCGGCGATGGCCTGGAACTTCCCGGTCCAGTCCAGGCCCTTGCGGGTCTTCAAGACGGCCTTGCCGTCCTTGACCCGCAGTTGCAGGCGATAGCCGTCGAACTTGATTTCATGAGCCCACCCTGTCCCCTGCGGTGGCCGGTCCACCGACTTGCAGAGCTGGGGCTCGATGAAGCCGGGCAGGGCGGCGCTCTTGATTTCGGCGGGCTTGGCGGTCTTCGCCTTCGTCGGGGTCTTGGCCTTGGACGCCTTGGCGGGCTCGCCCTTGGGGCGGGTCTCCCAGACGTCGTCGGCCGCTGCGGCGGCCTTGGCCTTGCCGCGCATGAAGGGCTTGGGCCCCTTGCCGGTCCCGGCTGTGATGGCGTCCATGGCCCGGCCCGAGGCGATGGAGGTGTCGGCGGTCTGCAGCAGGTCGTCGCCCTCAACGGCGGCCGCGTCCCGGTGCTTGATCAGCAGCCAGTTCTCCCGCTTGCCGCCAGTCCGGTCGCGTTTCATCCGCACCAGAACCCAGCTTCCGTGCAGGCGCTCCCCCTCCAGCACGAATTTCAGCTCGCCCTTCTTCAGGGCCTCTTCGGGCTCAAAGCCCGGCTCCGGCGCCCAATAGCCCCGGTCCCACAGCATGACCGACCCGCCGCCATACTCGCCCTTGGGGATGATCCCTTCGAAGTCGCCATAGCCCAGCGGGTGGTCCTCGGTGGCCACGGCCAGGCGCTTGTCGGCGGGATCGCGAGACGGCCCCCGCGTCACCGCCCAGGACTTGAACACGCCGTCCAGCTCCAGGCGGAAGTCGTAGTGCAGGCGGGTGGCCGCATGTTTCTGGATGACGAAACGCAGCCGTTTGGAGGGCGTGACCCCATCAGCGCCCGACGGCTCGGCCGTCTTGGCGAAGTCGCGCATCTCCTGATAGCGCGCCAGCTTCTCCGCCATGGAACGATCCCTCTCGTCAGCTGGCCAGGGCGGACGCCTCCTGGACCGGGTCCTCGCCGGCCAGGGCGCCGACAAAGGCGTCGCGCCAGGCGCCCACATCCTCGCCCCGGACATTGTCGAACAAAGCGCGCCAGCGCTCGATTCGCTCCGCCAGCGGCATGGTCAGGGCGCGCTTCAGGGCCTCGGAGATTTCTTCAGGGCTGTTGGGGTTGACGATCAGGGCCGCGGGCATCTGGTTGGCGGCGCCAGCGAACCGCGACAGGATCAGCACGCCGGGATCGGCGGGATCCTGGGCGGCCACATACTCCTTGGCCACCAGGTTCATGCCATCCCGCAGGGGCGTCACCAGTCCCACCTTCGCCGCACGGTACAGCCCGGCCAGCTCATCCCGACGATAGTTGCGGTTCACGCAGCGCAAGGGGTTCCAGTCCAGGTCGGCGTGCTCACCATTGATGCGACCCGACAGGGCGTCAAGCCGGCCGCGGATCTCCTGGTAGGAGTTGACTGACTCCCGGCTCACCGGCGCCACCTGCACCATCAGCACCTCGCGGCGCAGGTCGGGATTGTCGGCCAGGAACCGTTCGAAGCCGAGGAAGCGCTCTTCCAGCCCCTTGGAATAGTCCAGTCGGTCGACGCCGACGATAAGCTTGCGAAACACCGTATGGGCGGCCATCCGGTCATAGGTCAGCCGCGCCCGGTCCGAGGTCACCATCTCGGCGAAGTCGTTTGCGTCGACCCCGATGGGGAAGGCGCCGGTCTGCACCGTGCGGCCAAAGGCCTTCAGCCGGTCGGGCCCCAGCACCTCGCCGCCGGCCTCGGCCAGGACGTATTCCTGAAAGGCGGTGACATATTCCGGGGTCTGGAAGCCCACCAGATCATATTCGAACAGGGCCTCCACCAGGGCCCCGTGGCTCGGCAGGGTGACCATCAGCTGGTGGGCCGGCCAGGGAATATGCAGGAAGAAACCGATGCGGTTCTTCACCCCCAGACGCCGCAGCTCCCGGGCCATGGGGATCAGGTGGTAGTCGTGGACCCAGATCAGGTCGTCGGGCTCGATCAGGGGCCGCAGGGTCTCGGCGAACCGACGGTTCACCCGCTGATAGCCCTCGTCGAAGGTGCGGTCATAGGCCGTCAGATCGACCCGATAGTGGAACAGGGGCCACAGGGTCTTGTTGGCGTAGCCGTTGTAATATTCGTCATAGTCGCTCTGCTCGAGATCGACCGTGGCCACCGTGACGCCCTCGATCCGGCGCATGGCCAGCTGGCCGGTGAACATGGGCGTGGTTCGCCCGCTCCAGCCGAACCAGATGCCGGAATACTCCCGCAGGGCCGCCGCCAGCGCCATGGCCAGGCCGCCGACGCTCTCTTCGCCCTTGCCCCCAGGGGGATTCACCCGGTTGGAAACGACGATCAGGCGACTCATAGGGGGGCCTCCAGCCAGTCCAGTACGGCGTTCACATCCTCCAACCGATGGGTGGCCGCACTGTTCCGCGCAGGCCCCACCAGCACGCCTGTCCCGCCCAGGCGGCGAGCCGCGGCGAAGGCCGGCTCGTCGGTCAGATCATCGCCCACGAAGATCGGTCGCTTTCCCTGGAACGGCGGCATGTCCATGAAGTCGGCCAGGGAATCTCCCTTGTCCGGGCCAGGGGTGCGCAGCTCCACCACCATGTGGCCGGGCTGGAGGGTCAGGCCTGTGCGGCCCGCCCAGTCCCGGGCCAGCGCCTGGACGACCGCCCCCTGGCCGGGCGCCTGGCGATAGTGCAGGGCGACGCTGAGGCCCTTGGCCTCCACCAGCAGGCCCGGCGCCTGGGTCGCAAGTTGCTGGAAGGCGGCGGTCGCTTCGGTCAGGCCGGGATGGGGCTCAGGGGCGTGGTTGCGTCCGTCCGGTGCGCGTCGGTCCAGGCCATGGACGGCGGCCACGGGGCGCACAGCGCGGTCAAGAATGTGATCGATCTCGGCCAGGGTCCGGCCCGACAGGATCGCCACCCGGCCCTCCATCCGTCGGACCAGCTCTTCCAGGATGGCCGTGCGGCGCGGCTCAGGCCCCACGTCCTGTGGCCTTGCCACAATGGGGGCCAGGGTGCCGTCCAGGTCCAGAAACAGGGCGCTGCCCGCCAGATCCAGGACCGGCGGCGCAAGGTCGGTCGGTGTGGGGTCTATGATGCTCATGTCGTGGAATCGCCCCTTCGTCGGCGCAGAACGCCTGTGGGGGCCGTTGGCTCCTAATTTCGGGCGCCTTGGCGGTTCGGCGCGAACCGGGCCATGGCCTTGACGTTGCCTCAACCGAGGTAAGGCTAACTGCCTGCGATCTCCACAGCCGCCCGACCGATTTACAGCCCAGGAAGGGGATTTCATGCCCAAGGCGCCTCAAGCCGATGCGATCGTCCTGTTTGGAGGCGTAGGCGACCTCGCCCTGCGGATGCTCTTCCCCTCGCTCTATTTCCTGGACGCTGACGGCTTCCTGCCCGACGGCTTCAAGGTCATCGCCGCCGCCCGGGCCGAGATTCCCCGCGACGAGTTCGAGGCCATGATCCGCGATGCCGTCGCCCAGCGGGCCAGCCCGCAGACCCTGGACGAGGAGATCTGGAGGCGTTTCGTCCAGCGGCTGGATTACCGCGCCGTGGACGCCACCAAGGCCGATCGCCTGGCCGGCATCACCGAGGCGCTCGGGGGGGCGACAGCGCCGATCTATTATCTGGCCTTGTCGCCCAGCCTCTATGTGGGGGTCTGCGAGGCCCTGGCCGAGGCCGGCCTGATCTCGCCGCAGAGCCGCATCGTCCTGGAAAAGCCCATCGGTCACGATCTGGAGAGCTCGCGCGGCATCAATGCGGCGCTGGCGCAGGTGTTCGAGGAGGAGCAGGTCTTCCGCATCGACCACTATCTGGGCAAGGAGACGGTGCAGAACCTGATCGCCCTACGGTTCGCCAACACCCTATTCGAGCCCCTTTGGAACAATCTGACCATCGACCACGTGCAGATCACCGTGGCCGAGACCGAAGGCGTGGGGGACCGCTGGCCCTATTATGACGAGCACGGCGCCCTGCGCGACATGGTCCAGAACCATGTGCTGCAGCTGCTCTGCCTGGTGGCCATGGAGCCGCCCTCGGACATGGAGGCGGAGTCCCTCCGCAACGAGAAGGTCAAGGTGCTGCGCTCGCTGCGCCCCTTCACCCGCCAGGATGTCGCCCAGGCCAGCGTGCGGGGCCAGTACGCCGCCGGCGTCGCCCAGGGTCAGTCGGCTGCCGCCTATGAGGAAGAACGCGGCCAGGAGAGCGCGACCGAGACCTTCGTCGCCCTGCGGGTGGATATCGATAACTGGCGCTGGGCCGGCGTGCCCTTCTTCCTGCGCACCGGCAAGCGCCTGCCTGAGCGGCGGACCCAGATCGCCATTCAGTTCAAGGGCGTGCCCCACTCGATCTTTGGTGGTCAGGCCGAGGGCGACCTGGTGGCCAACCGGCTGGTGATCGACCTGCAGCCGGACGAGGACATCGAACTGCTCCTGATGAACAAGGCGCCGGGCATTTCACAAGGCGGCATGCGCCTGCAGTCCTTACCCCTGTCGCTCTCTCTGCTGCGGGCCTATTCGGGGCCCAATGCGCGCCGGCGCATCGCCTATGAGCGGCTGATCCTCGACGTGATCCTGGGCAACAGCGCCCTGTTCGTCCGCCGCGACGAAGTGGAGCAGGCCTGGCGCTGGGTGGACGGGGTGGCCGAGGCCTGGGTCGAAGCCGGCATGGGACCCAAGCCCTATGCGGCGGGAAGCTGGGGGCCGGCCGGGGCCTTCGCCCTGATCGAGCGGGCCGGCCGGGCCTGGTACGACTGAGGCTTCAGCTCGCGCCGGTGGAGCCGAAGCCGCCAGCGCCGCGGGCGGTTTCGTCCAGGCTATCGGTTTCTTCCCAGGCGGCCTGGATCACAGGGGCGATCACCAGCTGGGCGATGCGGTCGCCACGGCGGATGGTGAAGTCCTCTTCTCCCAGATTGACCAGGATCACCTTCATCTCGCCACGATAGTCGGCGTCCACCGTGCCCGGC
Organism: Phenylobacterium sp.; assembly: GCF_030693405.1. GTDB lineage: Bacteria > Pseudomonadota > Alphaproteobacteria > Caulobacterales > Caulobacteraceae > Phenylobacterium. The sequence goes on from NZ_JAUYAW010000021.1 coordinate 39,788, forward strand.
GAATTGAGGCAGGTGATGCCGGACTTGGCGGCCAGGCCTGAGCGCGGGCGCACCTGGCCCTCGAAGCCCGGCGGCAGGGCCATGGCCAGCCCCGTGGGGACCATGGCCCGCTCCATGGGTCGCAGGATGATGGGCGCGTCTTCGGCTACGGCGGCGCGCAGGTCCATGCCGGCGGCAAGCGCCGTCTCATAGGCCGGCAAGGGCAGGTCGGCATTGTGGGGCAGGCGGGTGATCTTGATCGTCGGGGTCATGCCAGGGCCTCCGCCATGCGCTGGGCGAGCCTGGTCGCCACGTCGGATTTCGCAGTCTTGTCCCAGCGTTCGACGCCCGTGGCGCTGACGATGGAGACGGTGTTGTCGTCGCCGCCCATGACGCCGGGGGCGCTGACATCATTGGCGACGATCCAGTCGCAGCCCTTCCGGGCGAGCTTGGCCTGGGCGTAGGCCTCCACATCATTGGTCTCGGCGGCGAAGCCGACCACCAGCCGGGGCCGGGCTGGGCCGGGCGCCGACAGGGTCGCCAGGATGTCGGGGTTCTCCACCAGCTTAAGGGCCGGCGGGGCGTCGCCGGTCTTCTTGATCTTCACCGCCCCCTCGTCGGCCGGGCGCCAGTCGGCGACGGCGGCGACGCAGACGGCGAGATCAGCCGGCAGGGCGGCCTGGCAGGCGGCCAGCATCTGGCGGGCGGTCTCCACCTGCACCCGCTTGACGCCGGTCGGGGCCGAAAGCGCCGTGGGGCCGGACACCAGGGTGACGTCGCAGCCCAGAGCCGCCAGGGCCTCTGCGATCGCATAGCCCTGCTTGCCGCTGGAGCGGTTGGTCAGATAGCGCACCGGATCGATGGGCTCGGCGGTAGGGCCGGCGGTGACGATGGCGCGGCGCCCGGCCAGGGGACCTTGGGCAATGGCGGGGGCGGACTTCCCGGCCAGCATCCCCATGATCGCCTCGAAGATGACCGCGGGCTCGGCCATGCGGCCAGGGCCGTGTTCGCCACAGGCCATGGCGCCGTCATCGGGCCCGACAAAGGCGACGCCGTCAGCCTTCAGGGTCGCCAGGTTCCGCTTCGTGGCGGGGTGCTCCCACATGCGCACATTCATGGCCGGGGCCATCAGAACTGGTTTGTCGGTGGCCAGCAGGGTGGTCGAGGCAAGATCCCCCGCCAGCCCATGGGCGGCCTTGGCCATCAGGTCGGCGGTGGCCGGGACCACCACCACCAGGTCGGCCGAGCGAGACAGCTGGATATGCCCCATCTCGGCCTCGTCGGTGAGCGAGAAGAGCTCGGAATAGACCTTGTCTTCGGCGAGCGCCGCCAGGGACAGGGGGGTGACGAACTGGGCGCCGGCCTGGGTGAGGATCGGCCGCACGCCGACGCCGGCCTTGCGGAGCAGGCGGGTCAACTCCAGGGCCTTATAGGCGGCCACGCCGCCGCCCACGATCAGGAGGATCTGCTTCTGCGCCAAGGCCCGGGGTCCCTTTCGACAACGGCTCCACGCTATAGCCGCATCTGGCCTCTGGACAAAACCGCACATCTGTTCTTTGTTCGTTCCAGCACAGCCTGGGGCTGCACTGTGGGGAGAAACACGGTGATGATGCGGTCAGTTGGGGCGCTCGCGGCGGGCGCCAGTCTTTTCATTCTCGTCGCCTGCGACAACGGGCCTTCGGCGGTGACGCCCGCGCCCAGCGCAGGCGAGGCGGCTCAGGACGCTTCGGCCACCGCGCCGACGGCGTCCAGCAGCGCGGCCCGCGCGCCGGTCCCGAAGGTGGACGGCCGGCCCCTCTGGTCGGAGACCCAGCGCTATTCGGCCCAGGAAAACGCTGAGCGCGCCTTTGCTCGCAACGGCGAGGCCTTCGGGGCCACCGACCTGGACGACTTCGTCCGCAAGGCCCACGCCTTCGTCAACAGTCCCCCGGCCGGCGCCCAAACGATCAAGCGCGGCAATGGTGACACCCTGATCTACGATCCGGGCGCCAACATCTTCGCCGTGGCGACAGCGGCTGGCGCGCCGCGAACAATGTTCAAGCCCGACAATGGCGCGGCCTATTGGGAAGAGCAGAAGGTCCGGGAGGCCGAACGCGGCGACGACTGAGCCCTGAAGTTCAGGCGAGCGCGCCGAGCAGGAAGGCGCCGCCGGCGGTCAGGGCGCCCAGGAAGAACCAAAGCCAGCTTGAGTCCCGCTCTGTCGTCGTCACCACGGCGACGGACGGCTCGGGGTCCTGCAGGCGGCGTTTGAGGCCGTGCAGGATGTCGAGGCTTTCCTGAACGACGCGCTTGGCCTGGGCCGGCGGGGCCAGCTCCCGGGCGATCCAGCGGCGCACGACGGGGTCGGCGGCGGCCCAGATGTCGTGGTCGGGATCGATGCGGCGGGCCACGCCCTCCACCGTCATCATGGTCTTCTGCAGCAGCACCAGTTCCGGGCGCAGGCGCATGTCGAACAGGGCGGTGATCTCGAACAGCTGGATCAGCACCCGGCTCATGGAAACCTGGCTGGCTGAGCGGCCGAACACCGGCTCGCCCACCGCCCGCAAGGCCTGGGCGAAGGCCGCCCGGTCGTGGTGGGCCGGCACATAGCCGGCGCGGAAATGCACCTCGGCCACCCGGGGGTAGTCCCGGTCCAGGAAGCCCCAGAGGATTTCGGCCAGGTAGCGCCGCTCATCAGGGCCGAGGCGTCCGACGATGCCATAGTCCACCGCGGTGATCTTCGCCGGCGCCTCGACGAACAGGTTTCCTTCGTGCAGGTCGGCGTGGAAGACCCCATGGTCCAGGGCCTGGGACAGGAAGGCCCGAAGAAGGTTGATCGCCAGCTGCGGCCGATCCAGCCCGGCCAGTTCCAGGGCGGCGGGATCGGACAGGGGCGCGCCGGCCGCCCACTCGAGCGTCAGGACCTGCTTGCCGACCCCCTCCCAGATGACGGCCGGGGCCGACATGTAGCCGTCCTTGGCCATCACCTCGCCCAGCTCGTCGCAGCCGGCGGCCTCCAGGCGCAGATCAAGCTCCAGCTCGGTGGCGCGGATCACGGTCTGGGCGAAGGCCCGGGGCTCCAGCCGGCGGGCGGCGGGCACATAGCGATCCACCAGAAGGGCGGCCTGGGCCAGGGCTGCGGAGTCCTGGGCCACGCGGACCCCGATGTGCGGGCGCAGCACCTTGACCGCCACCCGGCGGCCGTCCCGCAGGCGGGCGTCATGGGCCTGGGCCAGGGAGGCCGCGGCCACGGCCTCGCCGAACTCGGAAAACAGGGTCTCGACCGGCGCCCCCAGGGCGGCTTCTACCTGGACCCGGGCGATCTCGGCCGGGAAGGGCGGCAGCCGGTCCTTCAGCCGGGACAGGTCCTCGGCGAACTGCGCCCCGAAGATGTCTGCCCGGGTGGACATGAGCTGGCCAAGCTTGATGGCCACCGGACCCAGCTGAACCAGGGCCCGGGCCAGCCGCTCGCCGGGCCTGCCGATCTTCGCCTGCTTGCCGGCCAGGAGCCGCAGGGTCCGCCCCAGATCGCGGATCGGCGGGGGATAGAGGGCCTCCAGCTCGGCGGGCAGCAGGGCGTCGTGACGGGCCAGGGTCCAGGCGGCGGCGAAAAGCCGGCCATAGGCGGCGGGTCGCGCCATGTCAGATGGCCCAGCCCTGGTGAAGGGCCGCCACCCCGGCGGTGAAGTTGGTGTAGCTCACCCGCGCGAAGCCGGCCTCACGCATCATCTGGGCGAAGCTCTGCTGGTCGGGGAAGCGGCGGATGCTCTCCACCAGGTACTGGTAGGACTCCCGGTCCTTGGCCACCAGCTCGCCCACGGCGGGGATGACCTTGAAGGAATAGGCGTCGTAGGCCTTCTGCAGGGGCTCGGTGACCGGTCGGGAAAACTCCAGGCACAGGAACCGGCCGCCGGGCTTCAGCACCCGCCGGGCCTCCCGCAGGGCCGCAGGGATATCGGTGACATTGCGGATGCCGAACGAGATCACATAGGCGTCGGCGCAGGCGTCCGGCAGGGGCAGGGCTTGGGCGTCGCCGACGTTCCAGCAGATTTCGGGCTCAGAGCCCTTCTGGCGGCCCGCCGTGATCATTTCGGCATTGTAGTCCATCAGCAGGATGGTCGCGTCGGCGCCGCCGCGACGCTGCTGGGCGCGCCTCGCCATCTTCGCGAAGCGTCTCGCCATGTCGCCGGTGCCGCCGGCGCAGTCGATGATGACCTCCCCGGGCTGGGGGTTCAGGCGGGCGGCGACGGC
>NZ_JAUYAW010000024.1 GCF_030693405.1 Phenylobacterium sp.
GACGGCATGACCCGCATTCTGGAGATGTTCTACAACGACGGCTCACGCCCCCATCCCATGCTGCGGGACGCCGAGGCGGCGAAGCGGACACCGCCCATGGTCGAGCAGGGCCTGCCCGGCAACGAGATCACCCTGGCCGAAGTGCTGAAGGCCCGCGGCTATCACACGGTCCATATCGGCAAGTGGCACCTGGGCGACACCGAGGAGTTCAACGCCAACGCCCAGGGCTTTGACGAAAGCCTGCTGATGGCCAGCGGCCTCTATCTGCCCGAGGACCACCCCGACGTGGTCAACGCCAAGGTCGACTTCGACCCGATCGACCGCTTCCTGTGGGCCCGGATGCAGGCGGCCGCCAAGTTCAACGGCGGGCCAATGTTCGCGCCGCGGGGCTATCTGACCGACTACTACACCGAAGAGTCGGTCAAGGTGATCGAGGCGAACCGAAACCGCCCCTTCCTGCTCTATCTGGCGCATTGGGGCATCCACACGCCGCTGCAGGCGACCCGGGCCGACTATGACGCCCTGCCGGAGATCAAGGATCACCGGCTGCGGGTCTATGGCGCCATGATGCTCGCCCTGGATCGCAGCGTCGGAAAGATCATGGAGGCCCTCGAGGCCCAGGGCCTGGCCGACAACACCATCGTGGTCTTCACCAGCGACAATGGCGGGGCCGGCTATATCGGCCTGCCTGAAGTCAACGCCCCTTACCGTGGGTGGAAGCTGACCTTCTTCGAGGGCGGCCTGCGGGTGCCGATGTTCATGAGCTGGCCCGACCGCATTGCGCCGGGCACGGTGATGAGCGACCCAGTCCACCATATCGACCTCATGCCGACCCTGGCCGCGGCGGCCGCCGCAGCGACGCCCAAGGACCGGATCATCGACGGGATCGACCTGCTGCCCTGGCTGAGCGGCGCGAGGCCGGCCCAGGCGCCTCACGACACCCTGTTCTGGCAGAGCGGCTATTATCGCGCGGTCCTGCACAAGGGCTGGAAGCTGCAGACCTCCGATCGGCCCAAGAAGGACTGGCTCTACAATCTCGTGGCCGATCCCACTGAGCAGACCAATCTGGCGGAGGCCAATCCCCAGAAGGTGGCCGAACTCAAGGCCCTGCTGGCCGCCCATCAGGCGGCCGGTCGCGGGGCCCTGTTCCCCAATGTCGGTTCTGTGCCGGTGACGGTGGATAAGACCCTGGAGGAGCCCGCCACCAAGGCCGACGAATTCGTCTACTGGCCCGGATGATGGCAAGCGCCGAGGCGAGGCGCAGGCCCCCTCCTCGGCGCCTCACCTGCCTCAGGCCAGGCTGGCGATCAGGCCGATGGTGGGCGGCGTTTTGCCCGCGACGAGGTCGCTGAGCGCCGTGCGGACCGCGTCAGGACCGGACACATGGCGCAGGGCCAGGCTGCCCTTCAGCTCTTCCACCATCCGCAGGGTTTCGGTCTGGGTGCGGCGCTGGATGACGCCCGGGCCGAGATCACCGTCGCGCTTGGCGATATGGGCGGGGATGAAGATGAAATCGTGGGAGGGCGCGCCCGCCACCTTGCCGGTGGAGCGGGGCTGGTCCCAATGGGTGGCGCCCACCGCGCAGCTGAGCTTCAACTGCGGCCCGAAGCGGCGGTGGACGGCGCCGATGACCGCCCCGTCCCCAGCCATGTCGACGAAGGCCGAGGGGACTGCGCCGTCCAGGCTGTCGATATCCCCGTAGGCGATGACCTGATCGCAGAGTCCCAGGCCCTCGACAAACGCCATATTGCCGGGCGACGTCAGGCCGATCACCTGGGGCCGTGGCGCCGGATGGCGGGCCAGCATGTTGAGCAGGCCGATGGCCGTCTTGGACGAGGCGCTGCCGACCAGCACCTGTTCGGCGCCGAAGAAGCCGTTGTCGACCAGATAGTCATAGAGCAGGTAGCCGGTGCCCAGCAGGGGCAGCAACAGGCACCGCTGGTCCTCAAGCGCCTTCATGGCCTCAGGCTCGCCAGTGGTCCGCTGATAGTGGTTGTAGAAGGCCGGCAGCTCCGCGCGGTGGGGCGCTGAGTCCACAAAACCCCGCGGACCCACCGCATCGGGCGCCAGGACGACGTGAGAGGCAGTGGGGAAGAAGCCATAGATCCGCTCGCCCACGGGCAGATCGGTATGGCGCGAGGCCACCACATCAGCAAACCCCCAGACCGGGACCAGGCCCCAGGGCTCGGGCGCCGGGAAGTAGCCCCAATAGCCGATGCTGGCGCCCGACAGGGCGTAGCTGACATTGTTGGCGGTCAGGGCGAACCGGTCGATGGCCAGCAGCACTTCGCCCTGCGCCAGCTCTGGCTGGGGAAGCTCCACAAGACGGCTCTCGGTCAGCGCGTCGCGGCGCAGCTGGAGTTGGGTGATCACGGCGTCACAACCTTTCGCGGGCGCATGGAGAGCAGCAGGAAAACCACGGCCAGGGCCGCCTGGGCAACCGTGGTGTAGTGCTCGGGCGGGTGATGATCACCCGCCCCGCGGCCGAACCAGGCGTCCAGGGCCACAAGTCCCCGTTCCAGGATGACCAGCAGCAGGAAGAGTGGGACCAGGGTGCGATAGCGCAGGGCCACCGCCAGCTGAGCCAGCCCGTGGGGGATCTGCAGGGCGCCGTACCAGGCGAAGACCGCCACTATGGTCTCCCGCCGGGTGGAGAGATCGATGCCGGCGATGGTCCCGGCCCCGCCGTCCGGCAAGCCGTAGTGGATCAGGCCCGGGACCAGGGAGCCAAGGGCCGAGAGCCCCAGAAACCAGGCCGAAACCGCCGCCCCGCCATAGGCCGCATTGGTGGACGGCGGCAGCAGGCCGGCCCAGCGCATGGCTAGCTGACCGACAGGAAGGCGGTGACCGCGGCCACCAGCGCGTCGGCGGCGTCCTCCTGGATGAAGTGACCGGCGCCCGGGATGATCTGGTGCTTCTGGCCCTGGGCGCCGGGGATGCTCGCCTGGGCGCGGACCTCCCAGCCCTTGGCCACCGGATCCAGTTCGCCGAACAGGGTCAGGAACGGCTTTTCAAAGCGTTGGAGCTTTTCCCAGGCGGCCTTGTTCAGGGGCACGCCGGGATTGTCCGGCTGGACGGCGATCAGCAGGGGGAAGGAGATCAGGCCCCACTCATAGTCCGAGGAGGGGAAGGGAGCGAGATAGGCCGCCCGCTCGGCCTCGCTGAGCTTGTTCTCCATGCCCTGGTCGAGCATGGGCCAGGGAAAGGCCGTGGCGGCGTTCATCATGCCGACCCACATCTTCATGAAGTCGCTCTCGCCCTCGCCGATGGGCAGGCCGGTATTGGCCGCCACCACCCGGTCGAACAGCTCGGGGTGCTGGGCCACCAGATAGAGGCCGATCGTGCCGCCCCAGTCCTGGCAGAAGAGCGTGATGTGGCGCAGGTCCATGGCGGTGAGCCACTTGCCCATCCAGTCGTAGTGACGGGCGAGCGTATAGTCGTCCTTGGCGGCCGGCTTGTCCGAGCGGCCACATCCCACCAGGTCGACGGCGATCACCCGACGCCCCGTGGCCAGCAGGCCGGGGATCATCTTGCGATAGAGATAGGCCCAGGTGGGGTTGCCGTGCATCAGCAGGATGGGCTCGGCGTCCCGTGGCCCCTCGTCCACATAGTGGATGCGGATATCGGTCCCATCGTCATCCTGGATGGTGAGATAGTGGGGCGCCCACGGGAAGTTGGGCAGGTTGGCGAAGCGCTCGTCGGGGGTGCGCAGGACGTTCATGGCGGTCTCCAGGAGCCAGCCGGTCTCAGCCGGCCAGGATCGGGGTCGAATTCAGTTGGGCGTGAAGGAGGGCGAGGTGGCCGAGCGCCGCGGCGAGGGCCAACGCCAGGGCAAGCCAGACTTTGGGCCCGGCCAGGGTCATGATCTGGGGCTTGGTCGGGAAGGAATAGGTCTGCGGCATGGCCGCGAACTTGAACTCATGGGCGCCTGCGAACCGGGGATCGACCACCAGGGCGGCCAGGTCGCGGCGGCTTCGGTAGCGCATGTAGCCGATGATCGACCAACCGGGGTCGGCCTCCACCCCCCAGGCGTCGAAATAGCCGCCGACCTTGCGCGCCGCGATGGCCGGATGACCGCCCCTTGCGAACAGGGCCGGCAGGAACATGCGGGTATAGCCCTCCATGACCTGGCGAGCCGGCTTGGCCTGGCCGGTAACCGGATCTGGAATGTCGCCTGGCGCGATCCGCACCAGGTTGAGCATGAAGAACTCACGGCCGTCGTCGGCCTCAAGGAAGGCCTGCAGGGTCGCCAGATCATTGCGCCCATCCATCTCCAGACCTGTGGCGACCAGATCGGCCAGGACTGACTGAACCTCGGCCTTGGACAGGGGTCCGCGCCAGTTGACGTACCAGGCCAGGAACAGGGCGTAGGCCAGGAAGGCGAGGCCCCAGGGCAGCAAAAGGATCGCCATCAAGCCCCCAATCGCGCGCCTTTTATGACACGCATAATGTCATTATATTCGCAAGCTTCGCCTTGGCAACCGCCAAGCCACTGGCGCGACTCAGCGCTGGGCGTTCATGCGCCGCCCCAGGCGGACCTCGTCGCTTCCCGCCGGCAGGGAGATCAGGTCTCCGTCCCGGCCGACCTTCAATGGACCGGAAAACTGGCCGCGGGCCTCGCCCAGGAAGGGGCCTTCCAGGGCGCGGATCGGCAGGGGCGGCACGATGTGATTGAGCAGCAGAAACTTGACGCCGGCCCGCTCAGCCAGCTGCGCGGCCTGTTCCGGCGTGGTGTGGTAGTCGGTGATGTCCTCGAAGATCCGGGCGAGGTTGGCGCGCCCCGCCGCCTCGGCCGCTGCGCGCTGGCGGTTCACCAGATCGATGGACAGGGCCTCGTGCACCAGCAGGTCAGCGCCCCTGGCCTGGGCCTCCACCACCGGCGAGGGCGTGGTGTCGCCGCTGATCACGGCGCTGCGCCCCTTGTAGTCGAACCGGTAGCCGACCGCCGGCTCGATGGGATCGTGATCGACCCGGAAGGCAGTGATCTTCAGGTCTTGCTCGTCGAGGATCACAAGACTCGTCTCGCCCTCGGGGATGGCGAAGGGGCGCGGCGTCGCGCCATAGCCGGCCGGCGGGGTGACGTCCGGCCCGTGGTGAGCGATCCGGTAGCCTCGGTCGAGGCTGTAGGCCTGGGCGAAGCCGGCCAGCACGGTCTCGACGCCCGGCGGGCCATAGACAGGGGTCGGGGCCGCCGCCGAACTGGACGCCCAGCGTTGCATCAGGAGCTCTCCCAGTCCGTCCATGTGGTCGGAATGGAAGTGGCTGAGCAGGATGGCCTCCACCCGGGCCGGGGGTAGGCTCATCAGGGTCAGGTTGCGGCTGGCGCCGGATCCTGTGTCGACGATGAACAGGCGCTGGCCAGCCACCACCGCCGTGCAGGGACCGCCGCGGCTGACATCGGGCATGGGCGAGCCGGCGCCGCACAGGGCCACATGCAGTCCGTCCGGCAGATCGGCCAGGGGATCAGCCGCCATGTTGCGCGCCATCACCCGGTCCATCAGGGCGAGCGCGAGGGGGCCGCGGGCGAGCCAAAGCCCTCCCCCGGCGATCAGGACAAGAGCCAGAAGGATCAGGGCGAGCTTGGTAGGCCAGCGCATGGCGAGGCTCCGAGTGTGGATATTGAGCTGGGGATCAGCTGGCCTCGGGCGCGGCCGGGATCCTCAGGACCGTTCGGAACCCCACATGGGAGGCGCCGCTGTCATGGGGCCCGGGCGCCCGGGCTGCGGGGCGATAGCGAAAGCAGAAGTTGTCGGCGCACAGGAAAGAGCCGCCCTTGATCACATGCTTGGGCTGGCCCGGTTCGTCCGGGTCCCGGGACATGGCCCGGGACGGGCCGCCCTGCTCCAGCACCGAGGCCGGAACCAGGCCCGGCCGGTACCAGTCCGACGTCCATTCCCAGACATTGCCGGTGATGTCGTAGAGGCCATGGCCATTGGCCGGGAAGCACCCCACCGGCGCAGGCTGGGCCTTGTGTCCGTCCTCGCCACTGTCGGCGACCGGGAAGACCCCCTGCCAGGTGTTGGCGAGCGGCTGGGTCTTCGGCGCCGGATCATCGCCCCAGGCGTAGCGCGCGCTGTCGAGCCCGCCCCGGGCGGCGTACTCCCACTCCGCTTCGGTGGGCAGGTCGCGGCCGAGCCACTGGGCATAGGCCTGGGCGTCCTCCCAGCCAATATGCACCACCGGCCAGGACTCCTTGCCCGCGATCGAGCTGCCGGGACCCTCGGGATGTCGCCAGTCGGCCCCGGGAATGATCCGCCACCAGGCCGCCGGGTTTCCGCCCGCGGCGCCAGCGCCGACAAAGACGAGGGAAGCTGGCCGCCGCTCTTCAGTCGAGAGCCCCGGATAGGCCGCCTCCGGCAGGGGGCGCTCGGCCTGGGTCACATAGCCGGTGGCGTCGACGAAGCGGGCGAAGGCCGCATTGGTGACCTCGGTCTGGTCGATCCAGAAGTCCCCCACCCGCACCTGGCGCGGCGGACCTTCTTCGGGATGTTCGGCCGAAGCCCCCATGGCGAAGACCCCACCGGTCAGCCGGACCATGCCGGCGGTGGGCTCAGCCGGATCAGGGAGGGTCAGGTCGGCCAGACAGGCCTTCTGCGCTTCCACGCCCTGCTCGCAACCGCCCAGGGCGCTGAGGACCGTCAGGCCGAGGCCAAGGGCCAGGGGAGGTCGCATGCCCCGTCCCGTTCGCTGGCCGCCCCGCCTCACCTGCGCCTCCCTCGAGCCTTGCGCTCTTCGCAACTATTGGCATAGTTCGTGCTGAGATCAAGCGGAGCTGACCGATGCCCGACCGCCAGCCCATCGCCTTCTCCGGCTCGCCGGGATCGCCCTATACCCGCAAGATGCTGGCCCTGTTGCGATATCGGCGCATTCCCTACCGCTATCTGATGGCCAACAGCGCCGCAGTCGCCGACCTGCCCCAGCCCAAGGTCCGGCTGCTGCCGACCTTCTACCTGCCCGACGAGGCTGGCGCCTTGCAGGCCGTGGTGGATTCCACCCCGCTGATCCGCCGCCTTGAGCGCGAGGCGGAGGGACGCTCGGTCATCCCCGACGATCCGGCGCTGGCCTTCCTCGACGAGCTGATCGAGGACTATGCGGACGAATGGCTGACCAAGGCCATGTTCCATTACCGCTGGGCCTATGCGGACGACATCGACCGGGCCGCCCGCATCCTGCCGGCCTGGTCGGGACTGTCGATCCCAGACGATACCCTCGCCCAGAGGGGCGCGATGTTCAGCCGTCGGCAGATCGACCGGCTCTATGTCGTGGGCTCCAACCCCGTCACCGGGCCGGTGATCGAGGCCAGCCACCGCCGCTTCCTGGAGGCCTTCGAGGCCCACCTGACCCATCAGCCTTACCTGCTGGGGCGCAGGCCAGGGGCCAGCGACTTCGCCGTCTATGGCCAGCTGACCCAACTCGCCCAGTTCGACCCCACGCCCATGGCTCTGACCCTGAAGATCGCGCCCAGGGTGTTCGCCTGGGTCAGCCTGCTGGAAGATGCGTCTGGCCTGGAGCCGCAGGCTAGCGACTGGACGCCGCTCGGCGACCAGCCGGAGACCCTGGCGGCCCTGCTGGCGGAGATGGGTCGGGTCTATGTCCCGGTCATGCTGGCCAATGCCCAGGCCCTGGCGGACGGCGCGGCCGAGGTGCGCACCGAGGTGGACGGCCTTCCCTGGACCCAGTCGCCCTTCCCCTATCAGGGCAAGTGTCTGCAATGGCTGCGCGCTTCCTATGCGAAGCTGGAAGCCAACGCCCGATGCGCCGTCGATCCGCTGCTGTATCGGTCCGGCCTGATGGCGATTTTCGCCTGAGCACTGGCGCCCGCCTCCGCTGCGTTCTAATCAGCCCTTTATGACTGGGCAGAGCCTCCAAGCGTGAACGCGCCCCGCGCCATCAAGGTCGAGGTGTCGACCCCTGCGCCCGCCGCCCCCGAAGCGGATGGCCGCCGCCGCCGCTCGCAGGACAGCCGCGCCCGCATCGTTCAGGCCATGCTGGAGCTGGTGCATGCGGGCGAAACCTCGCCGGCCGCCGAGCTGGTGGCTGACCGGGCCAAGGTGGGCCTGCGCACCGTCTTCCGGCACTTCAACGACATGGACAGCCTCTATCGCGAGATGTCCGCGGTGATCGAGGCCGAGCTGCAGGGCATCATCAGCCAGCCCTTCAAGAGCGCCGACTGGCGCGGCCGGATGGTTGAACTCGTCCAGCGCCGGTCGACCGTCTATGAGCGGATCGCCCCGTTTCGGCGGGCGGGCGACATCCACCGGCAGCGCTCCCAGGTCCTGGCCGCCGACTATGCCCGGTTCGTGGCTCTGGGTCGGGAGATCCTGCGCCGGGAGTCGCCCCCGGAGCTGCTTCGCGACAAGGTGCGGTTCGAAGCCCTCGACATGCTGCTCAGCTTCGACGCCTGGAACCGGTTGCGGCGGGACCAGGGCCTGTCGCCCCGCCGCACGGTGGAGGCCCTGGAGACCGCCGTCTCAGCCCTGGTCGACGCGCTCTGAGGCTTTAGAGCCCGCGACCAGCCTTAGAAGCTGGCGCGGACGCCGGCCATGACAAGACGCGGCGCGCCCGGCCGCGCCCCGGCCGGCGAGAACGAGACGTTGTAGGTCTCATCGGCCAGGTTCTGGACGGTGGCGAACAGGGCGAAGTTCGCGGTGAGGGCGTATTCCGCGGCCAGATCGATGATCAGGCGCTCGTCGATCTTGTCGCCAGCCGCGATGGGGCCAGAGCCCGCCGTCTCCCGGGCCTCGGACACCCAGTTGAAGCCGCTGGTGAGCTTCAGCTTCGCCAGCTCCAGACCCACGGTGAGGTTCAGCTGGTGCTCCGGCAGATAGGGCAGCTCGTCCCCGGCGGCGACCGTCCCCCAGGGGCCATAGGCGCTGGCGAAGGCCGATTTGAATTCCGCATCCGTCAGCGTGTAGGCCAGCGAAACCGGCACGGCGAAGCCCCGGGTCGCCAGGTCGGCGAAGGTGTGCGAGGCGGTGACCTCCAGGCCGCGCACCTCGACGGCGCCGCCATCGAACTGGTCGCCGATATTGCAGCCGCCCCCGGTGGAGGCGGTGCAGGTGCCCACCAGATTGTCATAGTCGTTGAGGAAGGCGATGGCCTCGGCCTGCCAGCCGCCGCGGCTCCAGCGGGCGCCGGCCTCATAGGACCAGCTGGTCTCGGCGTCGGCGGTGGAGCCAGGACCCGGATTGGCGAAGCCGCGATGGGCGCCGGCCAGCAGCAGCACCTCCGGGCTCAACCGCCAGGTGGCAGAGACGCCGGGGATGAGAACGTCGGCCTTGGAGTGGATGACGCGGGTGGGGGTGGCCCGGGACAAATCGCCCAGGGTCCAGTCGGTGCGCTTAAGGCGGATGGTTTCGTAGCGCAGGCCAGGGGTCAGGGTGAAGGCGCCGAACGCCATCTCGTCGCGCAGGAAGAAGGACCAGGCCTTGGCCTCGCCCAGACGGTTCTCCTGGCTGCCGGGCGCGCCGGCCGAGGCCAGCACCATACGGCCGTTGACCATGGTGTAGCGGTCGTCCTGCTGGAAGCGGTCTTCCTCGTCCCGGTGATGGCGGACGGAGAACTCGATCCCATGGTCGATGGCGCCGGTCTGGACATCCACCGCCACGACGCTCTGAACGCCGCTGGCAGAATAGAGCCGGTTGTTGTTGCGCACCCGCAGGGCGCCCGCGCGCCCGGTGAAGCCCGGCGCGCCGATCAGGTCGGCCATCTGCAGGGCGTTGGCGCCCGGATTGGCCACCACCGAGCTGATGCCGACCCAGCCGGTGTTGGCGTTGTTGCGCACGTCATTGAGCTTGTACCAGGCCCGCGCGGTCTCGTGGTGGTAGGCGAGCGTCGTCAGGCTGACATTGGGCGAGATCTGGAAGCGGTGGGTCAGCTGGAACGTCTCATGGTCGACGTTCATCACATCGGCGCCGCTACCGTTGTAGCGGCGATAGGGACTGGCGGTGAAGTCGCTGAGCGTCAGGCCGAGATAGGTCTCGTCGCTGGTTTCGTCATAGCGCTGGTACTTGGCCTCCCACTGGTGGCGGCGGTCGGCAGAGCGCAGGCCCACCTTCACCAGACCGTCGGAGATCTCAAAGCCGGTGACGCCGCCGGCGTCGATGACCTTGAAGCCGTCGGAGGCCTCGTACAGGCCCTCCACCAAACCGCCGATCTCCCAACCGCCGCCCAGGGCGGCCCAGCCGCCCACGGAGCCCAGGGCGCGGCGGCCGCCGTACTCGCCAGCCAGCAGGTCGAGGCGACCGGAGACCTCGCCATTGGCCACGTCCGGGATCGGGGTCGAGAACAGGTTCAGCGCCCCGCCCACGGTCAGCGGACCGTACTTGATGGCGGCCGGCCCCTTGCTGACCTCCACGGCGTGGATGCGGGTCATGCGCGGGAAGTAATAGGCCGCCGGCGCCGCATAGGGGGCCGGGGCGATCAGCACCCCGTCCTCCATCACCGCGATGCGACTGTTGCGGTCCGAGCCCGAGCCGCGGATGCCGATATTGGGCCGTAGGCCAAAGCCCTCCTCTTCCTGCAGATAGACGCCGGGCGCCTGGCGCAGGATGCGGTTCACGTCGCTATAGGCGAAGGTCGACAGGGTCTCGGCGTCGATCACCTGCACAGACCCGCCGATCTCCCGCACATCGGTGGTCGAGCCGGTGACCAGCACCGCGTCCAGCAGCGGCGCGCCGGCATCGTCCATCACCTCCGCCTGCGCAGAGGCCAGCGTCAGGGCGCAGACGGCGGCGCCGCAGAACAGGGCGGTGAGACGGTGTGCGGACATGGATCCCCCAGGGCGAATAAGAATGCTTCGCACTCGCCCTAGCGCCAGACCCCCGGAATTGCAAGCAATTCGCATTCTCTTGATATTCCAGTCGAGGGCGGCGCGCGGGGGCGGCGCGGCATTGCGCCGCAGGCGAAACGGTTGAGCGGCCACGCCCTTCAAAGGTCGGCTGAATTCACTGCGTCGGCGGCGATGGCAAACCGGCTGGAAGGGCCATGACGGCCCTGTCACGGTTGCGTTGACGCGATCTTTACCACGCAAGGGTGACGCAAGACCTGCCGCCCACCGCACAGGACCTTCCCGTGAGACTGATGAAGCTGAACAAAATCTCCGCCAAGCTCATGCTCGCGGCCGGTCTGACCATCGGTCTCTTGCTGCTGATCGGGGCCGTCATCCTGTCGCAGCGGGTCCACGCGACCACATCCAGCCTGTCGTCCGACTATGCGCAGGCGGTCGGCAAAGGCGCCGCCGAGAGCGTGGCGGCTGATCTGGACACCCTTCAATCCACAGCCTCGGCCATGGCCAGCGCCATTGGCGTGCTGCATGAGCGCGGCGTCCGCGACCGCGCCGTGGTCACCCAGATCGCCCGCGAGAACGCGGCGGCTTCACCGCTGGTGATGGGCAGCTGGTTCTTCGCCGCGCCGGACGCCTGGGACGGGCGGGACGCGGAGTTCGCCGGCCTGACCGAAACGGGATCCAACGCCCAGGGGCGGCTGGAACCCTACTGGGCCCGGGTCGAGGGAAATCTGGTGCTGGAGCCGCCCGCTGATGAGCTGGTGTTTGGCGAGCCCTTCTTCCGTCTGTCGGCGGACTCTGGAAAACCCGCGATCACCGAGCCTTACATCTATCCGGTGAACGGCAAGGACGTGCTGATGACGTCGATCACCGCTCCTGTGTTCTCGGACGGCAAGATCATCGGCGTGGCCGGCCTGGACATCGCGCTGGACACCTTCTCCAGCGAGCTGGCCGAGCTGCGGCCCCTCGGCGACGGCAGGGTCACCCTGCTGTCGGCGGCCGGCGCATGGGTCGCTCACCCGGACGTCAATCTGCTGATAAAGCCCTATGAGGGCGAAGATCTGGCGCAGCTGAAGTCGGTGCTGGCCGAGGGGCAGCAGGCGCTCCTGCCCGGCCTCGATCTGGATGGCGTGAAGACCAACCGCCTGATCCTGCCGGTGGATCTGCCGGCCTCCAACGCCCGGTGGGCGGTGATGGTCGATGTGCCTCAGGCCACCGTGTCGGCGCCGGCGCGCCAGCTGGTGATGGGGCTGCTGATCGGCGGCCTGGTGCTGACCGCCCTCGTCCTGGCCGGCCTGTCGTTCGCCGCCAACCGCATCGTCGCCCAGCCGCTTGGCCGCCTGACCCGCAATGTGGCCCAGCTGCGAGAGGGCAAGTACGACGCCGACATTGACGGCGTCGGCGGTAGGGACGAGGTGGGCGAAATCGCCCGCGCCCTCGACGCCTTCCGCCATGACCTGGCCGGCGGCCAGACCGCCCGGCGCGAACAGGAGCAGCTGCGCGCCCAGGCCGAGGCTGATCGCCGACGCAACGAAGAAGGTCAGCAGCGGGCCGCCGCCGAACAGGCTGTGGTGGTCGAGGCCTTGGAGAGCGCCCTGTCGCGGCTGTCCGACGGAGACCTGACCGCCCGGGTCCAGGCCGACTTCGCCCCGGAATACGAGAAGCTGAAGGTCGACTTCAACGCCGCCATGGGCAAGCTGCAGTCGGCCATGCAAGGGGTCGTGGCCAACACCTCGGCCATCACCTCCGGCGCCCAGGAGATCAGCCAGGCGGCGGACGATCTGTCCCGGCGCACCGAGCAGCAGGCCGCCAGCCTGGAGGAGACCGCCGCGGCCCTGGACGAAATCACCGCGACGGTGCGCAAGACCGCCGCGGGGGCGCAGCACGCCAGCACCGTGGTCAGTCAGGCCCGCGCCGACGCTCGCGAAAGCGGCCTGATCGTGGGCGACGCCGTGGGCGCCATGAGCGAGATCGAGCGGTCGTCCAGCCAGATCGGCCAGATCATCGGGGTCATAGATGAGATCGCCTTCCAGACCAATCTGCTGGCCCTCAACGCCGGCGTCGAAGCCGCGCGCGCCGGGGATGCCGGCCGAGGTTTTGCGGTGGTCGCCTCCGAGGTCCGGGCTCTGGCCCAGCGCTCAGCCGAGGCCGCCAAGGAGATCAAGTCCCTGATCAGCGCCTCGACCGAACAGGTGGCCGGCGGGGTGGAGCTGGTGGGCCGCACGGGCGAAGCCCTGCAGCGGATTGTCGCCCAGGTGGGCGAGATCACCCAGATCGTCGATGAGATCGCCGCCTCTTCAAAGGAACAGGCCACCGGCCTCCACGAGGTGAATGCCGCCGTCAACCAGATGGACCAGGTGACCCAGCAGAATGCGGCCATGGTCGAACAGTCCACCGCCGCCAGCCACGCCCTAGCCCGCGAGGCCGCCGATCTGGCCAAGCTGATGGCCCAGTTCCGCACCGGCGGCCCCGAGACCGCGATCAGCGGGGCCCGGGGCCAGCAGGCGCGGCTGGCCCAGGCCATGGGCGATCGCCGCCGGGCCTGAGCCTTGGGTGAGCGGCTGCCCTTAGGGCGCGGTCGCCGCTTCGCGCACCGCCGTCAGGAAGGCCGAGCGGGCGAGCGAGAGGTCGCGGCCCGTGGCCCGGGGCCAGGCGGAATTGATGACGATGACCAGGCCGTCGTCGCGATAGGTGGTGATCGACTGGCCGAAGATGCCCGAGGCCTGATAGGCGCCGTCCCGGTTCATCCACCAGAAATAGCCGTAGCCGGCGTCGCCATTGTCGATCTGGGCGCTGGTGGCCTGCGCCACCCAGCCCTCGGGAACCACCGCTGTGCCGCCCGCCACGCCGCCCTCGAGCATGAACTGCCCCACCCGGCCGTAGTCGCGGAGCGTCATGGAGATGCAGCAGCCGCCGCGCTCCAGGCCCGAGGGATCGAGCATCCAGATGGCGTCGCGCTCCATGCCATAGGGCTTCCAGATCTTCTCCGAGGCGTAGGCCGACAGGCTCTTTCCGGTGGCGTTGGCCACCAGCACGCCAGCCAGGTCGGTCTCGCCGGTGTTGTAGTTGAACACCGCGCCCGGCGTATTTTCCCGCGGCAGCTTGCGCATATAGCTGACCATGGCGTTCATGCCGGGCTCGGCGGGCGTGGCGCCTGCGTTGGCGACGTCGGACTTGGGATCGGTATAGTCCTCGTTCCACTTCACGCCCGAGCTCATCATCAGGAGCTGGCGCACGGTGACCCCGTCATAGCCGGAGCCCTTCAGCTCGGGGATGTAGTCGGTGACGGGGGCGTTCAGGCCCGCGATCTTGCCGTCCTGGATGGCCGCGCCCACCAGGGTCGAGGTCAGGGACTTGGCCACCGAGAACGAGGTCCAGCGGTCGGCCGGCTGGCGGCCCAGGCCATAGCGCTCCAGCAGGATCTGACCGTCCTTCAGCACCAGGACGCCGGAGACGTTGAAGGCCGCCATATAGGAGTCCACCGTCCAGCTCTTGCCCTCATGCTCGAAGGTGGGATCGATCTGGCGATCAGCCATCGAGAGCGGCCGGACGCGCTCGCCCCGCTCGATGGTGTTGACCTGGAAGACGTCCTCAATGGTCCGGTAGCCGCGGCTCTGCAGCTCCGGCGACCACATGAGGAAGTTGGGCGTGGCCGGGTCCAGCGGCACCTGGGCCAGGGCGGGTGTGGCGATGAGGCCTGCGGCGGCCACGGCGCCGGCGAGGGCGGCTTTGCGGATCAGGGGGCGAGTCATGGAGCGTTTCCCGTTGTTGTTTTGCGGCCAAGCTAGCCCATTGCGCGGCCGCCGCCAGGGACCTGCGCGCATGACGTTGCGGCAGCCTTCCCGACGGCTGGCGGGAGGTCGCAAAGCGATGCTATCCCAGACGTCAATCAGAAATCCGATCAGGACATTGGGGAAGAACAGCCATGGGCAATAAGCGACTGGGCCGCAGCGCCATCGTGGTCTCCGACATCTGCATGGGCACCATGACCTTCGGCGGCCAGGCCGACGAGGCCATGGCCCACCGCATCCTGGACAAGTCCTTCGAGGCCGGGATCAACTTCTATGACACGGCCGAGAACTATCCCGTGCCCCCCAGCCCCGAATGGGCCGGCCGCACCGAAGAGATCTTCGGACGCTGGCTGAAGACCAAGAACCGCGACGCCGTCATCATCGCCACCAAGGTCTGCGGGCCGAGCCACGGCTGGATCAAGGGCTCCATGCGGGCCGGCATGACGGCGCTCGATCGCCACAACATCACCCGCGCCATCGAGGGCAGCCTGACCCGGATGGATGTGGACTATGTGGACCTCTACCAGACCCACTGGCCCGACCACGGGACCGGCTATGAGGAAACGCTTCGCACCCTCGATGACCTGGTCCAGGCCGGCAAGGTGCGCATCATCGGCTGCTCCAACGAAACCAGCTGGGGCCTGACCAAGTCGGTGGCCGTGGCCGAGCGCGAGGGCACGGTGCGCTATGAGACCATCCAGAACAATTTCAGCCTGAACAACCGCCGCTTCGAGGACGAGCTGGCCCAGGCCTGCCGGCAGGAGGGCGTCAGCCTGATCCCCTATTCGCCGCTGGCCGGCGGGGTGCTGTCAGGCAAGTACAAGGACGGCGCGCGGCCGCAGGGCGCGCGCTTCTCCAACTATCTGAACCTGGGCGGGCGCCAGGCGGCCATGGCCAAGCGCTTCGTCAACGACAAGTCCCTGGAGGCCACCGACCGCTTCGCCGCCATCGCGGCTGAGGCCGGCGTCTCGCTGGTCACGCTGGCGACGGCCTGGAGCAAGCAGCACGACTTCGTCGCCTCCACCATCGTCGGCGCCACCCACGAAGACCAGCTCCCCGACATCCTGGCCGCCATGGACCTGACCCTGAGCGACGAGGTGATGAAGGCCATCGACAAGGTGTCGAAGGAGATCCTGTACCCGATGGGGTGAGGGGGACGGGCACCTAGGTCCACCGTGCGACGACAATACTTCGCTCGAAGGGCTCGAATCGGGCGTCGGGCTGCTCTGCTGTTTAACGTCACCGCATTCGAAAGAGCTTCAAGGTCGAAGTGATTTCGATATTCGCGCGCTGGAAAGAGGCGTCACCGAGATTATGCACTCAAGAAAGAGCGGTTTTCCACCCTAGCAAATCAGGTTTCTCTGCTCATCTGACGACCGTGTTCGGGGGCACCACGTGGCAAGTATCGGCGACCATGAGTTCGGCAGCGGGCTGACCGACCTCAAGCTGTCCATTATAGCGGAGTACCTGCAGCGCTATAATACCGCACTCTCAAGACAGCCCTTCTTCGAGCGCTGGTATTTTGATGCCTTTGCTGGGACAGGTGAGCGAACGGTTCGGCTCTCAGGATCGGCAGAGGACCTCCTCAATGAGCGAGTCGAGGAGCGGATTGAGCGACGACGGGGATCGGCACGGATCGCGCTAGACACGATCCCACAGTTTCACCGCTGCATCTTTATGGAGCAGAAGAAGCGCCATGCGCTTGCCCTTGAAGCACTCTGCTCTGAGCCTTCATACGCGTCGAGGAAGACATTCGTATTACGCGGCGACGCCAACAGAGCTATCCAGGACCACATCCAGACCGTGAACTGGAAGAAGGCGCGTGCGGTGATGTTTCTCGACCCGTACGGGATGAATGTCGAGTGGCAGACGCTCGAAGCAATCCGCCGAACCGAGGCTATAGACCTCTGGTATCTCGTCTCACTGTCCGGCCTCTACAGGCAAGCTACGCACAGGGGGTCTGCTCTTGACGAAAAGAAGCGGGCCGCCCTCTCACGTATGCTGGGCACGCCAGCTTGGGAAAAAGCTTGGTACGAGGAAGATAGACAGCGGGACCTCCTCTCGATGCTAGATTCAGAAGAGACGCGGCGTACGGCTAGTCTAGACCTTATGGAAGATTTCGTCTTACAGCGCCTCAGGAGCCTTTTCCCAACGGTCCTAGAGCCGCTACGCCTGAAGAATGACCGCAATGCCCCTATGTTCTCGCTCTTTTTCGCGATGTCGAATCCGAGCCCTGCGGCGGCCAGAGTGGCAATACCCATCGCCCAACATATTCTGACTCAGGCCCGGAGAAGGCGCTAGGCGGTCGCTGTCGGCAGGTCATCCCAATGTCGACCGCGGTAGGCACGTCCAGTAGCCTTCTTGTTCCGGCCGCCCCATTGCTTGAAGAAGAACTTGGCGCCGGCGTCCTCGGCCATCTCATGGATTTCGTCGACCCACTCCTCGAGCATTGGCCGGGCACGAGGCCCGCTTTCCCCGCCAACGATGCTCCAGTGGATGTCCCGCAAGTCACCGCCTGCCACTGAACCGATTAGAGGCTCGAACGACACGAACCTAACGGCCGCTGGCGTGGCTCGCAGATGATCAAGCCGATCCAGCACGGCCGCGTTTTCGACACTTGTGCCGAGCCAGACGTTCGATAGGAGTTGCAGATCAGGTGCGACCCTTGCCATCCGGTCAGGGCGCTTCGTCAAGATTTGGTATGTGTGTTGCGGCGTCGCGGACATGGTATCCCAAACACGCCGTATGAACTCGACCGGCACGGCTTCCTGAAACAAGTCCGACATAGAGTTGACGAAGATCAGCCGAGGTTTGCGCCAAGCTTTCGGCGTTTCCAGGGCAGCGTCATCGAGCGAGACCGCACCGGTCCAAACGTGGCGCTCGCCGCTCCTTCTGGTAAGCCCCCGGTACTTGGGAACGCCCATCGCCTCAAGCCGGGCTGCCATGCGCATTGCATAACAGTTCGTGCAACCTGCTGTCAGGACGGTGCAACCGGCAACCGGGTTCCAGGTCGCATCCGTCCATTCGATTGACGTCTCTGCCATGCTCGCCTCTCGCAACGATAGTTGGGGAGTTCGCCTAACTGCGCATTAACGGGTCGGCCCGTGTAGAGGGTCATGCAGCTGGCCAAGGGGCACCTCCCTCATGGGTGAAGTCGAGCCTACATCTGGACATTCGCGGCATACCTCGCAAGCGGCGGGCGAAATGCCTAGCCTGCCACGAAGCTGGGCCTCAAAGCGGATCGCCGGGAGATGCGCTTTAAGCGGAAAGCCGACCGCTACCTTCACCCCACGCCCCGCTAGACGCCTCCCCCGCCCTGCCCCTAACTTCGCGGCCGAACCGCGGCATCATCTGCGGGCGTGAGAACGGGGAAACACATGTTCAATCACATCATGGTCGGGACCAACGATATCGAGCGGTCCAAGGCCTTTTACGACGCCGTGCTGGCAACGCTGGGGGCCGGGCAGCCGATGGCCAATGCGGCGCCCACCGGGCACAAGCGGCTGTTCTACATCCACAACGGCTCGGTCTTCTGCGTCAGCGAGCCGATCAATGGCGAGCCGGCCACCTTCGGCAATGGCGGCACCATCGGCTTCAAGTGCGACAGCCCTGAACAGGTGAAGACCTTCCACGACGTGGCCGTGGCCCACGGCGGGGTCTCCATCGAGGACCCGCCGGGCCTGCGCGAGGGCGACATGGGCTCCCTGCACCTTTCCTATGTGCGCGACCCCGACGGCAACAAGCTCTGCGCGCTCTACCGCCCGTAAGCCTCTAGAAGCCCTGGCCGCGTCGCTTCAGGATGCGGCCGGGATGGCGGCGGCCAGGTCGTGGCCAGACCGCCAGGCGGCCTCTACCCGGGCGCCGGCCAGCCAGTCGCCGCAGGCGCCGATCCGCATCTGCCCCGACCACAGGGGCGCGCCGCCCTGCGCCGTGGTGCGGGCGTAGCGCCAGCGGTGGGCCTGGAGGGACAGGACCTCGGGCAGGGGCTGGCCGTTCGCCTCGGCGAGGGCCGCCAGCAGGGCGTCGGCCACCTGATCAACCCCCGCCTCCAGATGCGTCCGCGACCAGTCGGGAGAGGCCTGGACCACCCAGGCCTCCGGCCCCGTGCGGCCAGGCTTGGCGCTGTTGCGGGCGGCCCAGGCGAGGGGGCCGTCCTGACGCACCACATCGGCGGTGAGGCTGAGCGGACCTGCGAAGGCCGCCATCATCGTCCAACAGGGTTCGGAGACGATGGCGCCGGCCTGGGCGGCCATGTCGGGGGCGACAGTGGCCAGCAGGACGGCGGCCTGTTCGCTGGGGGTGGCGACCACCACGGACTCTGCGCTGAAGGGGGCGAACCCCTCCCCGCTCAGGCGCCAGGCCTCGCCGTCCCGTACGACCTCTTCCACGCGGGCCTGCCAGGTCACGTCCAGGGTCTCTGCCATCGCACGGATGGGGGCGTTCATGCCGGGAACGCCGACCAGGGCCTCAGGGCCTGCGGCGGGCCAGGGGGCGGCGACGCCGTCCGCCTGCCAGGCGGCCGCGCGGGCGGCGAATTCTGGGTCGCGGACGGTGAAGAACTGCGCCCCGTGGTCGAAGCTCACCTGCCCCTGAGGCGTCTCGATCCTGCGAGTGGACATGCGACCGCCCGGCCCCCGGCCCTTGTCCAGCACCTGGACCGCGTGGCCGGCGTCGCTAAGCGCCTCTGCGCAGGAGAGGCCAGCCATGCCGGCGCCGATGATGGCGATCTTCATCTCTCTTGGTCCTTCATCAGCCGGCTTCGCGCAGGACGGCGGCGGGACGGCGCGACAGGGCCGCGAACGCCGCCAGCGCCCCGCCAAGCGCGCCCAGCGCCGTGGTGCCGCCAAGAATGCCTAAGATCACCGGCCAGTCGACGCTCCAGGTGGCGTTGAACACCTGGGTCACCACAGGCCAGGCGCCAGCGGCTCCCAGGCTTGCGCCGGCCAGGCCTGCGATTACGCCCACCAGGCCGTACTCCACCAGATAGGCGCTGACGATCTGGCTTCGGGTTCCGCCCAGAACCTTCAGCGTCGCGGCCTCCCGGGCGCGGAACCGGGCGCCCGCGGCGATGGCGCCGATCAGCACCAGGACGCCGGCCGCGCCGGCCACGGCCGCAGCCCCGCGGATGGCGAGCGCCAGGCGGTCGAAGAGGGTGGCGGCCTGTTCCAGCTGGTCGCGGATGCTGATGACATTGACGCCGGCGAAGTCGGCGGCGAGCGCTCCCGTCACCGCGGCCTCCTCGTCGCGGCTGGCCATGGCGATGGCCACGTGCCGGGGGCTCGCGCCCGCGATGGCGCCGGTGTTGAGGATGACGCCGAAATTGGCGCCGAAGCCGCCCCAGTCCACCTCACGCAGCACGGCGATCTCAGCGTCGATCTCCCGGCCCAGGACCTGCAGGGTGATCATGTCACCGACCTTCAGGCCCGCGCCCCTGGCGGCGTCCTGCTCGAAGGCCACCAGGGGCGGACCGGCATATCCGGGCGTCCACCAGGCGCCGGCCGTGACCTTGGACGCCTCCGGCGCCCCGTCCAGGGCCGATAGGGTCAGGTCCTCGTCAAAGGCCCAGCGTTCGCCCCGGTCGATGGCCTCGATGTCCACCGGCTGGCCCTTCAGGCGGGTGATGCGGCCGGTGATCAGCGGCAGGCGGTTGTAGCGGTCCATCCCGGGATCGTTCAGGGCACGGTCGATCACCGCGTCAAAGGCCGCGACCCGCTCGCCGGGGATCTCGGTGAAGACCAGGGACGGGGCGGTGCGCGGCGCCACCACGCTGACCTGGGCCAGCAGGCTCGACTGGATCAGGACGATGGCCGAAAGGAGCGCGACGCCCAGGCCGATGGCGGGCGTCGCCGTACGGGCGGCCGAGCGCGGACCGGCCAGGTTGGCGAGACCCAGGCGCACCGAACCTCGGGCGAACCGGCGCACCCGCCCGGCTCCCCAGGCTGCGGCCAGACCCAGCAGGCTAAGCGCGAGGAAGGCGCCGGCCGCGCCACCGATCAGACCTGCGGCGGCCCAGCGGCTGGGGGCGGTGAGGATGGCCAGGCCCGCGAGGCCGAGCGCCGCGGCCACCGCAAGGGCGGTCTCGAGGCTGAGCGTCGGGCGGCCGGACATCTCCTTGCGGAACAGGGACGAGGGCGGCGTGGTCCGGGCTCTGGCCAGCGGCCAAAGCGAGAAGGCGGCCGCGGCCAGCACGCCGAAGGCTGCGGCGCGGACCAGGGGCTCGGGATAGACGGCGAACAGCGCCGGCACCGGCAGTTGCTCGGCGGCCAAAGCCCCGATGATCAGCGGCGTCACCGCGCCGATGGCCAGGCCAATGCCCACCCCCAGCAAGGCGAGCACGCCGATCTGGATCAGATAGATGTCGCGGATCAGCACGCCTGACGCCCCCAGGGCCTTCAGGGTGGCGATGGAGGCCTTGCGGCCCTCCAGATAGGACGACACCGCGCCGCCCACGCCTAAGCCGCCGGCCACCAGTGAGGCGAGGCCGATGAAGCCCAGGAAATACTCCAGCTGGTCGATCAGCCGGCCGGCGCCGGCGGCGGCCTCGGATCGGTCGCGGGCCTCGAGCACCGCGTCGGGGAAGGTCTCGCGGACCTCCTCGATCACCGCCTTGGGGTCGGCCTCGGCCGGCAGCACCACCCGCACCGCCTCGCCAAACAGTCCCCCGGCGCCCAGCAGGCCCGCAGCCTCCACCGTGGTCACATCGGTCAGCACCCGGGGACCCAGCGCAAAGCCCCGGCCGATCCGGTCGGGCTCGGAGATCAGCACGGCGCCGACCCGCAAGGTCTGGTCGCCGACGGCGAAGGTGTCGCCGAGGTTCAGATCCAGCCGGTCGAGCAGGGCCTGCTCCACCGCAGCGCCGGGTACGCCGCCTGCGGGGGCAAGCGCAGCGGCGAGGCTGGCCGCGCCGTTAAGCTGGACCACGCCCACCAGGGGATAGGTGTCGGCGACCCCGCGCACGTGCACCAGCCGGCGCGCGCCGGTCGGGGTCTCCGCCATCGCATTGGCGCGCACGGAGTAGGCGCTAGGGCCCAGGGCCTCGAACACCGCGCGTTCCGCTTCAGTGAAGCGGCGCTGGTCGATGCTGAAGACCACATCGCCGCCGAGGATCTCCCGGGCCTGACTGGCCAGACCCTGGCGGAAGGCTTCGGCCGTGGAGCCCGCCGCGGCGATGGCCGCGACGCCGAGCGCCAGACAGGCCAGGAAGATGCGGAAGCCCGCGACCCCGCTTCTCAGCTCCCGCCCGGCGAACCGCAGGGCGAGCCTCATGCGGCGGCCTCAGGCTGGGCCGAAACGATCAGGCCATCAGCCATGCGCACGATGCGGTCGGCCCTGCGGGCCAGGGCCTCGTCATGGGTGACCAGGACGAGCGCCGCGCCAGCTTGGGCCAGCAGATCGAACATCAGGTCGGCGACCATGGCGCCATTGGCGCCGTCCAGATTTCCCGTCGGCTCGTCGGCGAACAGCAGCTCGGGCTGGACGGTGAGCGCACGGGCCAGCGCCACCCGCTGCTGCTCCCCGCCCGACAGCTGGTGCGGATAGTGGGTCAGCCTCGACCCCAGGCCCACCCGCCCGAGCCAAGCCTCAGCCTCGGCCATGGCGTCGTCCCGCCCGGCCAGCTCCAGAGGGGCGGCGACATTCTCCCGCGCGGTCATGTTGGGCAGCAGGTGGAAGCTCTGGAAGACCAGCCCCACCCGACCGCGACGCAGGCGGGCGCGGCCGTCCTCGTCCAGGGCGCCGAGGTCCTGGCCAAAGAGGCGCACCGTCCCGCTGGTGGGCGTCTCCAGCCCTGCCGCCACCGAGATCAGGGACGACTTGCCCGAGCCCGAGGGGCCGATGATGGCCACCGTCTCCCCGGCCGACACGGTCAGGTCGACGCCGCGCAGGATGTTTACCGAGCCGGCCACAGACGGCAGGCTGAGCGTCAGGGCCGACAGGCTGAGCGGCGGCGGGGCGGGCGGGGATTCTGTCATGGGGCTCCCGAGGGCGGATTGGGCGTTTCATGCCCGCCCGGCCGACCTATATGGGGAAGCACAGCCATGATCGCACCCCAATCCTTGCTCTCCCGCCGCACCCTTCTGCTCAGCGCCCTGGCCCTGGGCGCCAGCGCCTGCAGCCGGGAGGCTGACGCCCCGGCTTCAGCCGTCTCCGACGAGGCTGCGCCCCCGCCGCCGCCTCAGGCCGCCGGCGACCTGCCGGTGGTCGCCCTGCTGGGAGACTCCATCACCGCCGGCTACGGCCTGCCGGCGAAGGACGCCCTGCCCGCCCAGCTGGAGGCCGCCCTGGCGGCGGCCGGAACGCCGGTGCGGGTGCGGGCCGCCGGCGTGTCCGGCGACACCACGGCAGGCGCGCTGGCCCGAGTGGACTTCAGCATTCAGGACGACACCGACCTGTGCGTCGTGGCGCTCGGCGGCAATGACCTGTTGCAGGGGATCGAGCCGGCGACCATGCGGGCCAATCTGGAGGGGATCATCACCCGGCTGAAGGCCCGCAACATCCCGGTCCTGCTGGCTGGCATGCAGGCGCCCCCAAGCTACGGCGCCTACGCCACCGACTTCGCCGCGGTGTTCGAAGGCCTCGCCCGCGACCACGACGTCGCCCTCTATCCCTTCCTGCTGGACGGCGTCGCCCTCGACCCCGCCCTGAACCAGGACGACGGCATCCACCCCAATGCGGCCGGCGTAAAGGTCATCGCCCAGCGCCTCGCTCCGGCAGTCGCGGGCGCGCTGGCGGGGGCGTAGGGGCGGCCTTCGAGCGAGTTGACCCAACTCTCCATTTGTTCTGCTTTTGTTCTTTACGCGCTCTGGGCTTCGTGAGAAAGTCGCGAGGTGGTGGTGGCGGCCCGAGAGGCGCGCGCGCTTAGCGTTCAAAAAATTGGTGGGGCGACATGGTCAGATTTCAGCTGGCGCGCGATGGCGTGCTCGGGGCAGTCGACGCGTTGGGCAATCACGCCAGGCAAGAGGTCGCCCGCGCCCGTCAGGAAGCTCAGGCGGCCGCTGAGCGGGCGTTCCGTCGCACCCAGCAGAACGCGGCAGTGGCCGCCGCTCGGTTGCAAAAGGAGGCTGCCCGCGTCCAGGCGCAACTCGCTCAAGCCACTCAGCCGGCCGTCAGACGGCAGCAGTCCGGCGGGTCGCCGCGACCGGCCCCTCGATCGATAGATAATCTGAGCCTCCCACCTTTGGCTCAGGCCGCGGCGATCCATTTGGCGCAACAGGGAGGTCGAGCGGTTGGCGTTGTGAGAGGCGGCGTTCACGCGGTGGAGGGGCTGGCCAAGGGTGCGGCCTTCGTCGGACGTCTGGCCAGTGGTCCACTTGACGAATGGCTGAGCCCTCCCGGCGAATCGGCGAGCGATCATCTGCGTGGAGCTTTTGCAGAGGGAGCCAACTATGTTCTGGAAGCAGTCGAAGACCCTCGGCGAGTGGTTCAGGATGTTCGAAACGCCGCCAACCAATTGAGAGTGGAACTAGATCCGAGCTTCACATCCGCTGCATCGACCTTGGAACAAGAACTTCAGCGCCAACTCGAAATCGGCATGAATCAAGGAGAGCTCGCATTCGATGTGGGCACACTGGCCGTCGGCGGCCCACTCGCCAAGGGCGCAAAGCGCCTAGGCGGCATTCCCAAGCCTTCAACGGCTGAGAAGTACATCGCGCAAGGGTTCACGCCCGCCGAGGCTGCACATCTGGCGGCCCCCTACCCTGCGCGAAACAGGGGTCATCACTACATTCCCCTGCGTGTCAAACCCCCTCCGATTTTCGCCGAGAGCGTATTTAACGTCCTGAGACCTGAAGGGATCACACGCGGCGATTTCTACGAGCTTCACTTTAAGGTGGATCCAAAATTTAACACTACCGGCCTCCTCGACGGAGTGTGGAGCGGCGAAGCTCTGGGTCTCAAGAAGTATGGCCAGCTAGGCCGAATTTGGCACGGCAGCCCTGCGCCTCTGAAGGCACGTGTAGGGGGACTTGGAGCGACCACGGGATCAACTGTCCATTCCGCAGAGGTTGAAGGGGACGCCAGGTGAAGATCAGGCCGCAAGCTGAGTTCGAGACCTCCCTGCCGTACGATGCTGTCGATGGCGATGAGGACAACGACTTTGATCAAATCGATCCTGGAGGCCGCAATATTGCTGAGGCCGTAGGTGAATTGCTCAGGCCGCTAGGCTATGATGTATCAGCGCCTATTCACGAAGATGATCACGGATGGCGATTAGATATCGCCTCTGGCAAGAGGAAATTCTGGCTGCTTATCAACCGGGTGATTGAAGAGAAACCTTACCTCATGGCGGATGAATCTCGAAATTTCTGGCATCCACCGCATTTCGAAGATTTTCTGACACAGTTGAACACGGCCATGAGCAGCGACCCGCGCTTCAGCAACGTCCTTTGGTACAAGGACTGGAAAGACCGAACACGGACCTCAACGCCCGTCATCCACAGATGATGTTCTTCGCCTCAACCAGCCCCCAGCTATGCCTCTTGAAAATGCTGTGACGCCCCGTTCGTGAGCAGGGTGTTGCCAAGGCGCTGAATGGCCGCCCTACTGTCTCCATGAGCGAAGACAGCATCCGAGACCGTTCCCGCCGCACCCTTGAGCGCGCCCAGGCCCGTTATGAGGCCGATCCCTCCCTGGCCGCCACCGTCTGGTACGGGCGGGTGCTCGGGTTCCGCTACCGGATCGAAGAGGCCATCGCGGTGTTCAGCGAGGGCCTGGAGCGGTTTCCGGACTCCTTTGAACTGCTGCGCCAGCGGGGCCATCGCTATCTGTCGACCCGGCGGTTCGCCGAGGGCAAGGCCGACCTCGCCCGGGCCGCAGACCTGATCGAGGGTATGGCCGAATGGATCGAGCCTGACGGCCCAGACAACGAACTGCCTGTGCCGCCCACCAGCATCCAGTTCAACACCTGGTACCACCTGGCGCTCGCCCACTATCTGCTGCGTGAGTGGGACGCGGCCGAGGCCGCCTATCGCCAGTGCATCAAGTGGGTGCGCGAGGATGATTACGACGGCCTGACCGCCTGCCACGACTGGCTCTACATGACCCTGCGCCGCAAGGGCGACGAGGCCGCCGCCACTTCGGTGCTGGCCGCCATTCCGGAAGGGCTGACCGACGAGGCCTTCGTCGAGGGACCGTCCTATTACCGCCGCCTGCGGATGTACCGCGGCGAGCTGGCGCCCGAGGACCTGTTGAGCCCCGACAAGGGATCCCAGGTCATCCATGACGTCGAAACGATCTACGCCACCCAGGGCTACGGGGTCGGGAACTGGCATCTCTACAATGGCGAGACCAACCGCGCCCGGGCGGTCTTCGAAAAGATCTTGCAGGGCCGCAGCCGCTTCGCCTTCGGCTATATCGCCGCCGAACTTGACCTGCGCGAGATGGCTGAGGGTTGAGGATCTGATGTTGGCTGGGGTTCGCCCCCGCCTGCGACTTGGCGCGAGACGGTGGCGGTGAGAGAGGGATTCGAACCCTCGATAGAGTTTCCCCTATACACGCGTTCCAGGCGTGCGCCTTCAACCACTCGGCCACCTCACCACACCGGTCGGGGGCGGGCCCCCGGCGGAAGGGGGTCTATATAGCGAGGTGGGCGCCCGGGGCAAGCGGCCCTGTTCGTCGGGCGTGCGGCGTCCTATCTGTAGGGCCAGATCCATCCCTATCCGTCCGAGGTCGCCATGTTGTTCCGCAAGCCTGCTGAGATGCCGACGGCGCAGACCGCCCTGCCTGGCCGCAGCCAGCCGATGCCCACCGCCAAGACCCATTTCGTCAACGGCCAGCCCCTGCAGGGCCCATATCCGGAAGGATCCGAGACCGCCGTTTTCGCCATGGGCTGTTTCTGGGGGGTCGAGCGCCTGTTCTGGCAGATCCCCGGCGTGCATGTGACGGCGGTGGGCTATGTGAACGGCTTCACCCCCAATCCCACCTATGAAGAGGTGTGCAGTGGCCACACAGGCCACACCGAGGCGGTGCTGGTGGTCTATGACCCAAAGGCTGTGACCTATGAGCAGTTGCTGAAAGTGTTCTGGGAAGGCCACGACCCGACCCAGGGCATGCGCCAGGGGGGTGATGTCGGCACCCAGTACCGCTCAGGCATCTATGTGGCCAACGAGGCTCAAGGCGCCGCGGCGGCCGCCAGCAAGGGCGTCTATCAGCAGGCCCTGTCGGCCAGGGGCCTGGGACCGATCACCAGCGAGATCGTCGAGGCTGGCCCCTTCTATTTCGCCGAGGACTATCACCAGCAGTATCTGGCCAAGAACCCCGGCGGCTATTGCGGCATCGGCGGCACCGGCGTGACCTGCCCCATCGGAACCGGCGTCGAGGCGTGAGCCTGGGGGCTGCAGGCGAACAGATCCTGGCCCAAGCGCTGGCCCTGCCGGGCGCCACCTTGAGCATCCAGTGGGGTGACGCCCGGGTGGCCAAGGTGGGCGGCAAGGTCTTCGCCATCCTGTCCCTGGATGGGGGCTGGTCGTTCAAGGCCTCGGACATCGCCTATGAGGCCCTGGTGGAGGGCGGACGCGCCCGGCCCGCCCCCTATCTGGCGCGGGCCAAGTGGGTGCGGTTCGATGATCTCTCATCCCTGGAGCCGCAGGAGACCGCCGACTGGCTCGCCCAGGCCCACGCCCTGGTGAGCGCAAAACTGACCCGGGCGCAGCGACGGGACCTCGGCCTCACTCAAGCTTGACCATAGACCCCCTCCCCATGCCCGGTTGAACATGCTTAGCTCGGCGTGCGAAGTCCCATCGCACAACTTCTGGATGTGTGGCCGGCCGTGCCTGAGCCCAATGACCCGCCTGCGTGGACTCCCCCCTGGCCGAGGTGGCTGAACCTGTCATGGCTGGGCGGGATCGACCCCTGGGTGCGGCTGCTGACGCGGCTGGTGGTGGGCGTGTTCCTTGTGTGGAGCGTCTGGGATGAGGTGACCCAGGCGCCCGCCATGCAGGAGCTGGCAGATGCCCTCGCACGCGAAGGGGCGCCCTGGGCCGGGCTGGCGGCGCGGATCAGCGTCTATACCCAGATGGCCTGCGGCCTGGCCTTCATCGCCGGCCTTGTGACCCGCTGGGCCGGGGTGATCTGTGCGATCTTGTTTACGGTCACGGCGGCCTATGCTCTGGGTGACAGTATCGAGAGCGCCATGCCAGCCGTCCTCCTGGCGCTGATCGGCCTCGACATGCTCGCCCGAGGCCCCGGGCGCTACAACCTGCGGACCCTGCTGGTCGGCCGCTGACGCCGGTCAGGCCTGCGGAGACTCTTCAAGGGGCCTGGCAGGCGGTCGACTGGCCGTCACTGCGGGCGTCGTCTCAAGCACCTCACGGATCTCGGCGATGGCGCGGGCGGCGGAAGAGGCCCGCTGGCGCCACACCAGCACTGCGACGGCCGCCAGGGTGGCGATGATGAAGGTTGTGGATCCGAAGACCCAGCTGGCGGCGGCGAGGGCGAAATAATAGCCGCGCACCCCGGCATTGAACGCCGACAGGGCGGGGTTGAGCAGCCGGCCCGCCGCCGCGCCATAGACCTGCGCCACCCCGGCCGCCTCGTCGGGCGCGGCCCCGATCACCGCGATGGTGTAGTTCAGCTGACGGATCGCCCAGATGAAATCGAGCAGCCCGCGGGCCAGGGTCACCAGCACCAGGGCCACCTGCACCTCGAACAGCAGGCGGGTGGAGGTCTCGATAACGATCAGGCTGGAGGCGCTGCGAAAGGCCGACTCACCCCCAAACAGCACGCCCGCAGCGCCCGCGATCAGGATCAGGTTGGAGGAGGCGAAGAAGGAGGCCGAGTTGATGGTGTGGCCGAGCAACTGGCTATCCATCAGCCGGCTTTCGCGGCGGGCCATGGCCCTCATCCAGCCGCTCCGGATCACCGCCATGTCGAGATTGATCATGTGGCGCCGGCCAAGCGCCGCCTTGACCAGCGGCTCGTAGGCCAGCCAGGCCACCGCGAAGATGGCCAGGGCGACGGTGTCCAGGGGGGAGAGCGGAAGGCCGAGCATGGGCGGGCGTCTAGTCCTCCAGAATGCGGCTGTGACGGCGGCTGTCGCGCAACAGCAATGATGTGATCAGGCCCACGCCCATGATTGCCGAGACGTAGATGTAGAAGGCGCTTTCGACCCCTTGGCCCTTGAAGCCCAGGGCGACGGCCTCGGCGGTGCCGCCGAACACCGCATTGGCCATGGCGTAGGGCAACGCCACCCCCAAAGCCCGGACGTGAGCGGGGAACAGCTCGGCCTTGGTCACCGCGCTGACCGAGGTGTAGCCGGCGATGATCACGATCAGCACCACCATCAGGGCGAAGGCCATGAGCGGTTCGGTGACCCCGGCCATGGTGTTCATGATCGGATAGGTCAGCAGCATGCCGGCGCCGAAGGTGAAGGCCAGGTTGGTGCGCCTTCCCCACTTGTCCGACAGCCAGCCGAACAGAGGCAGGATGAACAGATAAACGACCAGGGCGGCGGCCGTGATGTTGGTCGCCGTCTCCTTGCTGAAGCCTGAGGTGTTGACCAGGAACTTCTGCATGTAGGTGGTGTAGGCATAGAAGGCGAGCGAGCCGCCGGCGGTCAGCAAGAAGATGGCGGTGGTCTCCCACGGGTGGTGGGTGAACAACATCATGGTCCGCGCCCGCTCAGCCCCAGAGGCCTGGGCGTTCTGGAAAGAGGCGCTCTCCTCGAGGCCCCGGCGGATCCAGAACACCACCACCGCCAGCAGGGCGCCGATGACGAAGGGGATGCGCCAGCCCCAGGATTCCAGGTCCTCGGTGGGCATGACCCGCTGCAGAAGCATCAGGATGCCAAGCGCCAGGAGTTGGCCTGAAATCAGGGTGACAAACTGGAAGCTCGACCAGAATCCCCGCCGGGCCTTGCCGGCCATCTCCGAAAGATAGGTGGCGCTCGCGCCGTATTCGCCGCCCACGGACAGGCCTTGCAGCAGGCGGGCCATGAGCAGGATGGCCGGCGCCGCAACGCCGATCATCGCATAGTCGGGGATGATGGCGATGATCGCAGAGCCGGCGCACATCATGGCCACCGACAGGCTGAGCGCCGCCTTGCGGCCGGCCCGGTCGGCATAGAGGCCCATCAGCCAGGCGCCGAGCGGTCGGGCCAGAAAGCCGATGGCGAACACGGCGGCGGCCTGCAGCAATTGCGAGGTCGGATCGCCGGACGGAAAGAAGTGCGGGGCGAAATAGAGAGCGAAGGACGAATAGGCGAACCAGTCGTACCACTCGACCAGATTGCCCGCCGACCCGCCGGCGATGGCTTTCAGGCGCTGAAGTGGGGTGAGCCCAGGAACGAGCAGCCCGGGCGGAGCCTGTGAGTCCGCGCCTGTTTCCGTCGCCGTCATGCCCGTCTCCCCCGCGGCCCCGATTTGCGCCGATGCTAGGGAGGTGCGGCGGTGAGCGGAAGCCCCGTCGGGGCTTCCGCCGCCGGGAGGTCTAGATTCGACCCATCAGGACCAGGATCAGGACGATCACCAGAACCAGGCCCAGGCCGCCGGACGGGAAGTAACCCCAGCTACGGCTGTGCCCCCAGGTGGGCAAAGAGCCCACCAGGGCGATAATCAGGATGATCAGGAGAATTGTGCCAAGCGACATGTGCGTGTCCCGCCTCAGGAGCGCACCCCAGCGGGCGCTCGCGGCAAAGGAAACGGCAGCGCCCGGTCAAGGTTCCGGCTGATGGCGCCTGAGATGAGCGCCTGGGTCGACCGACCTAGTCTGCGGCGTCGGCCGTGTGCATTGCGCTGTCCTTCTCCTTGACCCCCAGAGCGTAGAGCCCGCCGATGAAGGCGCCCTTGATTCGCGGCAAGAGCAGCAGCGTCGCGCCGGTCAGGGGCAGAAGGGTTGAGGCCAGGACGACGGCCACCGGCGCCTGCCAGATAAAGGGGAACAGCAGGAGCGGGGCGACGATCACATGCCCGACGATGAGGATGGTGAAATAGGCCGGGCCGTCATCGGCAGGGTATTGCGCCAGGTCGTGAGCGCAGGCCGGACAGGTCGGCTCAACCTTCAGGTAGCGCCAGAACAGCTTGCCTTCGCCACAGGCTGGGCAGCGACCCTTGAGGCCACGGTTGAGAGCGGTCAGGAAGCCGGGGCGCTGGGGTGCGGTCATGGGGTCCATATGCGACCGCCCAGGTCGGGATGGAAGGGCGACGGAACCCAGCAGGACGCTTTTCCGTCGCCGGGTCATGACCTAACGGCGCACATCCTCGGCCGTGTTCTTCACCGCCGTCCCGGCCGCCTGCATATCGCGCCCCACGCCGGCGACCGTATTGCAGCCCGCAACCAGCAGGGCCGCCGCCACGGCGGCCATGATCAGCACCTTGCTCATGAAAAGATCGCGCTCCATTCAGGCCTGCCCCTGTGGCCCGGCTTCGCCCGATCTAAGCCGGGCCAGGGGCGGCGATCAACGGGGTAGAGCGCCCCTAAGCCGCGCTCTCGTCCACGACCTCCGCGTCCGGCGCATTCTTCTTGATCGACTCGATCATGTTCTTGGCGCTGGCCTTGGCGGCGTAGCCTTCCGACGAGAACATGATCTCGCCGTTAGAGGCGCGGAAGCGCACCCGGAACTCACCCGCCTTGTCTTTGAAGATCTCGAACTTGTAGGCCATGTCGTCCTCCCGGCGCCGCCTTGAATGGAAGCTAAGGCCAAGCTTAGCCGCGCATCGGCGCGACGAGCAACCGCCTGGACGAATGGCGCAGGTGCGCCATTGTTGAGGCGCAGCGGGCGCCAACCATGGGGCGGGGCGTCAGCGGATCAGACAAGCCCCCAGGGAGACGCCTGTGCCTGAGCTTGTCCACCTTTCCGCCGACGCGCCCACGGCCACCATGGCCGAGGTCCTCGATCGCGACGGCGCCCTGATCCTCGACCGCGTGCTGACGCCAGAGGCGGTGGCCGGAATGGTCGCCGAGCTTTCGCCCTATGTGGCGGCCACGCCGGCGGGACGGGACGGTTTCACCGGCGTCAGAACCACCCGTACAGGCGCCCTGGTGGCGCGCTCGCCCGCCGTCCGTGACGCCGTGACCGATCCCCGCATCGCCAGGATGTGCGAGCATCTGATGAAGGCCAACTGCGAGCGCTGGCAGCTGCATCTGACCCAGCTGATCAGGATCATGCCTGGCCAGGGCGCCCAACCGATCCACCGGGACCGCTGGGCCTGGGGCGCGCATCTCAAGGGGATCGAGCCGCAGCTGAACACCATCTGGGCCCTCACAGACTTCACGGTGGAGAACGGCGCGACCCAGGTGGTCCCCGGCTCCAGCGCCTGGCCCGACGACCGGAGGGCGGAGGCTCACGAGATCACCCAGGCGGTCATGCAGGCCGGCTCGGTGCTGGTCTATACCGGCAGCGTCTTCCACGGGGGCGGCGCCAACCAAAGTGACCAGGACCGCTGGGGCCTGAACCTGACCTATGCGCTGGGCTGGCTGCGGCAGGAGGAAAATCAGTATCTGGCCTGCCCGCCGGAGATCGCCCGCACCCTGTCGCCCGAGCTGCAGGACCTCCTGGGCTACGCCCTGGGGGGCTATGCCCTGGGCTACTACACCCCGCCCCTGCCGCCGGGCGAAGGGCCGGAGCTGGTTCCTCCGAGCTTCGCCCTGCGGGGCGAGGCCGAGGGCGCGGTCTTTGGCTCAGCCCAGGACCTGGCGGCCATCGGCGCCCAGGTGCGAGGCGGTTAAGGGCGCGCGGAACGCCGGGGGCTCCGGCGCCGTTCGGCTGGGATCAAACCCTCATTCCAAGGAGCCCCCCCCGTGGCCGATCTCGCCAAACTCGAAGCCAAGTTCTGGAAGGCGCTGAAGTCCGACCGCACGCTGATGCTCGGCCTCACCGACGTCGAGGAGGGCCACAGCCAGCCCATGACCGCCCAGATCGAAGGCGATGAGGGCGGCCCCATCTGGATCTTCAGCGCCAAGGGCGTGGATCTGGTGCAGGCCACCGGGGCCGGCCATCGGGCCATGGGCCACTTCGCGTCCAAGGACCACGAACTGTTCGCCACCATCCACGGTCGTCTGGTCCCGGACAATGACCAGGACACCATCGAGCGCCTGTGGAACCCCTTCGTGGCGGCCTGGTACGAAGGCGGCAAGGATGATCCGAAGCTGCAGCTGCTGCGGTTCGAGCCGGAACGGGCGCAGATCTGGCTCAACGAGCACAGCCTTTTCGCAGGGGTGAAGGTGCTGATGGGCCGCGACCCCAAGCAGGACTATGCCGACAAGGTCGGCGAGGTCCGCCTGAGCTAGACGCCTGGGAACGCAGGTCTGCGGCCCCGGGCGACCGGTCAGGGGCCGCAGGTCCAAAGGCCCTGGAACACCCGGCTGGCCCCGTCGGCCCGCTGATAGGTCAGGCTGGCGGGCCGCGGCGGTGACTCCCCGCCCCCTTGCGCCGCACCGGTGACCTCGATCATCACCGTCTTGCCGCGCCCGGCGAAGCTCGCCCCATTGAGCATGCCGTCAAAACCGCCCGGGGCGGCGACGCGCTCCACATAGCCTGAGACCTTGACCACACCGACCGCCGGCTCGCCGGAGGCCACGTCGCCTCGGGCCAACAGCAGAACCGCCTCATCGTCGCCTGAGAAGCTGCAGGCGAGTTCGCCCACCAGGGTCTCGGCGCTCAGATCCTCCGCCATCAGGCTCTGCAGATCGATGGCCGAGCCATCGCCACCCACCGTCCCACCCGGCGGGTCAGCGGCCGGTGCGAGCTCAGGCGACAAGGCGGGCCTCGCAGGCGCCGGCGGCTGGGACGGCGCGTCCTCCGCCGGTCCGGGCGAGCAGGCGGCCAGGGCGAGCGCGACAACAAGGGGCGAAAGGCGCAGGGCGCGAGGGAACCAGGTCATGTCGCCACAAGGGTCCGGGCGCCGTTTGGTTCCCCGACAGCGCAGCGTCACGATTGCCTCCGGCGGCCGTTTGCGGGCAACCTTCACCAGGTGGCGGCGCCAAGACCGCCCCGGGAGGTCTCATATGCCGCGCAAGCCCAACTTCATCGTCATCCTGGCCGACGACCTCGGCTATGGGGACATCGGCTGCGATGGCGGGACGTTGATCCGCACGCCGCAACTGGACCGGATGGCGGCGGAAGGGGCGCGGCTGACCGACTTCTACGCCTCGGCCAATGTCTGCACGCCATCCCGGGCAGGCCTGCTCACCGGCGGCTACGCCATCCGCCACGGCCTGGCGCGCGAGGTGATCCAGCCGGCCGACACCAATGGTCTGCCGCCGGAAGCGCCGACCATTCCGCGCCTGCTGAAGCCCAACTACGCCACCGCCCTGATCGGCAAGTGGCACCTGGGGCACGTCTCGCCCCACTGGCCGCCGCAGCGGTTCGGCTTCGACCGCTTCATGGGCCTGCCCTACAGCCACGATATGCGTCCCCTCACCCTCTATGACGGCCAGGGCGAGGCGCCGATGAGCGAGTCCAAGGCCGACTTCGCCAAGCTGACCGAGCACTTTTTCGACGAGACGACCGCCTTTGTCGAAGCCCACCGGGACGAGCCCTTCTTCATCCTGCTGGCCCTGACGGCCCCCCACGTACCCCTGCGCCCCAATCCCGACGACCCGATGGGGTCTCCGGCCGGCGACTATGGCGAGGTGGTGGAAGAGGTGGACGCCCAGGTGGGCCGCCTGCTGCGCAGGCTGGAGGCTATGGGGCTGGCGGAAGACACGCTGGTGGTCTTCACCTCCGACAATGGGCCGTGGTTCGAAGGCTCCGCCGGACCTTACCGCGACCGTAAGGGCGGCGCGGCCTGGGAGGGCGGCTACCGGGTGCCCTTCATCGCCTGGCGGCCGGGGACAATCCCTGCTGGGACCGTCTCCGACGCCCTGGCCAGCAACCTTGATCTGCTGCCGACGATCGCGGCCATGGCGGGCCTGGAGGCGCCGGCCGAGGGGATCGACGGGGCGGACCTCTCAGGCGTGCTGACGCGCGGCGAGCCCTCGCCCCACGACCAGGTGATCCTGTTCGACAATCTG
The DNA here is from genome assembly GCF_030693405.1 of Phenylobacterium sp. Lineage (GTDB taxonomy): Bacteria > Pseudomonadota > Alphaproteobacteria > Caulobacterales > Caulobacteraceae > Phenylobacterium. The sequence continues at coordinate 34,522 of NZ_JAUYAW010000024.1, forward strand.
CACGTGGCCGCCGTGCGCACGCCGCGATGGAAATATGTAGCCAGGTCCTACTACCGGACCATGGACATCCCGCTGGACCAGCACCGCTACCCGCTGCTTTTCGACCTCACCACCGATCCGGGCGAGACCTATTCCCTGGTGTCCCGCCATCCCGACGTGGCCGAGGACATGGCCCGCCGCGTCGCCGAGGCCCGCGCCAAGTACGCGCCCTTCGCAGAGGCCAAGCCGCCGGCGAAGGCGCCGGAGAGTGCGGAGACCTGGAAGGACTAGGGGCCTAATCCGCGTCCATCTTCAGGGCGGCGATGAAGGCTTCCTGCGGGATCTCCACCTTGCCGAACTGGCGCATGCGCTTCTTGCCGGCCTTCTGCTTGTCCAGCAGCTTGCGCTTGCGGCTGGCGTCGCCGCCGTAGCACTTGGCCGTCACGTCCTTGCGCAGGGCGCGGATGGTTTCGCGGGCGATGATCCGGCCGCCGATGGCCGCCTGGATCGGGATCTGGAACTGGTGGGGCGGGATCAGGTCCTTCATCCGCTCCACCATGGCCCGGCCGCGCATCTCGGCGCGGTTGCGGTGGACCAGCATGGACAGCGCGTCCACCGGCTCGGCGTTGACCAGGATCGACATCTTCACCAGGTCGCCCACCCGGTACTCCTCGATGGCGTAGTCGAAGGAGGCGTAGCCCTTGGAGATGGATTTCAGCCGGTCATAGAAGTCGAACACCACCTCGTTCAGGGGCAGGTCGTAGACCACGAGCGCCCGGGACCCCACATAGGACAGCTCCCGCTGTTCCCCGCGGCGGTCCTGGCAGAGCTTGATGATCGAGCCCAGATGCTCATCCGGGGTAAGAATGGTGGCCTTGATCCAGGGCTCGGCGATGGTGTCGATGCGCACCGGATCGGGCAGGTCGGCGGGGTTATGGAGCTCCATCTCCTCGCCATTGGTCAGCTGCACCCGATAGACCACGCTGGGCGCGGTGGCGATCAGATCGAGATCGAACTCGCGAGACAGCCGCTCCTGGATGATCTCCAGATGCAGCAGTCCCAGGAACCCGCAGCGGAAGCCGAAGCCCAGGGCCGCGCTGGTCTCCATCTCATAAGAGAAGCTGGCGTCGTTCAGGCGCAGGCGGCCGATGGCCGCGCGCAGGTCCTCGAAGTCGTTGGCGTCCACCGGGAAGAGGCCGCAGAACACCACCGGCTGGGCCTCGCGGAAGCCGGTCAGGGCCTGGGCCGTGGGGCGCTTTTCGTCGGTGATGGTGTCGCCGACGGCGGCGTCGGCCACTTCCTTGATCTGGGCGGTGATGAAGCCGATCTCGCCGGGGCCAAGCTCCTCGGTCTCGGTCTGTTTGGGCAAAAAGACGCCCAGCCGGTCCACCTGATAGGTGGAGCCGTTCTGCATCATCTTCACCCGCTGGCCGGCCTTCAGCGTGCCGTCGATGACCCGCACCAGGACGATGACGCCCAGATAGGCGTCGTACCAGGCGTCGACCAGCAGGGCCTTCAGCGGCGCCTCGCGGTCGCCCTTGGGGGCCGGCAGGCGCGTGACGATGGCCTCGAGCAGATCACCGATGCCGACGCCGGTCTTGGCCGAGCAGAGGATGGCGTCGCTGGCGTCGATGCCGATGACGTCCTCGATCTGCTCGCGCACCCGCTCGGGCTCGGCGGCCGGCAGGTCGATCTTGTTTAGGACCGGCACGATCTCGTGATTGTTGTCGATGGCCTGATAGACATTGGCCAGAGTCTGGGCCTCGACGCCCTGGCTTGAGTCCACCACCAGGATGGAGCCCTCGCAGGCGGCCAGCGAGCGGCTGACCTCATAGGCGAAGTCCACGTGGCCGGGCGTGTCCATCAGGTTCAGGACATAGGTCTCCCCGTCCTTGGCCTTGTAGTTCAGACGCACCGTCTGGGCCTTGATGGTGATGCCCCGTTCGCGCTCGATCTCCATGGAGTCGAGCACCTGCTCCTTCATCTCACGCTGGGTGAGGCCGCCGGTCTCCTGGATGAGCCGGTCGGACAGGGTGGATTTGCCGTGGTCGATGTGAGCCACGATGGAGAAGTTGCGGATGCGCGAGAGCGGGGTCGACATGGCCCCGCCTCTAGCACACCTGTGAAATTCCGCGAGGGGTCGAAGGGCCTCAGTCGCCCATGCCCAGCGTCTGGGGCCTGGCGCTGACCTTGGCCACCACCTGGTCTTGATAGGCCGGCCGCGCGCAAAGGCGCTGATGCCAGGCGTGCAGCGCGGGCAAATCCGGCCGCTCCAGCGCCTCAGGGATGCGGAACCAGCGATGGACGATGACGCCCAGGGCGAGGTCAGCGACGGTGAACTGGTCGCCCATGACGAAGGCCTTGTCTTTCAGCCGGGCGTCGAGCACGGCGAAGGTCTCCGCCGCTGCGGCGATGGTCCTGGCCATTTCGGCCGGGTCAGGCTCCGCACGCCGATATGCGGTGCGCACCGGACCGATCACCCGGCCGGGCGCCGCCGACCAGTCCATCCAGGCCTGCGCCTGCCAGCGGGCCGCCTCGTCCGCCGGCCAGAGCCCCGCCTCGGGACAGGTGGTGGCCAGCCAGCGGATGATGGTGTTGGACTCCCACAGGCTGAAGCCGTCGTCGCGGGTAATGGCCGGGATGCGGCCGTGCGGGCTGAGCGCACGATAGGCCGGGTCATCCCCGCCCCCGAACCGCCCGCCCCAGTCCCGCCGCTGGTGGGCGACGCCGGCCTCGCCCAGCGCCCACATGACCCGCGCCGTGGCCGATGACTCCGGCCGTCCCCACACCGTCAGCATGCCGCGCTCTCCCAACCGCAGAGCGAGCATAGGACCTGCCCTGCGACGCCTTGTTGTCGGCCCAGGTCCGGGATGCGCCAACAAGGCGACGGCCTGTCGCCTCGACCGCCAAGGGAAGGGACTGGACGGAACCCGCAAAGCCCGTGACCTTCGCCCTCGCGCCAGGGAGAGGCTTGCAAAATGAACGGCTTGTGGGACTCGATCGCCTACTTCTTCGACTCCAACGCCCTGAACCCCCACGGCATCTGTCTGATGTGGCGGCCGGAGCTGATCTGGACTCACGCCATCTCCGATATCCTGATCGGGATCGCCTATTTCTCGATCCCCTTGGCGCTGGGGGTCTTCCTCTGGCACCGGCGGGACGTGAAGTTCAGCTGGGCGATCTGGATGTTCGTCGGCTTCATCATGCTGTGCGGCGTGACCCATTTCATGATGGTCTGGACCCTGTGGAACCCCGACTACGGGATCGAGGCCCTGATCAAGGCCAGCACCGCGGCGGTCTCGGTGGTCACCGCCTTCGCCCTTTGGCCCCTGCTGCCCCGGGTCATCGCCCTGCCCTCGCCCATGGAGCTTGAGCGCCGTATCGCCGAGCGGGACGCGGCGCTGGCCGAACTGCGGGCGGCCATGGACACTATGGTGGAGATGCGCGAGCACGAGGCCCGCCAGAAGCTGCTGCTGGACGAGCTGAACCACCGGGTGAAGAATACGCTCGCCTCGGTCCAGTCCATCGCTGTCCAGACCCTCAGCCGCGAGGCCGAGCCTGAAGTCGCCAAGGCGACCTTCGTCGAGCGGCTGATGGCCCTGTCCTCGACCCACAACCTGCTGGTCAAGCGCAGCTGGGAAGGTGCGTCCTTCGCAGACCTGGCCGAGGCGAGCCTTCGCCACTACGGCCAGCCCTTCACGCTGGAGGGGCCTGATCTGGTCATGGCGCCGAACACCGCCGTCAGCCTGGGGATGGCCCTGCATGAGCTGGCCACCAACGCCGTGAAGTATGGCGCCTGGTCTCAGGGGGGCGAGGTGCGCATCATCACCCGCCTTGGGCCGGCCGCGGACGAGACGACGATTATCTGGCAGGAGTTCGGTGGGCCGGCCATCGAAACCCCCGGGCGGCGGGGTTTCGGCTCCCGCCTGCTTGAGCAGGGTGTGGCTGGCGAGCTGGGCGGTCGGGTCGAGCTCGACTTCGGGCCAGACGGCCTGACCTGCACGATCAGGACGCCGATCAGCCGCGCCCTGCACCCTGACGACTGGACCTTCCCCACCGCCGCCCTGGCCTGAGGCGAGCCTGAGGGTTTCGATGGCGCACGGCCGCATCGCCGTGACATGTTCAGCATCCAGCCGGAGATTCAGATGTTCAGATCGCTCAGCCTCTACGTGCTCGCCGCCCTGGTCGGCGGGCTTGTCCTGGGCGCGGTCATCCATGCGGCGGAGTCGCCGGTCCTGACCACGGGCGCTGAGACCTTCGAGGCGGTGGGCGCCCTGTGGCTGAACGCCCTGCGCATGACCATCGTGCCGCTGGTCTTCTCCCTGCTGGTCACCGGCGTCGCCTCCGCCGCCGACGCGGCCGCCACCGGCCGTCTGGCGGCCCGGGCCTTCATGATCTTCGCCGCGGTCCTGTTGGTCGCCGCCCTCTATGGGGCGGGCGCCATGAACGGCTTCCTGGCGCTCTGGCCTATCGATCCGGCGGGCGCCGCGGCCCTGACCAGCGCGGCCCAGGCCGGCGAGGTGGTCGCCACCCCTACCGGCTTCCGCGAGTGGCTGCCGACCCTGGCCCCGGCCAATCCGGTCCGCGCAGCCGCCGAGGACGCCATTCTGCAGATCGTCGTGTTCGGCCTGGTCTTCGGCTTCGCCGCCACTCGCCTGCGCCACGACCTGCGCACCCCGCTGATCGCTTTCTTCAGGGCCATCTCGGAGACCATGATCATCATCGTGCGCTGGGTTCTGGTGGCCGCGCCCCTGGGCGTCTTCGCGCTCGCCCTCGGCATCGGGCTACGCACAGGCCTGGATGCGGCCGGCGTCCTCACCCAATACGTTCTCATGGTCTCAGCCGTGGCCATCGGCGCGCTGATCATCCCCTATGCCCTGGTGGCCGTTCTGCGTGGCCAGGACTTCGGACGCTTCGTCCGGGCCTGCGCGCCGGTGCAGGTCCTGGCCTTCAGCACCCAGAGCTCGCTCGCCTGCCTGCCGGCCATGGTGGAGCGCACCCGCGATGAGCTGGGCGGCTCGACCCGCGTGACCGGCGTCGTCCTGCCGCTCGCCGTGGCGGTGTTCCGCATGACTAGTCCGGTGGCCAACCTGGCCGTGGCCTTCTTCATCGTCCGCCTCTACGGCCTGGAGCCCGGGGGCGGCCAGATCGCCGCGGCCATCGCCGTGTCCCTGGCGGTCAGCATCGGGACCGTCGGCCTGCCCGGCCAGATCTCCTTCTTCACCAGCATGGCGCCCATCTGCCTGGCGCTCGGCGCGCCCCTGGAGATCCTGGCCATCCTGCTGGCGGTGGAGGTGATCCCCGACATCTTCCGCACCGTAGGCAATGTCACCGCCGACATGGCCGTGGCCGCCGTGGTGTCCGAGCCCGTCGACGCCGCAGAGGCCGACGACGCACGCATCCCTTCGCAGACTTCAGGCGTAGTCTAGGGCGAGAGGCGTCGCCGACGCCGGACGACGGAGACGCCTGTGCCCCTCTGGCAACTGCTCGCCCTCAACGCCCTGATCCTGGTCGCCGCCTATCTGGTGCTGTGGGTCATCGCCATCCGCCTGCGCGACGTCAGCTTCATCGACGCCTGGTGGCCCACCGGCATGGCGCTCCTGGCCTGGACCAGCATGGCCCTGTCGGGAGGGTCAGGCCTTCATGGCTGGATCCTCGCCCTGCTGGTCACCGCCTGGGCCCTGCGGCTGGGCCCGCACCTCCTGCGCCGCTGGCGGGCCCATGGCGCCGATCGCCGCTATGAGGAGATGCTGGCCGACGGCCAGGCCCGCGGCTGGAGCTTTGGCCTTTCGGCCCTGGTCTTCGTCTTCGCCCCGCAGATGCCCCTGCAACTGCTGGTCGCCCTGCCCGTCCAGATGGGGCAGGTGGAGACGCCGCTGGGCCTCGGCCCGCTGGCCGTTATCGGGGCTGCGCTGGCCCTGTTTGGACTGGTCTTCGAGGCCATCGGCGACGCCCAGCTCGACCGGTTCAAGTCCGACCCGGCCAACAAGGGCAAGGTGTTGGACACCGGCCTGTGGCGCTACACGCGCCATCCCAACTACTTCGGCGACGCCTGCCTCTGGTGGGGGCTCTATCTGGTGGCCGCCGAGACGGGCCTGGGCGTCTGGTCGTTCCTGGGTCCCATCCTCATCACCCTGCTGCTGACCAAGGGCAGCGGCGCGCCGACGGTGGAAAAAGGGATGGAGAACCGGCGGCCTGAATACGCCGCCTATATCCGCCGCACATCCGGCTTCATCCCCTGGCCGCCACGCAAGGATTGAGCCGCCCCGCATTGCCACGGCCTCCCCCAGCCGCTTAGCTGACTGGCAAAAGCACGATAGGGGAGCAGCGGCCATGGGACAGGATCTGGGACGACAGGCGCGACGTAGCCTCATGGGTCTGGCCCTGGCCAGCCTGGCCATGCAGGCCGCCGCCGAGCCCGCCCGCAGCACCCATCAGGTGGCGGGGCTAGAGGCGCCGGCCGAGATTCTCGTGGACCGCTGGGGCATCGCCCACATCTATGCGGCCAGCGTCCGCGACGCGTTTTTCCTGCAGGGCTATAACGTCGCCCGCGACCGGCTCTGGCAGATCGACCTGTGGCGCAAACGTGGCCTGGGCCTGCTGGCTGAGGATTTCGGGCCGGACTTCGCCGCCCAGGACCGCGCCTCGCGCCTGTTCCTCTATCGCGGCGACATGGACGCCGAATGGGCCGCCTATGGGCCTCCGGCCAAGGGCTATGCCGAGGCCTTCACCGCCGGCATCAACGCCTTTGTCGGCGAGATCCAGAGCGGCGCCCGCCCCCTGCCCGAAGAGTTCAAGATCACCGGGACCACCCCAGATCTCTGGGCGCCGGAAGATGTGGTGCGCATCCGCAGCCATGGCCTGACCCGCAATGCGGCGGCCGAGGTCGAGCGGGCCCGCATCACCTGCGCCGCGGGTCTTGAGGCCAACGCCCTCAATCGCCGGCTGGAGCCGGACCATAGGCTGAGCGTGCCCGAAGGCCTCGATCCCTGCACGATTCCGGCCGAGGTGCTGACCGACTACCGGCTGGCGACCCAAGGGGTGACCTTCAAGGCCGGCCAGGTGGTGGCGCTGGCCGAGGACATCCCCGCCGACGCCATAGGTTCCAACAACTGGACCGTGGCGCCCGCGCGAACCGCGACAGGTCGGCCGATCCTGGCCAATGACCCGCATCGGGCGCACGGCGTGCCCTCCCTGCGCTACATCGTACACATGGAGGCGCCGGGCTTCTCGGCCATCGGCGCCGGCGAGCCGGCCCTGCCGGGCATCTCCATCGGCCACAACGGGACCATCGCTTTCGGGCTGACCATCTTCCCGGCCGACCAGGAAGACCTCTATGTCTATGAGACCGACCCCGCCGATCCCAACCGCTACCGCTATGGCGAGGGCTGGGCGACCATGGAGGTGGTCACCGAAACCGTTGAGGTCGCAGGCCAGGCCCCGCGCACGGCGGAGCTGAAGTTCACCCGGCACGGTCCCGTGGTCTTCGAGGACCCGGAGGCCCACCGCGCCTATGCGGTGCGCAGCGTCTGGAGCGACCCTGGGACCTCGGCCTATTTCGGCTCGGCCGACTACATGACCGCGCAGAACTGGAACGAATTCTCCACCGCCATGGGACGGTTCGGGACCCCCAGCGAAAATCAGGTCTATGCCGACACGGACGGCAATATCGGCTGGATCGCAGCGGGCCGCGTGCCGGTGCGCCAGGGCTGGGACGGCCTGATGCCCGTGCCCGGCGACGGCCGCTATGAGTGGCATGGCTTCATGGACGCCGCCGACCTGCCCAGCCGCTACAACCCCGAGCAGGGTTGGCTCGCCACCGCCAACCAGTTCAATCTGCCCGGCGACTACCCGACTGACCGCGTTGTCGGTTTCGAGTGGTCGAACGCCGCCAGAATGACCCGCATCAGTCAGGTTCTCGAGGCTGACGCCTCTGTGAGCCTGGCGGACGCCATGGCCCTGCAGACCGACCCGACCAACGTCACCGCCGCCGATCTTGTGCCGCTGCTGCGCGACATCGTCGCGCCGGAGCCCCGCCTGGCGAAGGCCATCGCCTTGTTGCAGAGCTGGGACGGCCGCACTGAGGCCGATAGCGCAGCGGCGGCCCTCTATGAGGTCTGGCTGTTCAAGCATCTGGGTCAGGCCACGGTGCAGGCCGCCGCGCCGGCGGCGGCTCGCGCCCTGATCGGCGGGGGCGACCAGCCCGCCGTCAGCGCCTATCTGAACGCCGCCAGTCCCGCCGCACGGGGGCCCATCCTGGCCTCAAGCCTGACGGCGGCCATTGAAGAGGTCACCGGTAAACTGGGTCCCGATCTTTCGGCCTGGACCTGGGGCGACCTGCACCAGGCCCGCTTCGAGCACGCGCTCGCGCCACTGCTGCCCGCGGACGCCGCCGAGCGCCTGGCGGTCGGCCCCGCCCCCATGGCCGGGACCATGCTGAGTCCGCTGGCGGCCAGCTGGCGGGGCAGCGACTATCGGGTGGTGTCAGGCGCCTCATTCCGAATGGTGCTGGACGTGGGCGCCTGGGACAACAGCGTGGCGATCAATACGCCTGGCCAGTCCGGCGACCCGGCCAGCCTCCACTATCGCGACCTCTTCCCCCTGTGGGTGAAGGGCGAATATGTGCCGCTGCTCTACAGCCGCCCGGCCATCGAGGCGGCGGCGTCGACGGTGCTGACGCTCACGCCGAAAGCAGGCCCCCGATGAGCTGGTCCGGCAGGTCGATGGACGACGCCTGCCCCTTGGAGGACTGACACCGTGAGCGCCAAGGTTCCTGTGGAGCTCACCGGCGTCTGGCGCCGGGAGGAGATCACCGCGCCCGGCGGCCACCGAGACGACACCACGCGCGTCTTCTGGGTCCAGGCCGACAGCTGGTACGGCGATATCAGGCTGAGGATCGACATCCCACGCCGGGACGGGGCCACGGGCTTCGATGACTATGCCGACGCTGAGCTGGTCGAGCTGGCCGAGGCCCAGGGCTTCGCCGGCCAGCTAACCGTGACGCCCAAACTGTGCGCCTGGCGACGGGACATCGACTATCAGCCGCCAGGCCCAGTTCCCGACGAAGGGACCTGGAAGATCGAGGGCGACATCCTCATCGAAGGCGGCGTCCACATCGAATACGAAGAGATCTGGCGGCTCGAGCCGGGCAGTCGGGGCCTTCGCGCCGCCTTCGCCCAGGACGAAAGTCAGGGGCTACTGGTGCTGGCCGGCGACCACTTCCTGAGGATCGAGGGCCGCAGAACCCCGCTGCCTCCGGGGGAGTCTCTGCCGGCCCTCGTGAAGGCGGCCCTCGCCACGGGCGACCGGGAGCGCGCCTGCGCCCTGCTGGACATGCCCATCAGCTACGGTCGCATCGGGGATGGTTGGCGGATTGTGCTGTCCACATTGCCCTGGCGCGAGGGGCGCCCGCTCTGGTCCTCGGCACCTCGGTATTCACCGGAGAGGGGGGAGGTTATCGACGACCGCGGCGCGGTCTGGCGACCGCTTGAGGTCCATGATCCGGAGCGGCGCCTGGGGCACCTCTTCACCCTGGCCTCAGGCCCGGATGAGGCTGGCTAGCTTCAGGACGGGACGGAGTCCAGGCGTCCGAAACGCGGCTGGTCCTCCGGCAGCAACAGCTCGCCGCGGGCCCGCCTTGCCTTCAGATAGCCGAAGGTCCGCGCCGTCTGGGCGAACAGGTGCTCGCCCGAGATCAGCCGGTCATAGCGCGCCGGGCGCTCGGCGCTGACCAGACGGGGATCGGGCTCGACCACGGTCTGGTAGTCGCAGGTGGCGAAGAAGGGAAAGCTGTAGCGCTCCTGCGCCACCTTGCGGACACGGTGCGTGGTGGCGGTGAAGGTCCCATTGGTCCAGGCCTCCAGCATGTCGCCGATATTGATGACATAGGCGCCGGGCACGGGCGGCGCGTCGATCCACTGCCCCGCGCCATTCAGCACCTCCAGCCCCGGCGCGGTGCCCCGCAGGATGGTGAAGAACTCATAGTCGGTGTGGGCGCCGATCCCCTCCCGATCCTGGACCGTGGGATCGAAGGGATAGTGAATCATCCGCAACTGGCTCGGTGGCTGGCGACGGTGCGGCTCGAAGTGATCCTCCGGCAGATCGAGCGCCAGGGCGAAGCCGCGGAAGAGCCGCTGCGCCAGTTCGGACACCGCCGAATAGTAGGCGCTGGCGGCCTCCCGGAAACCGGCCTGGTCTGGCCAGAGATTGGGGCCCAGCATCGGCGAGCCGGCGCCCGCGCCAGGCAGGTCGAGGTTGAGGTCAAAGGCCTCCTTGCGGTCGATGGTCCCGCCGGGGAAAACCTCCTCGCCCTCGGGCACATAGCCGCTGTGATTGACCGACCGGCCGATATAGCTGGCCATCTTGCGGTCGATCGGCTGGGCGAAGAAGGCCTCGGCGGCGGCCAGCACGTCCTCGAACAACACCTCATCCAGACCATGGCCCGACACATAGAGAAAGCCGACGTCACGGGCCGCGGCCCCCATCTCGGCGGCCACGGCGCGCCGGGTGGCGAGGTCGGGAGACCCTAGTCCGCTGATGTCGACCAAAGGGATGCTGTCGAAGTTCGACCCGTGCATGTCTGGCCTCCGAGCCGGCGCCCATGATTACGAATTCTGCATTCCGTAATAACGCGGAGGCTGCAAGCCAGGCCGTGGCGGAGGGACTCCGATGCGCAGGAATTGGGCGCGGAGGGCGCATGGCGCCTGGATTCCGGGCGACCGGCCGCCCCGGCTTTCCCCGCCAGGCGAGCCCGTTGGAATATTACGTTTTGTTCTGATTGTAATACTCAGGGGCGCGCCAAGGCGGCGCGGCCAAGGATGGAAGGGGTATCCGAATGAAGTGGGTCAACGGATTACGCGCCTTGGCGATCGCCGCCGCAGGCAGCCTGGCGCTGGCGGCATGCGGTCAGAACGCCGAGGAGACGGCCAAGGGCGCCGACGCAGTCAAAGAGTACACCATCGGCTGGACCATCTATGCCGGCTGGATGCCCTGGCCCTATGCCGAGCAGGCCGGCATCGTGAAGAAATGGTCGGACAAGTACGGCGTCAACATCAAGCTCGTTCAGGTGAACGACTATGTGGAATCCCTGAACCAGTTCACGGCCGGCACCCTGGACGGGGTGACCTCCACCAATATGGACGCCCTGACCATTCCCGCCGCCGCCGGCAAGGACACCACCGTGGTGATCGTCGGCGACTATTCCAACGGCAATGACGGCATCATCCTGAAGAATGGATCGACCCTGGCCGACATCAAGGGCCGCTCGGTGAACCTCGTCGAGAACTCGGTCTCGCACTATCTGCTGGCCCGCGGGCTGGAGAGCGCGGGTCTGGCCATGACCGACGTCTCGGTGGTCAACACCTCCGACGCCGACATGGTCGCCGCCTTCACCGCCCCTCAGACCACGGCCGTGGTGCCCTGGAACCCGCAGCTCGCCGAGATCAAGAAGCAGCCGGGCGCGGTGGAAGTGTTCAACTCCACCCAGATCCCCGGCGAAATCCTCGACATGATGATCGTCTCCACCGAGGTCCTGGCGGCCAACCCGAACCTGGGCAAGGCTCTGGCCGGCATCTGGTACGAAACCATGGCTCTGATGAGCGCCGACACCCCTGAGGGTCAGGCCGCCCGCGAAGCCATGGCCCAGATCTCCGGCACGGACCTGGCCGGCTATGAAGGCCAGCTCGCGACCACCTTCATGTACTACACCCCCCAGGACGCCCTGGCGGCGATGCTGAGCGAGGACATGGTCGCAGCCAATGACAAGGTCCGTCAGTTCAGCTTCCAGGCCGGACTGTTTGGCCAGGGCGCCCGGTCGGTGGACGACATCGGCATCAGCTTCCCCGGCGACAAGATCCTGGGCAACGCCGAAAACGTCATGCTGCGCTTTGATCCGACCTATACCCAGATGGCGGTCGACGGCGCCCTCTAGCGCCCCGCCCGCCCCCGTAGCCTGAGTACCCCTGATCGAGGTGACCACCCCATGCGCCGACTGCTGAACGCCAGGCCGCGTGGCGGCGGTCGCCTCCTTCTGGGCCTCTTGCCCATCGCTGTCCTGGTCCTGCTCTATCTGGTGGCCTCCCAGGCCCGCCACGCGGAAAACCCCCGCGACAAGATCCTCCCGACCCCGGCGGCCATGGCCCAGTCCATGCAGATCATGGCCCTGCAGGAGGATCCCCGCACCGGCGAAATCCCCTTGGTCGCCGACACCAAGGCCAGCCTCACCCGCCTCGGGATCGCCGTCGCCGCCGCCGCCGCCACCACCCTGGTTCTGGGTCTGTCGATCGGACTTTTGCCCTATGCGAGGGCAGGACTTGGGCCCCTGGTGGCGACGATCTCGGTGATCCCGCCCATCGCCGTCCTGCCCATATTGTTCATCGTCTTCGGCCTGGGCGAGACCGCCAAGATCGTACTGATCTTCGTCGGCATCACGCCCTTCATGGTCCGGGACCTCGCCTCCCACGTGGCGGCCATCCCCGAGGAGCAGATCGTCAAGGCCCAGACGCTGGGCGCCTCCACCTGGCTGGTGGCCCTGCAGGTCGCCCTGCCCCAGGCCATGCCGCGGCTGATCGACAGCGTGCGCTTCTCGCTGGGTCCGGCCTGGGTGTTTCTCATCTCCGCCGAAGCCATCGCCTCGGATGTGGGCCTCGGCTACCGGATCTTCCTCGTTCGTCGATACCTGGCCATGGACATCATCCTGCCCTACGTCGCCTGGATCTCGCTGCTGGCGGTGATCATCGACCTACTGCTGCTGACCTGGAGCCGTACCGCCTTCCGCTGGGCCCATGCGCCGGGAGGCCGCCGATGACCCCGGTCCTGTCGTTCCGCAATGTCTGGGTCGAGTACGGCGACCATGTGGTCCTGGAGAAGGTCAGCCTGGATGTGGCGCCCGGCGCCTTCGTCTCCATCGTCGGACCCTCCGGCGCCGGCAAGAGCACCTTCCTGAGGCTGGCGCTCGGTCAAGAAGCCCCCAGCCGCGGCGAGATCCTGCTGGACGGGGCGCCCATTCCCCCTGAGCCCGGCCCCGACCGCGGCGTGGTCTTCCAGCGCTATTCCGTCTTTCCGCACATGACCGTGCTGCAGAACGTGATGTTCGGCGCCCGCTGCGACCAGGCGCCATTCACCGGCCTGCTCACCGGCGCCGCACGACGTCAGGCCAAGGCCGAGGCCGTGGCCATCCTGGAGCAGGTGGGCCTTTCGGCCTCCCTCAAGGCCTTCCCCAGGGCGCTTTCTGGCGGCATGCAGCAGCGCCTGGCCATCGCCCAGGCCCTGATCACCAGGCCCCGCATCCTATTGCTGGATGAGCCCTTCGGCGCGCTGGATCCTGGCGTGCGCCTGGACATGCACGAGTTGATCACCGGGCTTTGGCGCGAGCATGGTCTGACCATCCTGATGGTCACCCACGATATCAAGGAGGCCTTCAAGCTGGGCACCCGGGTCATCGCGGTGGACAAGCGCCGCCATGATCCCCACGCGCCGCACCGCTATGGCTCCACGGCGGTCTATGACTTCCCGCTGGACGACAAGCAAAAGACCGCGATCCCCAGGGAGATCGCGGCCATGGCGGGCGAGGCCTGAGCCCTGAGTTAGGCCAGGCTGGCGATATAGGCGCGCCAGCCGCCCAGATGGGTGATGTCCGTCGCGCCTGCCAGCGCCCGGGGCTCGGCGACAAAACCCTTCACCGTGGTCCCGTCCTCCAGGCTCACCGTGCCGATGGCCAGCGGCGCCGGCACTTCGGCAGTGAACCCGCCGAAGCCCGCCACATCCAGCTCATAGACCTCCACCTCGATGGCGGCGCCGTCGGCCTCGCCCACGTGAATCAGGGCTGGTTTCGGCGGCGTCGTCTCGGCCATCGCATAAAGCCTATAGGCCGGCGCGGTGCGGGTGCGGGCCACCAGACGGGCGTCGCGGGAGGTCAGCTGCCAGTGCAGGGGCATGCCGGCCAGATGGGCGCCGACGACGCTCAGTCTGACGGTCTGGGGCTTGCCCGTGGTGTCGAGCTCAGGGGCGGCGGGCATGGGACGGATCTCCTCATAGCGACGGGCGAGGTCGAGCAGGGCGGCGTCGGCCCAGGCTGGACCGATCAGGGTGACGCCAAAGCCCGTGCCATTGTCCCGGTAACCGGCGGGCACGGCGATGGCGCTCATGTCGAGCAGGTTCACGAAGTTGGTGTAGAGACCAAGATTGGCGTTCAGCGCGAAGGGCTCTGCGAGCACTTCGCTGATCCGGTAGATGGTCGGCGCCGTGGGCAGTAGCAGGACGTCTATGGTCTCCCAGAGCGCCTGGGCCGCCCGGGCGTGGTCCTGAAGCGCATAGAGGCCCCTGAAGGTCTCCAGCCCCGAGACGCCAAAGCCGGTCTGGACGATGGCCCGCACCACCGGGTGGACCGCGGCAGGCTTCGTCCGCAGCAGATCCTCGATGGCGGCGGTCCGCTCGGCGACCCAGGGGCCGGCATAGAGGAGCTGGGCTGCCTCCAGCAGGGGCGCGATGTCCACCTCCACCAGGGTCGCGCCGGTGGCCGCCAGGCGGGCGACGGCCTGGTCGTAAAAGTGCTCGGACGCCGCATCGCCCAGATAGTTGAGCTGGTCCAGACGGGGCACGCCCATGCGGTAGGCCGGACCCAGGGCCGGTGCGGCGGGGCCGGGCTGGCGGGAATAGGGATCGGCGGGGTCGAAGCCTGCGGCCACGGAGTCCACCAGGGCTGCATCGGCGGCGGTGGCGGTGAAGACGGTGATGCAGTCGAGCGACCGGCAGGCCGGGACCAAGCCCGTGGTGCTCCAGCGTCCCTTGGTGGGCTTGAGACCCACCAGGCCGTTGAAGGCGGCTGGCACGCGGCCAGACCCTGCGGTGTCGGTGCCCAGCGCAAAGGCCACCAGCCCCGCCCCCACCGCCACGGCGCTGCCCGAGCTGGAGCCGCCGCTCACATAGTCGCGATTGAACACGCAACCCGGGATTCCATAAGGCGTGCGGCTGCCCACCAGGCCGGTGGCGAACTGGTCGAGATTGGTCTTGCCCATCATAACCGCCCCGGCCGCCTGCAGGCGGGCGACCACCGTCGCGGTCTCGTCCGGGCTGTAGGCATAGGCGGGGCAAGCTGCGGTGGTGGGCAGGCCGGCGACGTCGATATTGTCCTTTACGGCAAAGGGGACGCCGGCCAGGGGCAGGTCCTCACCGGCGGCGAGCCGGGCGTCCACCGCCCGGGCGGCAGCAAGGACGTCCTCGGTCTTTGGACGTTCGATCCAGGCCTGGGATTGGACCGCATCATGGGCGGCGATCCGCGCCAGGCTGTCGCGGGCGACCTGCTCGGCGGTCTGGGCGCCCGACCGGACCTCGGCGGCGATGGCGGCGACGGACAGGCGGTCCATAGGCGGGCTCCGGCTCAGGCGGGTTCGATCGCGATCATCGGCGCGCCGGGCGCGATGGCCTGGCGTTCCTGGGCGTAGACCTGGCGGACGACGCCGGCGGTGGGGCTGGCCACATCGCACTCGGTCTTCATGGCCTCGATGATGGCGATGACCGCGCCCTTCTCGACCCGGTCGCCAGGCTGGACCAGCATCTTCCAGACGCTGCCGCCGAGCGGCGCCTCCACCAGCTCAGCGCCCTCGGGGACGACGATCGACTCAGTCTCGGCCACATCGTCGGCGGCGCTGGCCAGGGCCTCGACCCGGGCGAACTCGCCGCGGCGCTCCCACTCGGCGCGCTCGGCGTCGAAGGCTGCCTCCCGGGTGGTCTGAAAGGCCTCGATGCTGCCGGCGTTGTCGGCCAGGAAGCGGCGATAGTCCGACAGGCGGAAGGTCTCGTGGTCGATCTGGATTTCCCGCCGGCCCAGGGGGAAGTCGCGCCGCCACTCGGTCAGCTCGTCGTGGCTGACGGGGAAGAAGCGGATCTGGTCGAAGAACCGCAGCAGCCAGGGCTTGCCCTCGGTGAAGGCGTTCGTCTGGCGATAGGTGTTCCAGACCTGGATGGTGCGGCCAAACAGCTGGTAGCCGCCCGGCCCCTCCATCCCATAGATGCACATATAGGCCCCGCCGATACCCACCACATTGGGCGGGGTCCAGGTGCGGGCGGGGTTGTACTTGGTGGTCACCAGCCGGTGGCGCGGGTCGATGGGGGTGGCCACCGGCGCGCCCAGATAGACGTCGCCCAGCCCCATCACCAGATAGCGCGCGTCGAAGACGATGCGATGGACATCGTCCTCGCTGGCCAGGCCGTTGATCCGCCGGATGAACTCGATGTTGTCCGGGCACCAGGGGGCGTCATCCCTGACCGAGGCCATATACTTGTCGATGGTCTCGTAGATGGCCGGGTCCTTCCACGAGAGCGGCAGGTGGACCACCCGGGACGGGATTTCGAAGTCGTCGAGGCCGCCTAGCCGGTCCTCGGCGTCGGTCAGCGCGCGCAAGAGCTCGGCCTGCGATAGCACCCGGCTGTCATAGTGGACCTGCAGCGAGCGGATGCCCGGCGTGATGTCGATGACCCCGGGTAGGGCCATGTTCTGCAGCTCGAGCATCAGAGCGTGGATGCGCAGGCGAAGCTCCAGGTCGAGCACGATGGGGCCGTACTCCACCAGCAGGTGGCGGTCCCCCTGGCGGCGATAGACGGCGCGGGGTCGATGGCCGGCGGCCTCAATAACGCCCAGGATCGGGCTGTCGCTGGAGAGTACGGCGGGCGCGGGCGGCTGCGGCGTGGCCGGCGGCGGGACGCCGGCGATCAGGGCGTCCTGGGCCTTTTCCGCGGCCACCGCCTCATCGTCACTGACCACCTGGAAGCTCACCGTATCGCCCGGCGCCAGCTGGCCGGCCTTCCAAAGATCGGCCTGGATAATCACGAAGGGGCAGACAAAGCCCCCCAGGGAGGGACCGTCCGGCCCCAGGATGATCGGCATGTCGCCGGTGAAGTCCACCGCGCCGATGGCGTAGGCGTTGTCGTGGATGTTGGAGGGATGCAGGCCCGCCTCCCCCCCGTCGCGCCGCGCCCATTGCGGCTTGGGCCCGATCAGCCGCACGCCGGTGCGGTTGGAGTTGTAGTGGACCTTCCACGGGGCGCTGGCGATCATCGCCACGTCGGCCTCGGTGAAAAAGTCTGGCGCGCCATGGGGACCGGCCAGCACGCGCACGGTCCAGGCCTTGGAGAGTGACGGCTTCTGATCCTGCGCGAGCGCCGGGCGCGGCGGCCCGACCAGACCATCGCCGACCCGCAGCACGTCGCCGGCGGCCAGGGTGCGGCCGGCATGACCGCCGAAGCCGCCGAGGGTGAAGCTCGCCCGGCTGCCCAGATAGGCCGGCACGTCAATCCCGCCGCGCACCAGCAGATAGGCTCGAAGCCCCGCCCCCTTCACCCGTCCGAGCTTCAGGGTCTGGCCGGGCGCGATCTGGAACGGGACATAGGGCTCGATCGGCGCGCCATCGAGGCTCGCCTCCAGGGCCGCACCGGCAAGGCAGACTGAGGCCGTACGATTGAACAGAAGGGTGGGGCCAAGGGCGGTGATCTCCAGCCCCGCGGCGGTCTCCATATTGCCCAGCAGCCGATTGCCCAGCCGGAAGGCGAGCGCGTCCATCGGCCCGGACGGCGGCACACCCACATCCCAATAGCCCTGACGGCCGGGATAGTCCTGGACGGTGGTCGCCGGCCCACCGCTCAGTACACGGATAGTCTGAGGCTGGAAGTCGATGTCGGCGAGCGCCCGGGTCGAAACCTGGCCCGAGACGAAGGCCTCGCTGCGGGCCACCTGGCGCAGCCATTCCAGATTGGTCTCCAGCCCCGCCAAGCGCGTGTCGTCGAGGGCCTGCTGCAGGGCCGCCACCGCCTGCTCGCGATCCGGCGCGGTGACGATCAGCTTGGCTAAGAGCGGGTCGTAGAAGGCGCTGACCTCGGTCCCGTCCACCACCCAGGAGTCCGCGCGGACGTCGTCGGGGAAACGCACCTGAGTCAGCACGCCGGAGCTGGGCCGATAGTCCTGGCCCGGGTCCTCGGCATAGAGCCTGGCCTGAATCGAGGTGCCGCGGAGGGCGGCTTCGAAACCCTCGAGGAAGCCGTAGTCCCCCGCCGCGCCGCGGATCATCCAGGCCACCAGGTCGACGCCGGTGACCTGCTCGGTGACCCCATGTTCGACCTGCAGCCGGGTGTTCACCTCCAGGAAGAAGAAGTCGTCCCGCTCGGCGTCATAGAGGAATTCCACCGTACCGGCCGAGCGGTAGCGGGCCGCAGACGTCAGGCGCACGGCGGCCTCGATCAGCGCGGTCCGGGTGGCGGCCGGCAGATGCGGGGCCGGCGTCTCCTCAATGACCTTCTGGTTGCGTCGCTGGAGGGAGCAGTCCCTTTCGCCGAGCGCGACCACATGGCCCTCGCCATCGCCGAAGACCTGGACCTCGATATGTCGGGCCTGACGCACATAGCGCTCCAGGAAGACCCCGCCGTCGGAGAAGTTGCTGCCGGCCAGGCGGGTGACCGCGGCGAAGGCCTCGGCCACGGCGGCCGCGTCCTCGCAGACCCGCATCCCGATGCCGCCGCCGCCGGCGGTCGCCTTCAGGATCACTGGGAAGCCGATCCCCCCGGCTGCAGCCAGCGCCGCGTCGGCGTCGGTGAGCAGGTCGGTCCCCGGCGCGAGCGGCACACCCTGGGCCTGGGCCAGGTCTCTCGCCGTGTGCTTAAGGCCAAAGGCGCGGATATTGTCCGGCGTCGGACCGATAAAGGCGATCCCGGCGGCCTCGCAGGCCTCGGCGAAGGCCACGTTCTCGCTCAGAAAGCCATAGCCCGGATGGATGGCCTGGGCGCCTGTGGCACGGGCGGCGGCCAGGATGGCCTCGACGTCCAGATAGGACTGGGCGGCTGGCGCCGGCCCGATCCGCACCGCCTCGTCGGCCTGGCTGACATGGAGGGACCCCGCGTCTGCGTCGGAGAACACCGCCACAGAGGCCACGCCCATATCCTTGAGCGTGCGCAGGATGCGGCAGGCGATGGCGCCGCGATTGGCGACGAGAACCTTGGTGAACACTGGAACGACCCTGCTCAGGCGGCGATGATCATGCGCACCGGCGTCGGATTGAAGCCGTTGCAGGGGTTGTTGATCTGCGGGCAGTTGGAGACCACCGCCACTAGATCCATCTCAGCGCGGATGTCCACAAAGAGACCCGGGGCCGAAATGCCGTCCACGATGCCGAGCGCGCCGTCGGCCTCAACGGGTACATTCATGAACCAGTTGATGTTGGAGACCATGTCGCGCTTGCCCCGCCCGTGGCGGGCGTTGGCCTGCAGAAAGTTCTCGACGCAGGCGTGCTGGCCCTTGGTGTGATGGCCATAGCGCAGGGTGTTGCTCTCACAGGAACAGGCTCCGCCGATAGTGTCGTGATAGGCCACCGAGGTGCCCAGCACCGTGGCCATCGGGTTTCCTTCGTTGGACAAGAGCACCGAGCCCGTCCGCAGGAAGATGTTGCCCTGGGCGGCGATGGTGTCCTGGGCGCTGTAGCGCTCGGCGTCGTCGGCGAGCGCGTACATCAGGAAGTCCACCGCCTGGTTTCCCTCCAGGTCGATGATTCGCAGGACCTCGCCCTTGCGCACCACATGGTCCCAGGGGGCCAGGGCCGGCACGATCTCGTCATGCAGCACAGGACCAGGCAGTCCGGCCAGAGCAGTGTCGGTCATGGCGGAGGCCCCTCTTAGCGACGGAAATAGTCTTCGACGTTCAGGAAGGCCCGCAGGCCCTCCGGCGTCGCATTGCGGATGGGATCGTCCTGCGCTGTCACCGGCCCGCGCCAGGCGCTGACCCGCAGCGGGGTGACGCTGTAGCCAGGGCGGGGGTCGCGAACATGCGGGCAGTTGGCCAACACCACGATGACGTCCATCTCCGCTCTCAAGGTCAGGCTGCGACCGGGCGGATAGGGACCGACGTGGGTCTCCACTCCGCCATCGGCGTCGATCTTCACGCCCTTGAACCAGTTGATGCAGGGGTGAATGTCCTTCCGCCCCAGGCCGAACTTGGCGAGCGCCAGCGAGAAGCGGTCCCGCGCATTGGGGTGCGGTCCCCAGTTGTCGCCGGTCCCGTACTGCCGGGCGTTGGACGCCGCATTGGACGCCCCGCAGAAGGCGTCGTGGGTTTCGGCCCCGTCCTCCAGCAGGCTCATCATGACCCGGCCCATGTCCGAGAGCAGCAGGCGGCCCTGGCCGAGATAGGCGTTCCACTGCACCTTGACCGTATCGGCCACATTGAGCCGCTCCACGGGGTTTTCGGCGTTGAACACCAGCATGGAGGCGCAGGCGTCGCCGGCGAGGTCGACCAGGCGCAGCCGCGCGCCGCGGTTCAGGCGTTTGGCGGCGTAACCGCCAGCCCCGATCGTCTCTTCCCAGAGCATGTCGTCGGCCGCTACGCTGGCCGGCCGGTCGCGCGCCTCGCTCGGCGGCAGGGTCGGCATGGCCTCGACGCGGGTCGATCCTTGGGCGCGGGCGTGGGCCTGGGCGCTCTTGGGGTCAGCGGTGGAGGAGGCGCTCATGCTGCGCCTCCGATCTCGGCGGTCTTGCTCCCGCGGCCATGGGCGTGCAGCGGCGGCAACAGGGCGCGGGTCGTCACCAGGCGGATCTGATGCACGCCGCGGATCCGGCGCAGCTCGTCGCAGAGCAGATGCAGGCGCTCCGAAGGTCCCTGGACCAGCAGCACTTCCAGGGACTGATCGTCCTCCAGGAAGACGTGTTGCGAGGAGATGACCTCCTTCAGGAACAAGCCTTGCGCCTGGGCGAGCGCCTGGCGCACCCGGCCGCTCTCGGCCCGGTAGATCAGGGTGATGGTGCCGGCCAGGATCGCGCCGTCGCGGCCCTCGCTGTGCTCGGCCAGTTCGTGCCGGATCAGCTCGGCGATCATCTGCGACCGGCTGGGCAGGTCGCGCTCGGCCACCATGGCGTCGAGCTGGGCCAGGAGTTCGGCCGGAAGGCTGACGCTGAGGCGCGCGAGCTGGGAAATCGGTTCCACGGTCATGGGGCGATCTTGGCTCCGGTATTACGTTCGTCAATTTTCGTAATACCGAATGGGTCTCCGGTCCAGGCCCCGCTCGCCGCTTGGGCGCCCGAGGACAACGGGCGCCTAGCAGACAGGCGCCGGTCGGCCGCCGCCGTCCCGCCGCACGCCGAGGCGCTGGGCGGTCTTGTCCGCCGCCCCTCGGAGGATCAACGGGGCGAGAGTCGTTGGCGCGGGGCCATAACCTCCCTAACCTGCGCTGAACCGCCGCCGTAATGCGGCCCCTAGTATCAAGAGAGTCGCATGACCGATTCGCCGCCGCCGAGCCCCGATGACGAGGCGCCCGTCAAACGCACCCTGCTTCAGCGCTGGTGGTTCGACGTCGTCCTCTGGAAGCGCATCTTGCTTGCCCTGGTCCTCGGCGTCATCGCCGGCCTTCTGCTGGGCGAGCAGGCCAATGCCATCAAGTGGGTCGGCGACCTGTTCGTGCGGCTGATCCGGATGATCGTCGTGCCCCTGGTCTTCGTCTCCATCGTCGCAGGTGTGGCGGGCATGGGCGACCCGAGACGCCTGGGCTCCATCGGCGCCAAGACCATCTTCCTCTACCTGCTGACCACCGCCATCGCCGTGGGCGTCGGCATGACCATGGGCCTGCTGTTCGGGCCAGGCCAGGGGGTCAGCTTCACCGACGTCACTCCGGAAATGGTCGGCACGGCGCCGCCGGTCAGCGAGCAGCTGCTCGGCATCGTCCCGCTCAACCCCATCCAGGCCCTGGCCAACGGGGACATCCTGGCGGTGATCTTCTTCTCCTTCCTGGTGGGCGCCGCGATCCTGGCGCTGGGGGAGAAGGCCGATCCGATCCGCAAGCTGTTCGATGCGGGCGTCGATGTGGTCCTCTACATCACCCGTCTGGTGATGGAGGTGGCGCCCTTCGGCGTCTTCGCCCTGATGGCCTGGGTCATGGGGACCGCCGGCCTCGGCGTGTTCTACAATATCTTCCTGCTGGCCGCGGCGCTGCTTGTCGGCTGCCTCCTGCACATCTTCATCGTGCATGGGGGGATGATCCGGCTGATGGCGGGCCTGCCCATGTGGCCCTTCTTCCGCGACATTCCCGATGCAGTGATGGTGGCCTTCTCCACCTCGTCCAGCGCCGCTACCCTGCCGGTCTCCATGCGGGTGGCCGAGAAGAACCTCGGCGTCAGCCATACGGTGGCTTCCACCGCCCTGCCGCTGGGCACCACGGTCTCCATGGACGGCACGGCCCTCTATATCGGCCTGCTGGCCATGTTCACCGCGCAGGCCTTCGGCATCGAGCTGACCCTGACCCAGTATCTGCTGGCCGGTCTCACCACGATCCTGGTGTCGGTGGGCACCGCGCCCATCCCGTCGGCGTCGCTGTTCATGCTGGCCGCCGTGCTGACCACCATGGGTGTTTCGCCGGAACAGACCGCTCTGGTGGTGGGCTTTGTCCTGCCCTTCGACCGCCTGCTCGACATGACGCGGACGGTGGCCAACAACACCTCCGACCTGGCGGTGGCGGTGACGGTCGCCAAATGGGAAGGGGAGCTCGACGAGGCCTCCTATCGCGCCAAGCCGGTCGAGTGAGGATAAAGCGCGGCCAGGGGTTGCGGCTGAGGGCCTCATGCCCGACCTAAACGCCCATGCCCGCTGTCACGCCTGAACTCTTCCTGCTCGTCACGGGCGTTCTTCTGCTGACGACGGTGTTGGCGGGCACCCTGTCCAGCCGCTTCGGGGTGCCGGCCCTGATCGGCTTCCTGGCGCTCGGCATGCTGGCCGGATCCGATGGTCCCGGCGGCATCGGCTTCGCCGACTATCAGGTCGCCCAGACCATCGGCGTGGCCTGCCTGATCTTCATTCTGTTCTCCGGGGGGCTCGACACCCCCTGGAAGGCGGTGCGTCCGGTCCTGTCGCCGGCCCTGATCCTCGCCACGGTGGGGGTGGTCATCAGCGCGGGCATTGTCAGCCTGACAGCCATCCTGCTTCTGGACTTCAGCCTGCTGCAGGGCTTCCTGCTGGGCAGCGTGGTGGCCTCCACCGACGCCGCCGCGGTCTTCGCCGTCCTGCGCAATCAGGAGACCCGGATTCGCGAGGATGTCCTGGCCCTCATCGAGCTGGAGAGTGGCTCCAACGACCCCATGGCCATCTTCCTGGTGGGTGTGGCCCTGGCCATGATCGCGGTCCCCTCGACGCCCCTGCTGAGCTTCGTCCCGGACTTCCTGATGCAGATGGTCCTGGGCGCCGCCATCGGCCTGGCCGTGGGCTACGCCTTCACCGTGGTGCTGACCCGCGCCAAGCTGCGCCAGGGGGGCCTGTTCCTGGTGGTCTCGGTGGCCGCGGCCCTGCTGGCCTTCGGCCTGGCCGGCGTCCTGACAGGCAGCGGATTCCTCGCCGCCTATGTGGCCGGGGTGCTCGCCGGCAATCGGGACTATCCCGGCCGCCGGGCCGTGTCACAGTTCCAGGATGGCCTGGCCTGGCTGGCCCAGGTCGTCATGTTCCTGACGCTGGGCCTGGTGGTCTTTCCGCACCAGCTGCCGGCCGTCGCTTTCGAGGGCCTCGCCATCACCGCGGTCCTGATGCTGATCGCCAGACCCGCCAGCGTCTTCATCAGCCTGGCGCCCTTCCGCCAGTTCGACTGGCGCGCCAAGCTGTTCGTTTCCTGGGCCGGTCTTCGCGGGGCGGTGCCCATCGTGCTGGCCACATTCGGCATCGTCGCCGGGGTCGAAGACGCACAGGCCATGTTCAACATCGTCTTCTTCGTCGTCCTGGCCTCCAGCGTCATCCAGGGGCCGACCATCGGTCTGTTGGCCAAGCGGCTCGGCCTGGACCGCAAGGCTGCGCCCAAGCCGCAACCTGGGCCCACCCCCGCAGCTCAGGCAGAGGAGACCCACGCATGAGCCATCGCAAGGATCTGGCCCGCCTGATCGAAGGCGCGCGCAACATGGTGGTCTTCACCGGGGCCGGCATCTCCACGGAATCCGGCATCCCGGATTTCCGCAGCCCCGGCGGGGTCTGGAGCCAGATGAAGCCCATCTACTTCCAGGACTTCGTCGCCAGCGAGGAGAAGCGCCGGGAATCCTGGACCCGCGCCTTCGCCGGACGGGCCGGCTGGACAGGACGCGAACCCAATGCCGGCCACCATGCGGTCGCCCGGCTGGTCGAGCAGGGCAAGGTCAGCGCGGTCATCACCCAGAATGTGGACAATCTGCACCAGACGTCTGGTGTGCCGGACGACAAGGTCATCGAACTGCATGGCAACGCCAGCTACGCGACGTGTCTCGCCTGCGGCCTGCGCCACGAACTGCCCCAGCTGAAGCATGAGTTTGACGCCACAGGCGACATCCCCACCTGCTACGAGTGCGGCGAGCTTGTGAAAACCGCCACCATCTCCTTCGGCCAGGCCATGCCCGAATTGCCGATGAAGCGGGCCACGGCCGCAACCCTGTCCTGCGACCTCTTCCTGGTGCTGGGCTCGTCGCTGGTGGTCTATCCGGCGGCGGAGTTTCCCCTGCTGGCCAAACGCCGGGGAGCGGCCCTGGCCATCCTCAACCGCGAACCCACCGACCAGGACGAGGCCGCCGACCTCGTCGTCCATGACGAGATCGGCCCGACGCTCAGCGAGATCATCCTCGGCGACAGCTGAGCCGGCGGCTCAGGCCGCAGCACTCGGTCGCGCCTTCACCCGTTCGAACCAGGCCGGCAGATGCTTAGCTTCTGCGGGCATGGGCTGGCCGACCTGGGCGCCGAAAGCCAGGAAGCAGAACAGCAGGATGTCGGCCAGGGTGAAGCGGTCGCCGCACACATAGGTCTGGCCTTCCATCAGGCCATCGAGCCAGAGGATCTTGTCTCGCGCGATGGCCTTCAGATCCTCGGCCGCCTCAGCGCGCACCAGCCGGAAGCGGGACTCAAACAGCGGCCGGCCCTCGGCGGCCCGGAAGCCGCTCGCCAGGGGCTCGACGATGTTCAGGTCGATACGCCGGGTCCACATGCGGGTTTCGGCCCGTTCCTCAGCCGTGGTCCCGATCAGGGCGGGCTGTGGGGCGATCTCCTCCAGATACTCGCAGATGGCGGTGATCTCGCAGATCACCGTGCCGTCCTCCAGCTCCAGGGCCGGCATCTGGCCGG
>NZ_JAUYAW010000028.1 GCF_030693405.1 Phenylobacterium sp.
CGTTCGGGGCGACGGACTTCATCTGCGCGGCTGACACCGATGCGGTGAAGGCGGTGATGGAGATGACCAAGGGCGGCGTGCATCACGCCTTCGAAGCCATTGGCCTGGCCAAGACCGCCGAGCAGGCCTTCAACATGCTGCGCCGGGGCGGCACGGCCAACATCATCGGCATGATCCCCGTGGGCCAGACCATCAGCCTGATGGGCGCGGCCTTCCTGGGAGAAAAGCGCATCCAGGGCTCGATGATGGGGTCCAACCGCTTCCCCGTCGACATGCCCCGGCTGGTGGACTTCTACATGTCGGGACGGCTGAAGCTGGACGACCTGGTGTCCCGCCGGCTGAAGCTCGAGCAGGTCAACGAGGCGTTCGACGAGATGAAGCGCGGGGAAATCGCCCGCTCCGTCATCGTCTTCGACGCCTGAGCGCCTGATGTCGGGGCAGGCGGGTCACAAGGTGATCCGCCTTTCTCCTAATAGGCGTGCGGGCTTGTCGTCGGGGGAGACCCCGGGCAAGCTTCACCTACTGGGGTTCGGTCAACGACGTTCCTAGGGGGGAGATCGGGCGCGGCGGCATTGGTCCGCGACGATTCTGGGGGCGTCCAAAAGGGGCGGCGGCGGCCGCCCCTTTTTCTATGGACTTGCGCGCCCCTATTCGGGGGTGAAGAAGCCCATCAGGGCGGGGCGGACATAGGCGCTGATCACCGTCTCGACGGTGGCGTCCTCGCCCCAGTGCTCCAGCAGCAGCACGGAATTGAACATCGCCATCACCAGATGCGCCGACAGCAGCGGGTCGACCGGGCGGAGCGAGCCATCGGCGATGCCGTCGGCGATAATGCCGGAGAAGGCGTTGGCGATCTGCTGGAAGCGCCCGGAAATGGACCGGCGGAGTTCGCCCGGCATGGCCGAGAGGGCGAAATGGCGCAGCATCCGGCCGCGCTCGCCGCTCGTCTGGTGAGCCGTCAGGGAGGCTGAGATCAGCCACAGCCGTTCCCACCCGCTGGGCTCCGACCGGCCCCGGCTCTTGGCCTCATCGATCAGGTCGAAGGTGCGCTCGAAACAGGCGCGGGCCAGTTCATCCTTGTCGGTGTTGTGGTGATAGAAGGAGCCCTTGGTGACGTTCAGATAGGCCGAGATCTTGTCCACGGAGGCGCCGCGATAGCCTTCGCGGTTGATGATCTCGGTGGCCGCTACCAGGAACCGCTCCCGGGTGACTTCGTCGTTCAGAGCCGGCGGCGCGCCGAGATCAAGCAACGGCTTGTCCGGCCGGGTCTGGCCAGGCGCCGCCAGGCCGTTGATCATGACATCTGAGATCTTCTCGGCGACCCGTCCGAAGTCGGCGATCTCGTAGCCAGCGATCCAGGTGTCGGACCAGCAGAGCTGGTCGATGATCAGGTGGGCCAGCATGTAACGTCGCGGGCCGGTCAGCCAGGGGGCGTCGGCCGGGCGCAGCAGACGGGCCAGCCGCTGGCGCAGCGCCCGATAGGCCTCGACCAGTTCTTCGTCGCCAGGGGCGCCGATCTGGGTGATTTCGCCAAAGGGCAGCAGCCGCGGCGCTTCGCCCAGCACGATGCCCCGCCGGGTCTCGAAGTAGGCGCCGACAAAGGCGCGCAGCCGCGCCTGGGCGGTCTCCTCGCGCTCGGCGCTCTCCAGCATGGCGTTGAAGCGCGACAAGGTCAGCCGCATGCACTCGGCGGCCAGGTCTTCCTTGCGCTTGAAATAGTAAGTCAGGCTGACCGGATGCAGATCCATCCGCTTGGCCACGGCCGCCAGGGTGAATCCGCTGACGCCCTGGTCGATGAAGACCTTGCAGGCGGCGGCCAGGATGGCGTCGCGCCGGGCGGCGTAGCGGGCGCGCGGTGGGGGACTGGTCGCGACGGTCACGGGGCCTCCGAGTGGTGACGTTCGCTCGTCACTTCAGCTTAGGCCCCAGGCGGCTCCAGCGAAACCCTGACGCAAGGTCAGTCTGGCCGGTCGATCAGCGGCGCAGGTCCGCCAGGGCCACGGTGTCGATCTCCGCGGCCGCCAGCTTGACCGCTGCATCGCCCTTGGCCGGGCCGGAGCTGGCCAGAAGGGTGTCGATCCGGCTCTTCTTGGCCTTGAAGGCCGCCAGCTCGCCGCCGGTCAGGATCGTGCCCTGGGGCACCTTGGCGCCGATCGGGTTGACCCGCTGACCGTTCTTCCAGACTTCGTAGTGCAGGTGCGGGCCGGTGGACATGCCGGTGGAGCCCACATAGGCGATCACCTGCCCCTGCTTGACCCGCATGCCGGGGCGGACGCCCTTGGCGAAGCGGGAGGCGTGGGCGTAGCCGGTCTCCCAGCCATCGGCATGGCGCACGCGCACCCAGTTGCCATAGCCGCCCCAGCGGCGGGCCTCGACGATCACCCCGTCGCCGGCCGACAGGATCGGCGTGCCGGTGCCGGCGCCGAAATCAACGCCCTGGTGGCTGCGGCGGAAGCCCAGCACCGGATGGCGGCGGGGGCCGAAGTTTGAGGTGATGCGGGCCCCGTCCACGGGGGTGCGCAGCAGGAAGCCGCGGATGTTCTTCCCGGTCTCGTCGAAATAGTCGACGTCGCCGTTATTGCGTTCAAAGCGATAGAATTTGACGCCCTTGACCTCGGCGTATTCCAGCTCGCCGGTCTCGACCACGCGGCCGCTTTCGGTGACCCGGCGTTCGAAGACCAGCTTGAACTCGTCGCCGGCCTTGATGTCCCGCTGGAAGTCCAGCTTGTGGGCGAACAGCTTGACCACCTTGGAGGTCACCGACGAGGTGGCGCCCAGCTTGGCGGCGCTTTCATAGAGCGAGCCGTGGATTTCGCCCTGGGCGACCGTGGTCTCGTTGCGGATCGCCTCTTCCATCTCCCGCAGACGCAGGGCGCCGTCGAAGGTGCGCGAGAGGGTCACGGCGGTGGCGGGGCCGGTGCGCAGGGACAGGCCGATCAGACGGGCCTGGCCGGTCTCATCATCGGGACGGGCGATGGCGGCGTCGAAGGTCATGCCGGCCTTGATGTGGACGGTGTCCATGGCCTCGCCCAGGGTGCGGACCGCCTGGCGGGCCTCCTCGGCGGAGACCCCGGTCCGGGCCACGGCGGCTTCCAGGGTGTCGCCGGGCAGGACCTTGACGGCCACGCTCTCGGGACGGGCGAAGCCGGGAAGGGCCTCAGCCT
Organism: Phenylobacterium sp.; assembly: GCF_030693405.1. Classification (GTDB taxonomy): domain Bacteria; phylum Pseudomonadota; class Alphaproteobacteria; order Caulobacterales; family Caulobacteraceae; genus Phenylobacterium. Next base: position 3,165 of record NZ_JAUYAW010000028.1, read on the forward strand.
GGGCGAAGGCTTCGTGCTGCAGGGCGCTGATGGCCGCGGAGTCCAGCAGGGGCGGGGTCGGCGCGGTGGCCTCGGCGGCGGTGAGCTTCCAGCCCAGGGCCAAAGCGCAGATGCCGCCCACGCCCACCATCAGGCGGGGCGCGTAACGAAGGGTCGGCCGTCTGGGATCGAACTCTTGCATCGTGCCCCCGGATTCCAACGACGCCACAGTCTGGGTCACCCATGACCTGACACGACGAGATACAGCAAGTGGTAGGCCATGCCAGAGTCGGGTCATGCGGTTAACCGTTGGTAACTTTAGGGAGAAAGGTCGATTTGTCGCCCCCTGGCGCGCTACGGGGGAACCCGGTCGCCTCAGGGATGAGTCTTTTCACAGCAGATTCAGCGCGCGTTCGGGCGGGCGGCACAGGGCGACCCCCTTTTCGGTCACGACGATCGGCCGGTTGACCAGGATAGGGTCGAGGATCATCGCCGCCAGTATGGCCTCGTCAGAGGTCGCAGGGTCCGTCAGACCAAGCTCGGCGGCCTGGGTGCCACGCTCGCGAAGCAGTTCACGGGCGCTGGCGCCGGAACGATCCACAAGCTCCTGAAGTTGTTCCTTCGTCCAGCCGACTTTCAGATATTCGACGACGGTCGGTTCGACCCCCTTCTCCCGCAGCAGGGCAAGGGTGTTGCGCGAGGTTCCGCAGGCGGGGTTGTGATAGATCACCACGTCGGGTCTGCTCATGGCCCTGGGATAGCCGAGGCCGGCCTTCGAGCCAAGCGAAGCCTTACCAGTTCAGTGATGTCTCCCCCTTCACGATCGTGGAATCGCCGGCATCGAACGCCATCACATCATCTGGGCGCGGCGGCGGGGGCCTCGCCCCGACCGGCCAGGCCGGCGTAATCGCCCCATATCTGATCTCCACAGTTCCAGAGGCCGCTTGGGTGCTGAAGCTGACCTGGACGGGCTGAGGATCGGCGCTCCAGCGCAGTTGGGACCACTGGCCTGGCGTCGCCAGCAGGGCGACCGGCCGACCGTTCAGGCGGACATCCTCCACGGGAACATTGCTGCGAAGCTCCAGGGTCAGGGTGACGGCGCCGGCCGGGGGAGTCGCCGACAGGACGCGTCGGCCGCCGCCAGCGTCCAGATCGAAGCGCGGGGCGGGCAGGTCGAGCATCGGCGCAGGCGCCCCCTGGACCGGCCGTCGCCAGACCGGGCTGGCGTCAACCGGACCGATAGCCTCCCCATCGGGCGACAGAAGGCGGCGGCTCCAGTCGGTCAGGTGGGGGGCGGCCTCCAGCCGGTGCGCCTGGCCCGACGTCTGATCCACCAGGTATTGCGGCATGGTCGCCTGCGGGTATCGCGCCGACCATGGCGGATCGAACCTGACCACCGCCAGCAGGACGAAGCCCGCCCCCAGGACGAGCAGGGCGGTGATGCGTCCGGCGCCGCCCATCTTCGGGTGAGCGAAGGGCCAGAGCAGGAAGGCCGTCAGCCAGGCCAGGATCGCCAGGAGCTCGACCATGTCGAGGTTCACATAGACGGCATGGATGGCGAAGCCGAGCCAGCCCAGGCCGGCGCCGCCGAGCACAATCAGGGAGACCCGCAACGGCAGGGCCCGGGCGGCGCCCAGGCTGGTGAGTGCAGCCCCCAGGCAGGCCAGGAGTAGCGGCCAGCTGATCAGGAAGGCGGTGGTCGGGACGGTCGCCTGTAGGGCGAGGCCGCCGGCCAGGCCCATGGCCAGCAGGCCGATCCAGCTCGCGCTGCGCTGGGCGGGGCGGCCGAAGGTGATCAGGGCGACGAGACTGGCCACCAGCCCGAGGGCGAGCGCCGGCAGGTCCCACCCGCCGATCTGACAGCCGAGCCCGGCGCCGATGGCCAGCAGCGCGGTGGTCAACCGCATGCCGCCCTTGGCGAGCGCCGCGGCCGCCAGCAGGACGACGCCCAGCGCCAGGAGAATGACCACCACCTCGAACCGCGCCGCCTGGGCCAGCAGCTCCCGTTGCTCCAGGTAACCGAATCCGACCCCGGTCGCCTGTCGGGCGAAGCGCAGGATCACGGCGCCGGCCAGCAGGACATAGAGGCCAGCCAGCGCGCCCTGAGCGACATCCAGGATCTTGATCTCCTGGCCGGCCCTGCGGGCCCGGACGGCGCCCAGCATCAGCAACAGGGCCGCGGCCGCCAGCAGGCCCCATCCCAGGGATGGCGGGTAGGCGACGATCTTGCCGCCTGGCAGGGGCGCATAAACGAGGTCTGGCCCCTGGCCGGGCAGGGTGTCGGAATAGGCCGCGGCGATGGCGGCGGCCAGGGCGTGGTCGCCGATGTCCTGGACAGAGCCAGGGGACAGGGTGTCTACGCCCGCGGTGGGGCTGTGATAGTCGAACTGCCGCCCGGCGAAGGCGTAGTTGAGCCCGGCTACCCCCAGATCCCTCGGGACCGTGAAGTCCGTGTCGTTGGGCATCTGCTCATAGGCGAAGCTCGCCAGGGAGTTGGACGGCGATCTCGGAGACACCCGGGCGTAGAGGTCGATGGTCGGGCCGCCATTGACGCCGGTCTGGAACATGTTGACCCGTCCGGCCGAGCCGCGGGCCTCCAGATTGATCAGGAAGCCGATCCGTTCGGCAGCGCCAGGCTGTTCGAAATAGGCCCTGGCCCCTAGCAGACCGATCTCTTCCCCATCGGTAAAGATCACGATCACGTCCCGCTCGGGCTGACCTCGAGCCCGCAGGACGCCGATGATCTCCAGTATGGCGGCCACGCCGGTGGCGTCATCCCCAGCGCCCGGCGAGCGCGGCACGCTGTCATAGTGGGCCATCAGGGCCAGGGCCGGCGCCGTGCGATCCCGGCCCGGCAGCACCCCGGTCAGGTTCTCGATACGGGCGCCCGTGACATGGGTTTTCCCCGCGGTCTCCCGCGTCCAGACCGGGCGGGCGACCGTCACCTGGGGGGAGAGGCCAAGCGCCGTCATCCGTTCGACCAGATGCTCGCGGACAGCGAAGTTGGCGCGACTGCCCGTGGGATGGGGTTCGCGGGCGATGATCTCGATGTCGGCGAGGGCCCGGCCGGCGGAGAAGACTTCCGGCGGCGCCTCAGGGCTAAGGGGGCGGGGGGCCTGCTCCCCGAGCCAGCCGATCACGGCCCCGAGGATCAGGCAGACCACCAGCGCGATCGTCCGTTCCATGGCTTGTCCTCCCCGTCTTGTTCTTGCGGGGGAACCTAGCCTGTTTTGTGTGACTGGCCATCGCCGCTCGCCTGACAGGCGGCCGCGGACACAGAAACGCCCGCCGGAAGGAGCGGCGGGCGTTCTGTCTTGATCGAGTCTGGAAGGGCGACGTCGTCAGGCGGCGACGGCGGACTCCTGCGGGTCGCGCAGCACGTAGCCGCGGCCCCAGACGGTTTCGATGTGGTGCTTGCCCTCGGCGGCCGCGGCCAGCTTCTTGCGCAGCTTGCAGATGAAGACGTCGATGATCTTCAGCTCAGGCTCGTCCATGCCGCCATAGAGGTGGTTCAGGAACATTTCCTTGGTGAGCGTCGTCCCTTTGCGCAGGGAGAGCAGCTCGAGCATCTGGTATTCCTTGCCGGTCAGGTGGACCCGAGCGCCGTTCACCTCGACGGTCTTGGCGTCCAGGTTCACCACGATGTCGCCGGTGCGGATGACCGACTGGGCGTGGCCCTTGGAGCGCCGGACCACCGCATGGATGCGGGCGATCAGCTCGTCCTTATGGAAAGGCTTGGTCATGTAGTCGTCGCCGCCGGCCCCGAAGGTCTTAACCTTGGTGTCGATCTCGGCGGAGCCGGACAGGATCATGACCGGGGTGTTGATCTTGCCCACCCGCAGGGTCCGCAGCACATCCATGCCGCTCATATCGGGCAGGTTCAGGTCGAGCAGGATAAGGTCATAGTCGTAGATCTTGCCCAGATCGACGCCTTCCTCACCCAGGTCGGTCGTATAGACGTTGAAGCCTTCTGACTTCAGCATCAATTCGATGCTCTGCGCCGTGGCGCTGTCATCCTCAATCAACAGAACGCGCATCAGTCCCTCCTCGAACGACAGCGCAGCTTGGATGTCTCCGGTTCGGAAACCGTCCAAGCCCCTCCCGGTAATCTTGCCGGTGAGTTAATTTAAGACCGGTTAATATTGAAGGGCCTCTGAGCAATTCGTTAATCCGATTTGAGAATCAGCGGCAAGGGGCGGCGCGCGGCGGCGAGTCGCAGTCCAGTTGAATCTTTTGTGATTGGACGTGGGCGCCGAAGCGGGGGTCGGGCGCCGGCGCGGGAATTCGGGGAACGGCCAGGCTGTGAGACCGTTTGCACGGCTAGCCCGCTGACCCCTCGCCGCCAAAAGGACGACCCATGCCCGTCAAGCTGAAGCCCCTGTCTGAACAGGTCATTGTGATTACGGGCGCCTCCTCTGGCATCGGACTGGCCACGGCGCGGCGCGCCGCAAAGGCCGGCGCCGCGGTCGTCCTGGCGTCGCGCAATGAGGAGGCCCTCAAGGCGGTCGCCGACGAGATCAACGCGGCTGGCGGCCGGGCCCACGCGGTGGCTGGCGATGTGGGCGATCCCGCTCAGGTCGAGGCCATCGCCAGGGCCGCCATTGCGCGCTTCGGCGGCTTCGACACCTGGATCAACGACGCCGGCGTCGGCCTCTATGGCGACCTGGAGTCCATCCCGCTGGAGGATCACGAGCGCCTGTTCCGCACCAATTATTTCGGCGTGGTCAACGGCTCGCTGGAGGCGGTCAAGCACCTCAAGGGCCGCAAGTCCGGCGGCGCGATCATCAACCTGGGCTCGGTCCTGTCCGATGTCGCCGTGCCCCTGCTGGGCGCCTATTCGGCGTCCAAGCATGCGGTGAAGGGCTTCACCGACGCCCTGCGCATGGAGCTCGCCCGGGAGAAGGCGCCGATCAGCGTCACCCTGATCAAGCCCAGCAGCATCTCGACCCCCTTCCCGGACCATGCCCGCAACTACATGGACAAGGCGCCCCGCGTGCCGCCGCCGGTCTATGCGCCTGAGGTGGTGGCCGATGCCATCCTGCATGTCGCCCAGCATCCCACCCGCCACGTGACGGTCGGCTCAGGCGGTCGGCAGATGGCGCTACTGGGCGGCGGCGCCCCGGGGCTGGCCGACGCCCTGTTCGCCGTCGTCATGCCAAAGCTGGCCAAGCGCAAGGGAGCGAGGGTCCCCGGGGACAACCTCTACGCCGCCGGCAAGGATGGCCACGTCCGCACCGACGCCTATGGCGGCCGCCGGTTCAGCGTCTACACCAAGGCTCAGCAACATCCTGGCGTGACGCTGGGCGTCGGCGCCCTCGCCCTTGTGGCGGCTGTGGCCTATCTCGGCCGCGGTCCGATCGCCCGCAACGCCCGGCCCCTGGCGGCGAAGCTGGCGCGGCCCATGGTCGCACGGGCCGCCCTGCAGCGGCCTTTGGCTGCGGCCAGACTGGCCGCCCGCCACCCGCGGGAGGCGTTGGGGCTGGCCAGGGTCCTGCGCTGAGGGGGCGCGTCCCCGGGTTCGTTTACGAATCTTCACCTGGGATTAAGCCTGCCGAGCGACCCTGGAGATCAGTGATTTCCGGGGGCCCGGCCTTTGCGCAGTCTCGTCGCCGCCGTCGAGCGTATCGATCCACTTTCCGTCTCTGGCCGTGTGGCCGCCGTCAACGGGCTGCTCATTGAAGCCCGGGGCGGGGTGACGCGGCTGGCCGTCGGCGCCCGGGCTGAAATCGAGCGGTTGGGCGCCCCGCCGCTGCCGGCCGAGGTGGTCGGCTTCCGCGACGCCCGCGCCCTTTTGATGCCCTTCGGCGCCGTCGAGGGCGTCGCGCCCGGCGCTGAAATCCGCATCGAGCCCGGCGGCTCGGCGGTGCGCCCCACCAAGGCCTGGCTTGGCCGCATCATTGACGCCTTTGGCGAGCCTATCGACGGCAAGGGGCCGCTGCCCCAGGGCCTGGCGGCCTATCCCCTTCGCGCGCCGCCCCCGCCGGCCCACGCCCGCGACCGGGTGGGCGCCCGCCTGGACCTGGGGGTCCGGGCCATGAACGTCTTCACCACTTGCTGCCGGGGTCAGCGCCTGGGCGTCTTCGCCGGTTCGGGCGTCGGCAAGTCCGTGCTGCTCTCCATGCTGGCGCGCAACGCCGACTGCGACGCCGTGGTCGTGGGTCTGATCGGCGAGCGGGGCCGGGAGGTCCGCGAGTTCATCGAAGAGACCCTGGGCGAGGAGGGCCTGCGCCGCGCCATCGTCGTGGTCGCCACCTCTGACGAACCGGCCCTGAAGCGCCGGCAGGCGGCCTATATGACGCTGGCTATCGCTGAGTTCATGCGTGACCAGGACATGGAGGTCCTGTGCCTGATGGACTCTGTCACCCGCTTCGCCATGGCCCAGCGCGAGATCGGCCTGGCCGCCGGCGAGCCGCCGACCACCAAGGGCTATACGCCTACCGTCTTCACCGAACTGCCCAAGTTGTTGGAGCGCGCCGGTCCCGGTCCCATCCGTCCGGACGGCACGCGGGCCGGGCCCATCACTGGGCTCTTCACCGTGCTGGTGGACGGGGACGACCACAACGAACCCATCGCTGACGCCGTGCGCGGGATTCTCGACGGCCACATCGTCATGGAGCGGGCCATCGCCGAACGCGGCCGCTTCCCGGCCATCAATGTGCTGAAATCCATCAGCCGGACCATGCCCGGCTGTCACCAGCCTCACGAACGCCAGATCGTCACAGCCGCCCGTCAGGCGCTTTCGGCCTACGCCAATATGGAGGAGCTGATCCGCATCGGCGCCTACCGGCCAGGCTCTGATCCGCAGGTGGACCTGGCGATCGCCCTCAACCCGGCCCTCGAAGGGTTTCTCAGCCAGGACCAGGACGAGGCCACCAGCCTCGAGGACTCGTTCGGCGCCCTGTCCCACATTCTTGAAGGCGTCGCCGCATGAGCTGGGCCAAGTCCCTCGTGAAACTGTCCACCTATGAGGTGGAGGTGCTGCAAAAGCGCATGGCCGAGATCAATCAGCGCCGGTCCGACGTCGAGATGCGCCTGCTGATGCTGGAGGCTGAGGGCGAGGCCGAGGCGCAGAACGCCCGGTCCAATGCCGAGGCCGGTTGGTACCACATTGGCTTCCTGGACGGCTTGCGGGCCCGGCGGGCGGCCCTGTTCGACCAGCTGAAGGCGATCGATCTTGAAGAGCAAGGCGCCCGCGACGCCCTGAATGGCGCCTTCGAAGAGCAGAAGAAGTACGAACAGGTGGCCGAGGAGATCCGGCTGAAACAGGTGCGCGAATTGGCCCGCCGGGATTCCGCGGCCATGGACGAGATGGGCCTCCGCCGGGCCGCCGCGGGCCGCCGGTGAGCCTGCCCGGCTCGCTCTACGGCCTCAGCCGCCGCAGCCTGCTGGGCTCTGCCCTGGCGCTCGGCGCCTGCCAGCCTGCGGCTCAGTCGCAGACCCCCACGGTCAGCCTGCCGCCCCTGAAGTCCATCGCCCCGTTCCCCGTCGGGACGGCGGTCCAGGCCGTTCATCTCACCGACCCGTCCCTGGCGCGCCTGATCGTCGCCCAGGCCTCCCAGCTCACGCCGGAGTGGGAGATGAAGATGGAGTACATCGTCCGCGACGATGGGACCTTCCGCTTCGAGGCGCCGGACGCCATCGCCGCCTTCGCCCGCGCCAACGGCCTGGGTCTGTTTGGCCATACACTGGTCTGGTACGCCCAGACCTCGCCGGCCTTCGAGCGGCTGGACGAGGGCCGGGTCAGCTTCGCCCAGGCCTATCGCAACTACATCCACGCCGTGGTCGGTCGCTATCGCGGTCAGGCGGTGGGCTGGGACGTGGTCAATGAGGCGGTGGCCGAGGACGGCGAGGGCTGGCGCGACAGCCTGTGGAGCCAGCGGCTCGGGGCCTTCGAGCATATGGTGCTGGCCTTCCAGAACGCCCGGGAAGCCGACCCTTCCGCCAGGCTGTTCCTCAACGACTACAATCTCGAATGGATTCCGAAGAAGCGCGCGACCTTCCTGCGTCTGGTGGAGCGGCTGCTGGCGGCCGGGGCGCCGATCGACGGGGTGGGCACCCAGACCCATGTGGCGGCCGACCAGGCGCCGGGCGAGATCGCCCGCACCATCGCCGAGCTCGGCCAGTTCGGCCTGCAGGTGCATGTCTCGGAATTCGACGTCTCCCTGAGCCGGGCCCAGGGCCTCAGGCTCAACCGGGCGGAGCTGGAGCGCCAGCAGGCGGCCCTCTATGCGGAGGCCGCCGAGGCCTTCATGGCGCTGCCGCCAAGGCAGCGGTTCGCCTTCAGCTTCTGGGGGCTGCGCGACAGCGAGTCCTGGCTCAAGCGCGAAGACGGGCGCGACACGCCCCTGCCGTTCGATGATCAGGGCCGGCCCAAGGCCGCCGCGGCCGCCTGGGCCGCCCAGGTCGGCTGAGCGACGACTGCGCTTGAAAAGTCAGGTCTGCGAAATCAGGTCTGCGGCGGAGCCGGACGCGGAGCGGCCGGGCGAGGCGGGGCCAGCCGCTCGGCGTCGGCCTGCTGGCGCAGCACATGCAGGTCATCGCTGAGCCGGAAGATCGCCACATAGAATTCGCAGAATGAGCGCCACAGCAGGATGAGCGCGCCAACCACCAGCAGGCCCGCCACCAGGACGGGGATGGCCAGCATCAGGCCCATCAGGCTTTCCTCGCGCAGAGCCACGCCCACGGCGGCGCCGATCGTGCCGAAGGCGCCCAGCGCGATGACCCCCAGGCCCGCCCAGTAGATCAGGTGGATCACCGAGTTGGTCATGAGCCGGTCGAACGTCAGGAGGTCCCAGAACAGGGAGGCTCCGGCGCCGCGCTTGGGTTTCGATCTGCTGGCCATTCGTCATCCAACGCTTGGGGGACCAAAGGGCGTCCCGCGCGCCAAACCGCTATCAGCCGCAAGCGTTCCCGGCAACTTTGGAAAAGCGCAGCTTCTCCCGCCGTCGACTAGATCGTGCCCAGGGTCTTGAGCCGGGCGCGGGGATGAACCTCGTTTTGGCTCATCACCGGGGTCTGGCCGCGGAACCGCTCGATGATCGATCGGACATAGGGCCGGATGGCCGGGCTGGTCAGCAGGACGGGGGTTTCCCCCGACAGGGCGGCGCGCTCGAACACTTCGCGCACCCCGCGGATGAAGTCCTGCAGGCGCGAGGGGGCCAGGGCCAGCTGCTTTTCCTCGCCAGGCCCGATCAGGGCCTCGCTGAAGGCGTTCTCCCACTCGGCCGACAGGGTGACGATGGGCAGGGCGCCGTCGTCGCCGCGATAGGCGTAGGACAGCTGGCGGGCCAGCCGGCCGCGCACCTGCTCCACCAGCATCGCCACCGACGCGGTATGCGGCGCCGCCTCGCCAACGCCTTCGAGGATGGCGGGCAGGTCGCGAATAGAGACCCGCTCCCGCAGCAGGGCCTGCAGCACACGCTGGACCGTGGTGGCGGTGACGATGGAGGGGATGAGGTCGTCCACCAGCTTCTTCTGCTCGCCCGGCAGGTCCTTCAGGAGCTTCTGAACCTCGGCGTAGGACAGCAGCTCGGCCATGTTGTCCTTGAGAATCTCGGTCAGGTGGGTGGTCAGCACCGTGGCCGGATCGACGATGGTATAGCCGCGGAAGGTCGCTTCCTCCCGCAGGGCTTCGTCGATCCATGTGGCCGGCAGGCCGAAGGCGGGCTCGCGCATATGCTCGCCGGGAATTTCCACCTGGCCGCCGCGGGGATCCATGGCCATCAGGGCGCCCAGGCGCACCTCGCCCTCGCCGGCCTCCAGCTCCTTGATCCGGATGCAGTAGCCCTGAGAGGGCAGGCGCATATTGTCGAGGATCCGCACCGAGGGCATGACGAAGCCGTACTCGGCCGCCAGCGTCCGGCGCAGGGCGCGGATCTGGTCGGTGAGCCGCCGGCCCTCCAGGTCGTTGATCAGGGGCAGCAAGCCGTAACCCAGCTCGATCTTGATCTCATCAATGGCCAGCGTGTCGCTGATCGGCTCCTCCTGGGGCTCGGTCGCCTGCTCCATGACGGGGAGGGGCTCCGGCTCCAGGGACTTGCGGCCCCGGTAATAGGCCAGGGCGCCGGCGGCGATGGACACCGCGGCAAACGGCAGGACCGGCATGCCCGGCACCAGGGCCAGCACGCCGGATGAGGCGGCCACCATGCCCAGGCCTACGGGATTCATGGCCAGCTGGGCGACCAGCGCCTTGTCGGCCGAGCCCTCCACCCCGGCCTTCGAGACCAGGAAGCCCGCCGCGATGGAGATGATCAGGGCCGGGATTTGGCTGACCAGACCATCGCCGATGGTCATGATCGTATAGCCGGCCGCCGCGGCGCCCACGGGCATGCCATGCTGCATCACGCCAATGAGGATGCCGCCCAGGATGTTAATGGCGACGATGATCAGGCCGGCGATGGCGTCGCCGCGGACGAACTTCGAGGCGCCGTCCATGGCGCCGAAGAAGGTGGACTCCTGCTCCAGCTCCTTGCGGCGGCGCTTGGCTTCGTCGTCGTCGATCAGGCCCGCCGACAGGTCGGCGTCGATGGCCATCTGCTTGCCCGGCATGGCGTCGAGGGTGAAGCGGGCGGCCACCTCGGCGATCCGTCCCGAACCCTTGCTGATGACGACGAAGTTCACGACCACCAGGATGGCGAAGACGATCACCCCGATGACGAAATTGCCGCCCATCATCAGATTGCCGAAGCCCTCGATGATCTTGCCGGCGCCGTCCGTGCCCTCGTGGCCGTGGGTCAGGATCAGTCGGGTGGAGCCGATGTTCAGGCCGAGCCGGAACAGCGTGGTGACCAGCAGCACGGTGGGGAAGGCGCTGAACTCCAGCGGCTTCTTGATGAGCAGCGAGGTCATCAGGATCAGGACCGAGCTGGTGATCGACAGAACCAGCAGGGTATCCAGCAGGAAGGCCGGGATCGGCAGGATGAGCAGGACGATGATGCTCACCGCCCCGATGGCGAGCGCGACTTCCCCACGGGTCAGCCAGCCCAGCATTTCGCGGGCGGTGGGCGCGGGGGCGGCGTTGCTCTGGGCCATCAGCTTTACTCGTACTCCTGCTTAAGGCTCGGGCTCAGGCGGCGTGGGCGCCGGCGCCCTGAGGCGCGGGCACGGCGACGCCAGCCTCGGTGTACTCCTTGAGCTTGTTGCGCAGGGTGCGGATCGAGATGCCCAGGATGTTGGCCGCGTGGGTGCGGTTGCCGGCGCAGTGCTCCAGGGTGTCGATGATCAGCTGCTGCTCCATCTCGGCTACGGTCTGGCCGACGAAACTGCGCTGAACGGCCTCGGCGGCGAAGCTGGCGGCCTGGGCCGCCCGGGCGCCGGCGTCAGCCGGCGACAGGGGCTGACCGTCGGGAAGACGCACAGCCTCCTCGGTGATCTCCTCGCCCACCGACAGCAGCACCGCCCGGTGCATGGCGTTTTCCAGCTCGCGCACATTGCCGGGCCAGCGATGGGCGGCCAGGCGGCGGCGGGCCTCCGTCGACAGGGGCTTTTCGGGCACGCCGTTGGCGGCGGCGTACTTCTTCACGAAGAACTCGGCCAGGGCGACGATATCGCCCGGACGGTCGCGCAGGGGCGGCAGGCGCAGGTTCACCACGTTCAGGCGGTAGAGCAGGTCCTCGCGGAAGGTCCCATCCTTGACCGCCTGGGCCAGGTCGCGGTTCGAGGTGGCGAGGATGCGGATGTCGACCTTCACCGGCTTGGCGCCGCCAACCCGGTCGATCTCCCGCTCCTGGATGGCCCGCAGCAGCTTGGCCTGCAGGCGGGCGTCCATCTCCGAGATTTCGTCCAGCAGCAGGGTGCCGCCAGTGGCCTCCTCGAACTTGCCGATCCGCCGGGCCAGCGCGCCGGTGAAGGCGCCCTTCTCGTGACCGAACAGCTCGCTCTCCAGCAGGTTTTCCGGAATGGCCGCGCAGTTGACCGAGATGAACGGCTTGGCCGCCCGTCGCGACTTCTGGTGAACGTAGCGGGCCACCACCTCCTTGCCCGAGCCGCTCTCGCCGGTGATCAGGATCGAGGCCTCAGACGCCGCCACCTGGTCGGCCAGTTTCAGCACCGCCTGCATGTTGGGGTCGTGGACCACCATGGGTCGGTTGTCGTCGGAGACAGCCGCCAGCACGGCGGCGATCAGGGCCGCCTCCGGGGGAAGGGGGATGAACTCCTTGGCGCCCGCCCGGATCGCCGCCGCCGCCCGGGCCGGGTCGGCCCCGACGCCGCAGGCCACCACCGGAACCCGGATGCGCTCGGCCTCGTTGGCCGCGATGAGGGCGGCGATGTCGAGGTCATAATCCACCAGGAGGAGGTCGGCCCCCTGGCCCGCGCGCAGGGCGTGGGTGGCGGCTGCGACCGTCTCCACATGGCTCACCTTGGCGCCGGCGGTCATCGCCATCTTCACCGCCGCAGAGAGCTGTCCGTCCAGTTTTCCGACGACCAGAAGCCGCATCTTCAAATCTCCTTACGCGCCGCCAATTCAGGCCGCCGTGTCGCCGTCCTTGATGATTTCAGTCATCGTCACCCCGAGGCGTTCGTCGACGATGACGACCTCCCCGCGGGCCACCAGGCGATTGTTCACATAGATGTCGATGGCCTCGCCGACCTTGCGGTCCAGCTCCAGGATGCTGCCCGAGGACAGCTGCAACAGCTGGGCGACGGACATCTGGGCCCGGCCGAGCACGGCCGAGATGCTGACCGGCACATCGAAGACCGGCGCCAGATCGCTGGCCGCCTTCTCCTCGCCCTCGTGGCCGAAGTCGATGGCGGGAAGATCACCCGGCCCCAGCTCCTGGAGTTTCAGTTCGTCAGACATGACATGGTCCTTTCACCCGTCAGGCGTCGCCGCCGGGAATGAGGGGTTCAGCGTGCAGGCCTTCCGAAGCCAGGGCCGCCTGCAGGGCCTCGGCCACCCGTTGGGCGGCCGCGGCGGGATCGAAGCGCGCCGCCCCGTCGCCAAAATCCAGGGCGAAGGCGGCCGGCGCCATGCCGGAGTCTGGGCGCACCTGGATCTGACCGGCGAAGCCAATGGCCTGGGCCGCTTCCGCCAGCATGGGCTCGAGACCCTCGGCGAGGGTCGGGGAGACGGTGACCAGCAGGCGCGGGGCGCTCTCGATTTCCCGCGCAAGGGAATCCAGCGCCGCCTTCAGGGGTGCGCGGGGGAAGGCGTCCAGGGCGGCGTCGGCGATCGCCTGGCCGCAGGCCAGGGCGAGCTCGGCCGAACCGATCCGGTGGGCGTGCGCCACCTCCGCCAGACGGGGCAGGGCGGCCTGGCAGGCCTGGGCGATGGTCGAGAGCGCGTCGGCCAGCTGAGCTTCCACCCGGGCCATGGCCGCGCGTTCGCCCTCGGCATAGGCCTGGGCGCGGATGACCTCGACTTCCTCCAGGGGATAGATGCGCTTGGGCCGGGCCGAGACCTGCGCCACGGCGCCCGCGTCGTCGAAGACGGTGTCGAAATCAAATCTTTTGAGGATGGGCTCGGACATCAGTAGATCAGCTCATCGTCGCCGCCGGCGCCGGCGAGCATGATCTCGCCCTTGGCCGCCAGGTCCTTGGCCACCTGGACCATCTTCATCTGCGCCTGGTCGACGTCCTTCAGGCGGACGGGACCCATGCCCTCCATGTCCTCGCGCATGATCTTGGCCGCGCGTTCCGACATGTTGGAGAAGAACATCTCGCGCAGAGCGTCCGAGGCCCCCTTGAGCGCCAGGCCCAGCTGATCCTTCTCGACGCCGCGCAGCAGGGTCTGGACCCCGCCGGGATCGAGCTTGGACAGGTCTTCGAAGACGAACATCAGGGCGCGGATGCGCTCGGCGGCCTCGCGGTTGCGCTCCTCCAGGGCGGCCATGAACCGGGACTCGGTCTGGCGGTCGAAGGAGTTGAAGATGTCGGCCATCATCTCATGGCTGTCGCGCTTGGAGGTGCGCGCCAGGTTGGACATGAATTCGGTCCGCAGGGTCTGCTCGATCTTGTCGAGGATCTCCCGCTGCACCGGCTCCATGCGCAGCATGCGGGTGACGCATTCCAGGGCGAAGTCCTCGGGCAGGGCGCCCAGGACCCGGGCCGCGTGCTCCGACTTCACCTTCGACAGAATGACGGCGACGGTCTGGGGGTATTCGTTCTTCAGATAGTTGGCGAGGACGGCCTCGTTCACATTGCCGAGCTTGTCCCACATGGTGCGACCCGCCGGACCGCGGATCTCCTCCATCAGGGCGTCGACCTTGTCGGGGGGCAGGAAGGCCTGCAGCAGCTTCTGGGTCTGTTCGAAGGAGCCCATGATGGTGCCAGCGCCCGACATGCCGGCGACGAACTCGACCAGCAAGGCTTCAACGACATTGGCCGCCACCGTGCCGAGGCTGGCCATGGCCTGGGAGACCTCCTTGATCTCCTCCTCGTCCAGGCTCTGCCAGATCACCCCATGGTCTTCGCCCAGCGCCAGCAGGACCACGGCGGCCTTCTCCGGCCCGCTCAGCTGGGTGATGTCGTTGATGGTCTTGTTGCGGCCGCCGCCGCGCACGCTACCGGTCATGCGGATTCATGCAGCCAGCTGCGCAGGATCGCGACCGACTGTTCCGGATGGGTTTCGACGAAGTCGGCGACGCGCTTGACCGAAGACGCCTTCACCTGGCCCTCAATGCGGGCGATGTCGATCTTCTGCTCCAGGGCGTCGGGGCCGGGCAGGGCCAGGGGCTGGCCGGTGGCGGGATCAATGGCGATCTGCACCGGTTGGCCGTCCGCGGTGGTGGTCACCAGGCGGGTGATGGTCTGGGTCTGTCCCGTCAGCTCGCCGCCGCCGCCGCTGGCGCTCTTGAGCAGGGGGCGGACCACGAAGAAGACGATGAGCAGGGCGACAATGGCCAGGATCGCCAGCTCCACCGCGCGCATGATGTCGTTCTTGTCGAAGTCCGCCAGCGGATTTGAGGATTCCACCCCGCCCATGGCGGCCGGCGCATCGAAGGGCATGTTGACGACCGTCACCTGATCGCCGCGCTCTTCATTGAAGCCGACCGCCGTGCGGACGAGCTGCTCAATCCGGGCCATCTCTTCTTCGCTGCGCGCGGCGTACTCGCCCGGCGCGCCGTCCTCGCCAACAGGGCGAACCCCGTCGACGGCCACGGCGACCGACAGTCGTTGAATCTTGCCGGGCTCGTTGACCTCGGTGCGGACGGTCTTGGAGATTTCGTAATTGGTGGTGGATTCGGTGCGCCCGCTGGCCGAGGCCAGTGCCCCGGCTGCGCCGCCGCCGATCCCGCCCGGGATGTTGGCGTCGGCGGTCACCGCCCCATTGTTGTTGGGCTCGTTCTCGTTGGCGTTTTCCTCGACAGTCTGCTCGGATCGGACCACCTGACCATCGGGATCGTAGGTCTCCTGCTGCACGGTCACCCGCGCCAGATCGAGCTCGGCGGTGACGTTGACCCGCGCCTTGCCAGGTCCCACGACGCTTTCCACCAGGGCCTTGACGGTCTTGGCGATGCGCTGCTCGACCTCGTTCTTGCGACCCTCGGCGGCCTCGCCGGCGAAGCCCTCGCCCCCGGCCGACAGCGTCTTGCCGTGCTGATCGACAATGGTGACCCGGTCCGGGGTCATCCGCGGCACCGCGCCAGCCACCAGGTTCTGGACGGCGCGCACCTGGTCAGGATTGGGCGCCCGGCCGCCGACGCCCATGGTGATGGAGGCCGAGGGCTCCTCGGCGGCCTCTTCGAACAGCTGGCGCTTGGGCAGGACCAGATGGACGCGGGCGAAGGTCACCCCGTCGAGGCTGCGGATGGTGCGGGCCAGCTCGCCTTCCAGGGCGCGCTGGCGGTTCAATTGCTGAACAAAGTCGGTCTGGCCGAGCGCATTGGAGTCGTCGAAAATCTCGTAGCCCACCGAACCGGCGGTGGGCAGCCCCTTGGCCGACAACAGCAGGCGGGTGGAGGCGACCTCGTCACGGTTGACCATGATGGTCGAGCCGTCGCCCTTGACCTCATATTTTACCCCGGCCTGGTCGAGGGCCGCGGTGATGGAGCCGGCCTCGCGCATGTCCAGGCTGGAATAGAGCAGGGCCTTGGGCTGGCCGAGATTCATGGTCAGGGCGATCAGGGCTGCAGCCACGCCGGCGCCGATGCCGAGAATGGCGGCCAGCCGGCCAATCCCGAACCTCTGCAAGGCGGCAACAAACTGATTCAAGGCGCGTCCCACCCCAAAGCCCTGCGACCGGCGCCCACTTTGGGCCGACCGCTAGGCAGGATTTACCCAGTCGATGGTAAACGCCGCGTTTAAGACTTGGCCGTGGGCGCGATTGTGGGGGCGATTGGCGCCGGGGCGAGATGTCGCACCCGGCGCCCCGAGGGGCGAGCGCCTCAGCTGCTCCAAGGGGTCAGGGCGCCCCAATGGAACAGAACGACGGCGAAGGCCGCATAGATCAGGGTGGTGGCTGTGAAGGCGAGCTTGCGCGTCACCGGCCAGCTGTCCAGCCGCCGTCCGCCCCGCCAGATGCTGAGCAGGGAAGCCAAGGTGACCAGGGTCAGCACCGACGCCACAAGGGCGCAGGCCGAGGCCAGGATCAGCCCTGCGCCTGGCCAAGTATAGACCACCTGGGCGGTGTCCGAGGCGCCCATCAGCCAGGCGGCGAACAGCCCCATGGCGAGCAGCCAGAGCACGGCCTGGATGGTCTGGACCAGGCTGGCTTGGCTCTGGATCTGGGTCTGACGCAGATCGCGGCGATTGCGCAGGGCGAGACCGACAAAGGTGGCGACCGCCGCCAGGGCGCTGAGGCCCGCCAGCCAGGCCAGGACGACCGGACGGCTCCACAGTCCGACCCGCTGGTAGCGGATGTCATTATAGGTCCCCTGGAAGGCCGAAGCCCGGCCGCCGCCCAGGTCGAACACCAGGCGCTCGGGTCCGGTGGTGGAGACAAAGCGGCCGGCGGTGGCGTCCCCTTCGGGGACCCAGGTCCGGGCGCCGTTCAGGCCGCTGGTGACGAGACGCCCATCCCGGCTGACCTGGACGCTGACGCCGGACAGGACAAAGCCGACGAACCGCTCCAGGCCCACATAGGCCCGGCGTGTGCCGAGATAGTGACCTTCATAGAGGCGGGCCGAGCGCCGCAGCTCAGGATCGCCTTCCTGCGGCGGTGCGCTCGCCGGCCCGTAGAACTGGGCGACCACCTGGGCAGGCAGCCGGGCGGCCAGCTCGGCGCCGTTCTCGGTGTTGACGCTGACGAAGACCCCCAGGTCGAGATCAGGGGCCACGACCATGTTGGAGCTGAACGACAGGGTGCCGCCAGCGTGGCCATAACCCTTTCGGCCGCCGGGCAGCGGATAGGTGATGAAGCCGTGGGGCCAGTCATTGATCCCGGCCTCATTGGGCCGCAGGGCCGTGCGGAAGGCGCGCGCCGTGGTCGGGCCGAAGATCGCCTGGGGCTGGGCGGCTCCACCGGCGGTCGCCTCTGCCGCGGACGCCTGGCCGTAGACCCCGTCATTCAGCAGCACGATCATGTAGCGCGCCATGTCGGCGGCGGTGGACGAGGCCGACCCCGCCGGGGCGAGATGGCCCAGATATTCGAACGGGCGCGCTTCAAAGCCTTTGGCCGGCGACCAGCGGAAGCCGTCCGACAGGTCCCGGGCGAGGCTGGGGGCCATGGGCGCCGGAATGCCCTGCCGCGGCGGATGGGGTTCGCGGAAGGTGGTGCGGGACATGCCCAGCGGGCCGGTGATCTTCTCCTCCACCAACTCCTCGAAGGGGCGACCCGTGACATAGACCAGGGCCTGGCCGGCCAGGCCGACGCCATAGTTGGAATAGGTTGGAAACTGCCCGGGCTCGCGCACCCGGCGGGGGCGTTCCTGGCGCAGATATTGGGCCATGGGGCGTTCACGATCGAAATTCCGCTCCATCAACTGGCCAAGGATTCGGTCTTCGAAGCCCGGAGAATGGTCCAGCAGGTGGGCCACCTGGATGGGCTGGGTAAAACCCTGGTCGCGGATCTGCAGGGCCTCGGGCAGGTAGAGGTTGATCGGGGCGTCGATGCGGATACGTCCGGCCTGAATCTCGTTCATCAGCAGGATCCAGGTGAAGGTCTTGGAGATCGAGCCGATGCGGAACAGGGTCCGGTCGGGATCCACCGGCCGAAGGGGGGCGAGGCTGGCGTGGCCATAGCCCTTCTTGAGGATCACCTGATCGTTCTGCACCACCGAGACGGTGACGCCGGCTATGCGGTCTCGCAGCATGGCCGAACCGATCACCCCGTCGAGATAGGCCTCCAGCCGCGCCGGATCGATTGCGGCCGCGCCTGTGGGGGTCAGCGCGTCGCTCCCGGCCTCGGCGCCAGGCTGGACCGCCTGCGCGACCGGGGCGGGCGCGGCGGTTCTGGGGCGCGCCGCCGGACGGGACGCAGGGGTGGGCAAGGCTTCATAAGGAATGGGCGCATCCGGCAGGGCGGGCTGGGCCAGCGCCACGCCAGGGGGGCACAGGGCCGCCGCCAGCATCGCTACGGCAAGCTTAGGCAAGAAGCGCATCACCGGAACTCGCTCTGTCTGGAATTTCCCCACGAGTCCCTCTTCTAGGGCGCCGCGACGGGGCGTCCAAGGCGTCCGGTTACCGGGATGGGGGCGCAGGGAAGGACAGCAGGGGCAGAAGCGGCCGAAGCTGTGGACCGATCCAGACCTGCGGCTCCGAGGGCGGGCTCAGACCCGCCTCCCGCTCCCGGTCCCGCACACAGACCCCGACGGCTCGCCCCAGGGCGATGAAGTCCCCCACTTGGCTCAGGGCGGACAGGAAGCAGGCGTCGAAATAGGGATAGGTGTCGGCCTCCCCGCAGCCGAACGAGGTGCGGTCGGGACGGGCGGCCGTCAGGATCATGCGGTTGGGCTTGGCGAGCGCTGGCACAAAGACGCCGGAGAAGCAGGCCGAGATCACCACGACCGTGGGCTTGGTCCCGCAGCTGCGATCGAGCATCGCCCCGAGAATGGACGGCGGCAGGATCTGGTCGTCCACCAGCGCCCCACGGGGATCTCCGTGGGAGGTGAAATAGACGAGGCAGCCTGCCGCGCCGGGCGCCATGGCGCCCAGGCTGTCATAGATCCCGCGGACCGAGGATTTCTGGGGCTTCTGGGCGCGTTCGGCTTCGGGCCGGACGGAGAACTGGACGATCTGGCCCGGGGCGAGGCCGAGGCCAGAGAAGGCCTTGGCGATGTCGCGGCGGGCGTTGTCGAAGGCTTCGGTTGGCCCGCCAAGCGAGCCCTTGGAGTCACCGGCCACCACCACGGCGGCCCAGGATTCGAACGGGGCGGCCAGGCTTGGTCGGGCGATGAGCAGGCCGCAGGCGAGGCCAAACGCCAGGGCGCAGATCCGAAACCTCAGACCGGCGCGCTGGCGGATCACGTCAGCTCTTGTAGGATTTGAAGGGGGTGGGCAGGGCCGTCCCCGTCGCCTTGGCCAGCAGTCGGCCTTCGGGATCGTAAAGCTCGCCCTCGGTGAAGGCGATGCTGCGGCCCCATTTGACGACGCGGCCGATCCCCTTGATCTGGCCGGGCATGGCCGGCCGCAGGAAGCTGGTCTTCATCTCCAGGGTCGGGGCAACATGGGTCATGCCCGAAGCGACCATGCAGGCCACCGACATGGCCTCGTCCAGCATGGCGCAGAGATAGCCGCCCTGGATCTGCTTCATGGGATTGAGCAGCAGCTCGGCCTTGGCGTCGAAGGCCACCTCGACCATCTTTTCAGCCTGGCTGACCGCGACCATCCGGAAGCCGAGGGTCTGGGAGCCGGTGGGCTGGTTCTTGGTGCGCAGGAAGCGGGCCAGGATGGCCTCGTCCGTCAGCGCTTCGGGCTCGGTGGCGGCGACGTCGGTCATGGGGCCTATTTCTTGCGGAACTGGTCGAGGGAGACGACCTTTTCGGCCGGATCGGCGGGGGTTTCCGGGGCGGCGGCTGGGGCGGCGTCGCCCGTTTCGTCGGCCGCGGCGGCCGCGCCGTCGGTGGCGGCCTCGAACTGCAGCAGGAACTGCACGCTGGGATCATAGAAACGGGAAACCGCGGCATAGGGCACCGAGACCCGCTTGGGCTGGCCGCCGAATTTCAGGGTGACCGAGAAGAAGGTCTCGCCCGGCGCCAGGTCCCAGTACTGATGCTGCAGGACGATGGTCATCTCGTCGGGGTATTTGGACAATAGGTCCACAGGCCCGGACACGCCCGGCGCGTCGGTCTTGAACGTGACGTAGAAGTGGTGCGCCCCTGGCAGGCCTTCAGGCGAGGCCGCGCGCTTCAGGGCGGCCTTCACCACCCCGCGCAGAGCCTCCTGGGCCATTGCCTCGTAGTGCATCTGGTCTTGGGCCGGCGGCTCCTGAGCCATGGGGTCTCCGGTGGTGGGCGCTTCAAAGGGCAGAAGGTAGCGTGTGCCGCGCGGCGCGCAAGCGCGCGCGCGCCAGGCGCGTACGATCCCGGCGATCTGACGCGTCCATGACACGGGGCGGCGTAGCTTTTCGGTATGGGAAAGGTGGAGGGGTTCTGTTGCAAGGCCCCCTCCCGGCCCCGCCTAACGCTGCTAAGACGCTAGGAGTTTATGTCGAAATCTATCGGACCGCTTACGCAGCCAGACGGACTTCTTCAGCGAAGTTATCGTTCGCATTTAGATAAAGGCCCGAAACGGTGGGCCAAGCCGAGAGAAAGCAACACCTTTAGACGTCTGTCGATGCTGATCGGCCCCAGACTTCCCGGCGATACCCGGGGAAGGATTTGGTGGAGCCGCCGGGAATCGCACCCGGGTCCAGTCCGCTTATGACGTGCGCGTTTATCTCCATAGTCCGGCGAACCGGACAGGTTGAATATAGGGCGCGGCGCCTGGAATTTGAAGAGCCTTCGCGTTGGGTGCGTCAGGGCGCCCGGGGGCGATCCTCGGGCTTGATGCGCCCGCCGCCGGCGATCAGGGCCTCATAGGCCGCCCGCTCCCGCGAGAAATCCGCGCCATTGGGCAAGAGGACGTCAATCCGAGGCTCGTGACCCATGGCCGCGCCGATCGCGGTTTCCAGCAGGTCTGCCACTTCCCCCACCTCGGCGTCCTCGCAATCGCGGCGCAGGATCCCGCCGGCGCTCTCAGTCAGGCGGATCAGATCATAGGCAACGCCATCCAGACAGATGGAGCCGACGCTGGCGTTCCCTTCCTGGGCCACGGCGTCCCGGGGGGTGCTCCAGACCGGGGCCTGGGCCAGCTCCAGAATGCGGCTGCGATAGCCGGTGGGCAGTTCAACATCGAAGCCCACCCGCCGGGCGATCTCGGGCTCGCAGCAGGCGCGGCCCGCGCGGACCTGGGCGAAGGCCTTGCCATCCCGCCGGGCGGTCAGCCGGATGACTATCTGGTCGACGCTGTTGGAGGGCCTGCGCCAGATCTCGATCATCGCCTCGCCGCCATAGACCACCTGGGTCTGCAGGGGCGGCAGGCCCCACAGGCGATAGAGGGTGGGTTCGACAGGCGTGACCACGGGCGGCGGGCCTGCGCGGGGCAGCCGGCGCCTGGCCATGGGATCGGCCGCGTCCGGGGGCGGCGGGCGCTCGGCGCTCCACCAGTCCTGCGGGTCCGGCGGCGGATAGGGCGAACCGGCGCCAGGCGGGGTCACATAGGTCTGCTGGGCGAGACCCGGGGCGGCGGCCATGAGGCTGAGGGCCAGTCCGAGGGCCGCCCGCTGCATCCTGTTCGCCATTTAGTGCTCCTAGAGGGCGTCGGCCCCCCGCGTGATGGAAAGCACGCCGGTGCGCGACAGTTCCACAAGGCCGAGCGGCCGCATCAGTTCGGCGAACTTGTCGATCTTGTTGGGCGCGCCGGTGATCTCGAAGACGAAGCTCTCGTGGGTGGTGTCGATCACCCGGGCGCGGAAGATGTCGGCCACACGCAGGGCCTCGACCCGCTCGGCGCCCAGGCTCTTGACCTTGACCAGGGCCAGCTCCCGCTCCAGGCCGTTGGGATCGCGGGTCACGTCCTGGACATGGCGGGTGGAGACCATCTTCTCCAGCTGGGCCTCGATCTGGCCCAGCACATGGGGCGTGCCGCGGGTGACGATGGTCACCCGGCTGGTGTGGGCGTTCCGGTCAGTCTCGGCGACCGTCAGGCTCTCGATATTGTAGCCGCGTGCGGCGAACAGCCCGACCAGCCGGTGCAGGACGCCGGGCTCATTGTCCACGAGCACGGCGAAGGTGGCGAGGTTCTCCACCTCGGCCTTGTGGTCGAGGTCATAGACGGAGGCGGGCTGGGGATCGGGCATCAAGGTCTCTTCTCTAGGCTCGGCCGTTCAGGTGTCACAGGCGGTGGCCGAGGGCAACGCCCCCGGCCAGCTCGTCCTTGCCCGCTCACACCAGCCGCTTGCCGGCGTCGTCGATGATGGAGCCGAGGTCGCGGGCTTCCTGGGCCAGGATCATCTCGTTGTGCGCCTTGCCTGACGGGATCATTGGGAAGCAGTTCTCTTCCTTGGTCACCCGGCAGTCGAACAGCACCGGACGACGAACCGAGATCATCTCGGCGATCTTGTCGTCCAGTTCGCCCGGATGCTCGGCCCGCAGGCCGACCGCGCCGAAGGCCTCGGCCATCTTCACGAAGTCGGGCAGGCTTTCTGAATAGGAGTGGGAGTAGCGCTCCCCATGCAGCAGCTGCTGCCACTGGCGGACCATGCCCATCCATTCGTTGTTCAGGATGAAGATCTTGATCGGCAGATCGTACTGAATGGCGGTGGCCATCTCCTGCATGGTCATCTGCACGCTGGCGTCGCCGGCGATGTCGATGACGAGTGAGTCCGGATGGGCGATCTGCACGCCGACGGCGGCCGGCAGGCCATAGCCCATGGTGCCCAGGCCGCCGGAGGTCATCCAGCGGTTGGGGTCCTCGAAGCGGAAATACTGGGCGGCCCACATCTGGTGCTGGCCGACCTCGGTGGTGATGTAGACGTCCTTGTCCTTGGCGTGGTGATACAGCCGCTCGACCGCCTGCTGCGGCTTGATGAGCTTGGAGTCCGGCGTGTAGGCGAAGCAGTCCCGCGCCCGCCAGACCTCGATCTGCTTCCACCATTCGTCCAGCGCGGTCTTGTCCACCGACAGGCGCATGGCCTTCCAGGCGGCGATCATGTCCTCCAGCACGCTGGCGGCGTCGCCGACGATGCCGACATCGCAACGGACATTCTTGCCGATGGACGAGGCGTCGATGTCCACGTGGATCTTGCGCGAGGTGGGCGCGAACGCGTCCAGCCGACCAGTGACCCGGTCATCGAACCGGGCGCCCAGCGCCACCATCACGTCGCAGTCGTGCATGGCGTGGTTGGCTTCGAAGCTGCCGTGCATGCCCAGCATGCCCAGCCACTTGGGGTCTGCGGCCGGGAAGGCGCCCAGGCCCATCAGGGTCGAGGTCACCGGCGCGCCAGTCAGTTCGGCGAACTCCCGCAGAAGTTCCGACGCCCTGGGGCCGGCGTTGATGACGCCGCCGCCGGTATAGAGGATCGGCCGGCGCGACTGGGCGATCAGGGTGACGGCCTCGGCGATGCGGCCGGCGTCGCCCTTGACCTGGGGGCGGTAGTCATGGGCGTGGGTGACGGCCTGTGGGCCCTGGTAGGCCGCCTTGCCGAACTGCACGTCCTTGGGGATGTCGATGACCACCGGGCCAGGCCGGCCCGAGGTGGCGATGTGGAAGGCCTCGTGCATGATGCGCGGCAGGTCGTCGACATTCTTGACCAGATAGTTGTGCTTGGTGATCGAGCGGGTGATGCCGATCGTGTCGCACTCCTGGAAGGCGTCGGTGCCGATCAGGTGGGTGGCGACCTGGCCGGTGATGACCACCAGGGGAATGGAGTCCATCAGAGCGTCGACGATGCCGGTGACCGCATTGGTCGCCCCGGGGCCTGAGGTGACCAGGACGACGCCCGGCTTGCCGGTGGAGCGGGCATAGCCCTCGGCCGCATGGGTCGCGCCCTGTTCATGGCGGACCAGGATGTGCCGCAGCCGCGGCTCGGCGAACAGCGCATCATAGATCGGCAGCACCGCCCCGCCCGGATAGCCGAACAGGACCTCTACGCCCTGGTCGATGAGCGAGCGGACGACGATCTCGGCGCCGCTCATCATTTCGGTGTCGGCGGCTTCGGGGGCGGTGATGGTCTGGTGGGCGGTCATGGCAGTGGCCTTCTTAGGCTGGCCTTCAGGGCAATAAAAAAGGCCCGCTGGGGGGCCTGGTGCAAGCGACCTCGTTCGCGCCGATCGAAATCGGCCCGTCTAAGGTCGCCACTTAAGTACGATGCTGACGCGCACGCGCGTTCTCCAGATAGAGTGTTTCCCGCTCATCGCATGCGCGCGCCGGGGCGTCAAGGCGCGCCCAGAGCAAGAAACTGCCCCCACTGGGCCTCTGGGTCGCTCGCCGAGACCCGCGGCCAGTCCGGGGTCTGGTTGCGGAACCAGGTCGCCTGGCGCTTGGCGTAGCGACGGGTGGCCTGCCGGGCGGCGGCCAGGGCCTCCTCCAGGTTCATCTCACCCGCCTGCCAGGCGGCGATCTCCGCCAGCCCCAGGGCCTTCATCACCGGAAGGTCCGGGGCCAGGCTTCGGGCCAGCAGAGCCGAAACCTCGTCGGCCGCCCCGGCCTCGATCATGGCCGCCAGTCGGGCGTCGCAGCGGGCATAGAGCGCCTCCCGCGGGGGATCGATGGCCAGGCCCCACCAGGCGTCCACGGCCAGAGGCGCCGTCGTCTGCGCCTGAAGCGCCGAGAGCGACTGGCCGGCAGTGAGGTGAACCTCCCAGGCGCGCACCAGCCGCTGGCGGTCGCCCGGCGCGATGCGGGCGGCGGCTGCCGGGTCGACCTTGGCCAGACGGTCCCGGAACGCGATCTCGCCGAGGGCCTCGAACTCTGCCGCCGCTGCGGCGCGGGTCTCTGGGGCGGCCGTGGGAATCTCGGCCAGACCGTGAGTCAGGCTGCGGAAATAGAGGCCGGTTCCGCCGACGAGGATGGGGCTTTTCCCTCGGCTGCGGATGTCAGCAATGATCGGCAGGGCCGCGCGCTGCCAGCGGCCCACCGACCAGGCCTCCGCCCCGTCCGCCACGCCGAACAGGTAGTGCGGCGCCTGATCCAGTTCTTCCGGCGTCGGCCGGGCGCTGAGGATCGCCAGGTCGCGATAGAGCTGGATGGAGTCGGCGTTGACGATCTCGCCGTCGATTTCCCGCGCCAGACGCAGGGAGATCGCCGTCTTGCCGCTTGCCGTCGGCCCGCCGATCAGCCAGATGCGGGGCTCCATGGAAATCGCGCTCACCCTTGTCAGTCCGCAGGAGGCCGCCGTCGCCGCGGCCGCCGTCCAACTCACCCAAGCGCTCGCAGGCGCACACGCCCGCGTCAAGGAACCCCGGCCCTTAGGACCTGGCGCGGTGGACCTGTCGGTGGAGGCCGAGGCGCTCGCGCCGGTGCGCGCCGCCGTCGCGGCGACCCTGTCGGACCTTCCGGTGGACGCCTGCGTCCAGCCATGGGCTGGCCGGCGCAAGCGGCTGCTGATCGCCGACATGGATTCCACCATCATCGGCTGCGAGTGCATCGACGAGCTGGCCGACTTCGCCGGCGTCAAGGCCAAGGTCTCCGAGATCACCGAGCGGGCCATGCGCGGCGAGCTGGATTTCGAGGCGGCCCTGCGCGAGCGGGTGGCCATGCTGAAGGGGCTGCCGCTCTCGGACCTGCAGCGGGCCTATGATGAGCGGGTGGTCCTCAATCCCGGCGCCCGGACCCTGGTGCGGACCATGGCGGCGGGCGGGGCGCGCTGCGTGCTGGTCTCCGGCGGCTTCACCTTCTTCACCAGCCGGGTGGCGCAGGCTGCGGGCTTCCACGCCCAGCGGGCCAACACCCTGATCGAGGCGGGCGAGGTCCTGGCCGGCGAGGTGGGCTCGCCCATCCTTGGGCGAGAGGCCAAGCTGGCCGCCCTGCGCGAAGAGGCCGCCGCCATCGGCGCCGAGCTGACCGCAACCCTGGCCGTCGGCGACGGGGCCAATGATCTGGCCATGATCGAGGCTGCGGGCTTAGGCGTCGCCTACCGGGCCAAGCCGGTGGTCGCCGCCCAGGCCCACGCCAAGGTGGATCACGCCGACCTGACGGCGCTGCTCTACTTCCAGGGCTATGCGGCGACGGATTTTGTCACCGACTGAAGCAGGCCTTGATTTCACGCCTGGGGCAGCCTGGGCTAAGAGCCTGCCCATGACCCTGCCGCGCCCCGTCTCCGCCGTCGTCTTCGACATGGACGGCCTCTTGATCGACTCCGAGCGCCTGATGCTCCACGCGATGCAGGGCGCCGCCCTGGCCATGGGTCGGGACATGCCCTTTCCGGTATTCCAGAGCATGGTCGGTCTGACCCACGCCGCCAGCGACGGCATTCTGATCCGCCACTTCGGCGAGGGCTTTGTCTTGGACGACTATGTCGCCGACGTGCGGGCGCGGTTCGTTGAGGCGCATAGCGCCGGGGTCGCCCTGAAGGCGGGTGTCCTCGAGATGCTCGATCATCTGGACGCGGTCGGCGCGCCCCGGGCGGTGGCCACGTCCTCGCGCATGCGGTCGGTGGAGACCCATCTGGGCCATGCGGGCCTGCTCTCGCGGTTCGACGCCTTCATCACCGCCGAGAGCGTAACGAACGGCAAGCCGCATCCCGAACCCTATCTGAAGGCGGCCGCGGCGCTGGGCATGGACCCCCGCGACTGCATCGCCCTGGAAGACAGCCACAACGGCGTCCGCGCGGCGGCCGCGGCCGGCATGATGACCATCATGGTGCCTGACATGCTGGAGCCCAATGACGAGATGCGCGACCTGTGCGTGCGCATCGCCCAGGACCTTCACGAGGTCCGCGATCTGCTGGCGGTGATGGTCCGCAAATGAAAAGCCCCCGATCCGGCTTAAGGATCGAGGGCTGATCGGTTCGGCAGGGACGGGCGCTTACCGCGCCCCGCCCGGACCCCGCTCGAAGTAGCGGAAGAAGGCGCTGTCGGGCGACAGGATCATGGTCGCATCCCCCTGGCCGATGGAGGCCTCATAGGCCTGCATCGAGCGATAGAAGGAGGCGAAGCCCGCGTCGCGGCCGAAGCTCTGGGCATAGATGCGCGTGCGCTGCGCATCGCCTTCGCCTCGGGTCTGGTCGGCGGTTTCCTGGGCGGTGGCCAGCGTAATGGTCACCTCCTTGTCGGCCTCGGCGATCCGTTCGCGCTTCTGCTGTTCGCCGACCGCGCGGATCTGGGCGGCCTGCTGCTGGCGGGCCGTCTCCATCCGGCGATAGGTGGCCGCCATGTTTTCCTGCGGCAGGTCGGCGCGGCGGATGCGGACATCGATCACCTCGATGCCCAGCCGCGAGGACGCCGCCCTGGCGCGGACATCGGCCAGGGTGTTGGCCATGACGCCCGAGCGGGCGCCGGAGATGATGTCGCTGGAGGTGGCCGAGCCCAGGACCTGACGGAGAGACGAATTCACCAGCCGCTGGATGCGGTCGTTGGCCGTCCGGTCGTCACGCAGGGTGCGGTAATACTGCAGGGGCTCGCTGATCCGGTAGCGGATGAAGGCGTCGACCACCAGGCGCTCCTGGTCGGCGGCGATGACCTCTTCCTCTTCGGTCTCGAGCGCGATGTTGCGCTTATCGAAGCGCAGCACCTGTTCCATGAAGGGCACCTTGACCTTCAGGCCCGCGGTGGCCTCAGGTCCGGCATTGACCACCCTGACGGGGTCGCCCAGCCGGACGACGATGGCCTGTTCGCGCTGATCCACCACGAAGAAGGTGTTGGCCAGGACGATCAGGGCCACCACCGCGGCGATGGCGTAGGGGATGTAGCGACGGTCCATCATTGGCTGCTCCTCGCGCCGGGCGCGGCCGAGCCGGTTTCGGCCGGCGTGGCGGTGGCGGCAGGGGCGCCGGTGCGCGGCCGGAAGACGTCCGGCGGCAGGATGATCGGGGCGCTGGCGCCGTTGGAGTCGACGATCACCTTGTTCGAGTTCTGCAGCACGCGCTGCATGGTCTCGATATAGAGGCGCTCGCGAGTCACCGCCGGAGCCGAACGATACTCGGCATAGATCTGGTCGAAGCGTGAGGCCTCACCGGTGGCCTCCCTGACGGCCTGTTCGCGATAGGCCTCGCCCGCCTGGGTGATGCGCGCGGCGTCACCCTTGGCTTCGTTGACCACCCGGTTGAAGTAGGCCTCGGACTCGTTGCGGGCGGATTCTGCGTCCTGGCTGGCGTTGAACACGTCGCGGAAGGCCGCGATGACCTCGGCCGGCGGGTCGGCGTTGCGGATCTGGACCTCGACCACGCTGACGCCGGCGCCCCAGGAATCCAGGGTCTGCTGCATCAGTTCGGCGGCCTGGGCCTGCACCGGGCCACGGCCGCGGGTCAGGATGAAGTCCAGTTGCGAACGGCCGACAACCTCGCGCATGGCGCTTTCGGCCACCGCCTTCACCGATTCCTCGGGGTCGCGGATGGTGAAGATGAAGCGCGAGGCGTCGGCCACGCGCCAAGTGACGCTGAACTTCAGGTCGATGATGTTCTCATCGCCGGTCAGCATCAGGCTTTCCTGGGGGTTAGCGGCCTCAGAGGTGCCGCCGATGTCGATGCGGTTCAGGGAGGTGACCGGCACCTTCTCGACCCGCTCGATTGGGGCGGGCAGGGCGTAATTCAGGCCAGGACCCGACGACCGGGAATAGGCGCCGAAGGTGGTCACCACGGCCTGCTCGTTGGGCTGGACCAGATAGAGGCCCGACATGGCCCACAGGGCGAAGGCCACGGCCGCCACGGCGGCGATGGCGCCGGGGCGGATCTGGTCGCCCCCAGGCCCGCTGAAGAATTTCCGCAGGCGCGCGATCAGGCGCTCCAGCAGCTGGTTGAGGTCGGGCTGAGGGCCGCGGGGGCCGCCCGGACCGCCGGGGCCGCGAGGACCGCCGCCGCCGAGACCCGGGCGCTTGGGGCCGCCAGGGCCACCCGATCCGCCTGAACCGCCGCCTTGCTGTGGCGGGGTTCCCCAGGGTCCGGGGTTTACGTTGTCATTCCAGGGCATTCTTTTTTTGCGTCGTCTTTCTGGGTCGCGTCGTCGGGGACGTCGTGGATCGGCGTATCTCGGCGCGGCCGCGATTTCGGTCCGCGGGGGCGGACTTGTAAACCGGCGCTTACAGCCGGATATGTGACGGCCAAGCCGCCAACGCAAGCCGAAGACGACATGAACACATCACGCCTGCCTGACCGCGACGCCCTGCTCGCCCTCCTGGATGAGGTGCTGGACCCCAGCACCGGGAAGGGGTTGGTGAGCGCGGGGCTGGTCCAGGGGCTGTCGGTGCGCAACGGCCGCGCTGGCTTCATGATGGAGGCGCCGGCCGGCATGCTCGAGCTTTATGAGCCGGTCCGGGCCCGGGCCGAGGCTGTCTTGAGTAGCGCGCCGGGAGTCGAGCGCGCCCAGGTGGTGCTGACCAATATCCCCGGCGACGGCCCGCCCCCGCCGCCAGCCGAAGGTGTGACCCGGGTACGCAAGGGGGTGAAGCTCGCCGCTGATCCGCAGGCGACACCCTCGCCGCCCGAGGGCGCCGTGCGTCCGCCCCATGTGCGCCGGGTGATCGCGGTGGCCAGCGGCAAGGGCGGAGTGGGCAAGTCCACCGTCTCGGTCAGTCTGGCCGTAAGCCTGGCGGCGCTCGGCCTCAGCGTCGGTCTGCTGGACTCCGACGTCTATGGGCCGTCTGCGCCGCGGATGCTCGGGGCGGACGGCGATCCGGAATATCACCCGGAAAAGAAGCTGATCCCCCTGGAGGCCTGGGGGATCAAGGTCATGTCCATCGGCTTCATGGTCGATGAGGGGGCGCCGATGATCTGGCGCGGACCGATGGCGTCCTCGGCCGTGCGCCAGATGATGCATGAGGTGGCCTGGGGCTCGGAGGAGGCGCCGCTGGACGTGCTGGTGGTGGACATGCCGCCGGGCACCGGCGACATCCAGCTGACCCTGATCCAGAAGATGCGGCTGGACGGCGTGGTCATCGTCACCACGCCGCAGGAAATCGCGCTCATCGATGCGCGGCGCGCGGCGTCCATGTTCCAGAAGACGGCCACACCGATCCTCGGCCTGATCGAGAACATGGCCTATTTCGCCGACCCGGCCACCGGGACCCCGATCCCGATCTTCGGCCAGGGGGGTGGGCTTGCGGAGGCTGAGCGGCTGGAGACCCCGGTCCTGGCCCAGATCCCCATCGATGTCGCCCTGCGGCAGGGCTGCGACGACGGCCGGCCGCTGGTGGCTACGGCGCCCGACAGCGGTCCGGCGAAGGCCTTCCGGCAGGCCGCGGAGATGCTGCGGACCAGGCTTGGCCTGGCCCGCGGCTGAGTCTCGGATGACGCGTCAGGCCGTGGCGGCTTGATCGCGGGCGTCCCGGGCGTCCAGGGCGGCGCGGATGGCCGCATGCTTTTCGGCGTTCATGCCGTAGCCGAGGAAGCAGGCCCCGCCGATCAGGACGAAGATGATCGGGGCGAACAGGTAGCACATCTCCAGGCCGAAGATGGCTGTGGGCGTGTTGGTGACGTTGTCGGCGGCGTTGTAGCCCACCAGCGAGAGCACCGGGAAGATGATCCCCACCGAGATCGCCGCCCCCACCTTCTGGGTGCTGGTGACCATGGCGTAGAGCAGGCCCGTCTGTTCCTTGCCCTGTTCCAGACGGATGGCGTCGCCCACATCGGCGACCATGGCCCGGACCAGCACGACAAAGGCGCTGGCGGTGAAGCCGACGGCGAACATGCCGATGGCCGTCGGCAGGAAGAGCCCCTTGGGGATGGCCATCAGGATGGTCTGGAACACCGCATAGGCCACGGTCGCACCCATCAGGGTCTGGTGCTTGCCGAAGCGCTGGGCGAGCTTGGCCCAGACCGGCGCCCCCAGCAGGCCCGCGCCGATGAAGGGCACCAGCAGGATCGACACCTGGGCGTAGTTGAACGCCTTGGCGTCGTGGAAGAAGAACACATAGATCGCCGCCGTGGTGCCGGGGCCCAGCGCCAGGGCGAGGTCGGCGAGGATCAGGCGGATCATTTCCGGCCGCTTCAGGGCCTGCCAGTATTCCCGCAGGTCGAAGGTCTCAGCCGCACTGCGCGGCGCCACCTTCTCCGGGGCCAGCAGCGCGCAAAGGGCGGTGGCCAGCGGAATGCCGATGATCACGATCCAGCCCACGGCCGGCATGCTGCTTCCCGAGCCCGGCTCGATCCGCCCGCCGGTCAGGGCCGGCAACAGAAGCAGGCCCACCGCGCCGGCCACGCCCACCGCGTGCATCCAGCCATAGACCCTGGAGCGCTCGTCATAGCTGGTGGCGATGGACGAGGCCCAGGCCGCATGGGCGAGGCTGACGATGGACAGGGCCGCATAGATCACCAGCAGCCAGAGGATCAGATAGCCTTCGCCGGCGCCGGCCGGCGGATTGAACAGCTTGTAGGCGCCCAGCATCATCACCGGCGCGCCGGCGATGACCCAGGGCCGGTAGCGGCCGATAGGGGTGCGCGTGCGGTCCATCAGAGCCCCGATCATGGGGTCGAAGGCGATGTCGATCAGCCGCACGATGGTGAAGGCGGCGCCCACGGCCACCAAGCTGATGCCGATATGACCCGCGAAATACCGCGGCAGGAAGACGCCCAGGGCCAGGCCCAGGACGGCCAGGGGCACTGCGGTGCTGGAAAAGGCCAGGACAGTGGTCAGGGGCAGGCCGCCCCCGCGGGGCGCAACCGCGCCCTGGGGTAAAGCACTCACGGAACGTCTCCAAATCTATGTTTTTGGCGCAGCTTCACCACGCGATTATGGAGACGACAAAACGCCCGCTTGCGGCGGGGCGCAAGCGGGCGGGGAAGATATAACCTTGGTCGTTTTCAGCCCTTGCGGGGCTCGACCAGCGGGGTGGGGATCGAGGGCTCGCTGGCCAGGGTCTCCAGCACCGGAGCGGTGTCGTAGAGGGCGTCCCGCTCGTCCAGTTCGCGGCGGATCTCGCTGTGGCGTTCTTCGCCTAGCTTGTAGCCGATGAAGCAGAGGCCCCCGAGCGCCACGAAGAAGATCGGGCCGATCAGGAAGGCCTGCTCCAGGCCCCGCACCGCCTCGGCGGAATTGGCCGCGCCATCGGTGGCGTTGTAGCCCACCCGGTCGAGGACGGTGAAGGTCAGGAAGACCGCGAAGGCCCCGGAAATCTTCGAGGTCAGGGTGGTGATGGCGTAGAGCAGACCGGAACGCTCCTTGCCCTGTTCCAGGCGCACCTCGTCGGCGACATCGGCGGTCATGGCCCGGGTCAGCACCTGGAAGCCCGCCGCCAGGAAGCCCGCGGTGAACATCTGGAAGGCGCCGACCATGAGGTCGGCCTTGGGCAGGAAGGGCAGGGCCACCAGGGCGGCCGCATAGCCGGTGGTGGCGACCATCACCGCCCGGTGCTTGCCGATCCGCATGGCCAGACGGCCAAGCAGGGGCGCGCCGGCGAAACCGGCGACGATATAGACCGCCAGCAGGCCGCTGGCCTGGCCGGTGGTGAAGCCCCGGCTGTCGGTGAAATAGAACAGGTAAAGCGCGCTCATCCAGCCGGGGCCGAGCGACAGGCAAAGGTCGGCCAGGACGATCCGGCCCATGGAGGGCCGGGCGATCAGGCGCCAGTATTCCTTCAGCTGGAACTTCTGCTGGCCGGGCACGTCGGGCGAGATCTTCTCTGGCGTGAGCGCCACCACCAGCCAGACGGCCAGGGGGGTCAGGATCAGGACGAACCAGCCCATGGCCGGCACGCCCTCGGACTCCGGCATGTCCAGGGCCGCGACGATGAAGGGCATCATCAGCACCAGCAGGGCGCCGAGAACGCCCACGGCGGTCATGATGGCGAAGACCCGGGACCGGTCATTGTACCTGGGCGCCAAGGTCGCCGCCCAGGCCGCGTGGGACAGGTGCAGGATCGAGGTGCCGATATAGAGGATCAGCAGCCAGAAGATCAGGCCGCCAACCCCGCCTGTGGGCGAGATGAACAGCATGAAGATGGCCAGCATCAGCACGGGCGCGCCGATCACGGTCCAGAGGCGGTAACGGCCGAACCGCGTCCGGGTCCGGTCCATGGCCAGGCCGAGCAGGGGATCGAGGGGAATGTCGATCATCCGCACCAGGGCGAAGGCCGAGCCCACGGCCAGCAGGCTGATGCCGATCTCGCTGGCGAAATGCCGGGGCAGATAGACCGACATGGCGATGGTCAGCGCCGACAGCGGCAGGCTGGTGCAGGCGAAGGCGAGGATGGTCGACAGCTTGAGCTGTGACGGTTGTGCAGGCGCGGCTGCGTCGGTTGTGGCCACTCGGGCGTCTCCCCAGATCTATGGTGACGCCTCTGACGGGCGTTATCCTTGATCGATAGGTTACGCGCGATCACCTGCGTCAAGGCAAGGCCCAATTGGGGTTGAGGGCCAAAAGAAAACGGGCGGCCCCCAGGGGGAGCCGCCCGTCGTCAGATCAGGTGCAGAACGGGGTTTAGCCGCCCGACAGCTTGCGGAAGAACTTCTGGCTCTGCTCGCCGCCGGCGGCGTAGGCCGCCTGGCCTTCGGGGTCGGCGATCTTGGACCAGTTGTCCCGGACTTCCTCGACCGAGAGACCGCCTTCGCCGAGGTAGACGCCCTCGGTTTCATAGATGCGCGACAGGGCGAAGGCGCCCGCGCCGGCGGTGAGGATGGCGCCGGTGGGCGCCTCTTCGGAGCAGAGATAGACCACGCCCGGCGTGACATATTCCGGCTTCAGACGCTCCAGCACGGCGGGCGGCATCAGGTTCTCGGTCATCCGCGTGGCGGCGACCGGCGCGATGGCGTTGACGTGGATGTTGTTCTTGGCGCCTTCGAGACGCAGGGTGTTCATGAAGCCGATGATGCCGAGCTTGGCCGCGCCATAGTTCGACTGGCCGAAGTTGCCATAGAGGCCCGAGGACGAGGTGGTCACCACGATCCGGCCGTAGTTCTGCTCGCGCATGATGTCCCAGACGGCCTTGGCCGGCTTGACCGTGCCCATCAGGTGGACGTTGAGCACCAGCTCGAAGTCGGCGATCTCCATCTTGGCGAAGGACTTGTCGCGCAGGATGCCGGCATTGGCGACCAGGATGTCGATCCGGCCCCACTGGTCCATGGCCTGCTTGATCATCAGGGCCACGCCCGCGTCGTCGGTGACCGACGAGCCGTTGGAGATGGCTTCGCCGCCGGCGGCCTTGATCTCATCGACCACCGCATCGGCCGCGGCCGAGGAGCCGCCCGAGCCGTCCACCGATCCGCCCAGGTCGTTGACCACGACCTTGGCGCCGCGCCGGGCCAGCTCCAGAGCATGCTGACGGCCAAGCCCGCCGCCCGCGCCCGTCACAATGGCCACTTTGCCGTCGAAGCGGATGTCCGCCATGGAAGTCTCCCGAAGTCAGGTGAAGGAATTGGCGGCGTTGTGCGCGGCCGACCCCTTCTCCGTCAAGGCGTTGCTAGGGGTCTCACGTCGCCGGGATGGCTCCGGCTGAGGCGGTCTGGGCAGGGCGCAGGAACTTCACCAGCACCCGCTGGCCGACCAGGAAGGGGGCGCCGTCGGCGCTCACCACCACCTCGACCACCCGCTCGTCGGCTCGCTGGGTGGGATCATCGGACACCAGCTTGCGGGCGCCGAAGACGGCGGCGCGGCGCAGGACCTGACCCTTGAAGGTCTGGGTCGGATCGGCCTCCGAGGCGATCTCGACGATCTGGCCGAGACTCACATGGGGCAGGGCGCCCTCGGCGATCTCGGCCCGGACAATCCGCTGGCCGGCCGGCTCCAGGTCGAACATGTTGGAGACGTTCAGGGTCGAGGCGCCGGAGCCTGGATTGGCGTAGCGGCGGACGATCACCCCATCGGCCGGAGCGCGGATCATGGTCAGCTCCAGATTGTAGTTGGCCTCGGCCAGCCGGGCCTCGGCCGTGGCGACCGCCGCCCGCTGGGCGCGCAGACGGGCCTGGGCCTGACGGATACCGTCGCGGGCCTGGTCGAGGCGCTGACCGGCCACGAAGTTGGAGGCCGACAGACTGTCGAGCCGGTCGAACTCACGGCTGGCGGTGGAGATCTCCACCTCTGTCAGGGCGATCTGGGCGCGGGCCTGCTCGACCTCCGCCCTGGCGCGGGCGGCCGACAGGCGAGGCTCATCATCCTCCAGGCGGGCGAGGATCTGGCCCTCAGTCACGCTGTCGCCCTCCTGGACCAGGACCTCCCGGACGATGCCGGCGCTGCGGGCGGCCACCTGGATCAGGCCGCCTTCCACATCGGCCTTGCCGTTGGCGATGGCCACATAGGGGCTGACCGGGGAGCCCTTTTCGGCGGCCTTGGCCGCTTCGGCCTTGCGGTCGTCAGCCTGACTTTTGAGGACCAGGCCGCCGCCGGCCAGCGCCACGAGGACGACGATGATGATCCAGAAGACGGGGCGGCGCAGGAGGGCTTGCATGGGTCAGGCCTCGATCAGATGGGAGTGGGGCGCGGCGTGCGCGCCGGAGGTGACGCGCCGGTCGTCGAGGATGGCGCCGTCCTCGATGTGGATGATGCGGTCGGCATAGGCTTCGAGCCGCGGGTCGTGGGTCACGCAGATCACCGCGGCCCCATGGTCCTTGGCGGCCCGCTGCAGGAGCTTGATGACGATCTGGCCGTTCTCGCCGTCGAGCGCCGAGGTGGGCTCGTCGGCGAACAGCAGTTTCGGGTCCTTGGCCAGCGCCCGGGCGATGGCCACCCGCTGCTTTTCGCCGCCCGACAGCTCGGCGGGTCGCTGGTTGAGCCGGTGGCCGAGGCCGACCTCCTCCAGGGAGACGACCGCCCGGTCTCGCGCCTCGCGCTTGGTTAGGCCGGTATGTTTGAGGACGGTGGTGACCTGCTCCAGGGCGGTAAGGGCCGAGAACAGATTGAACCCCTGGAAGATGAAGCCGCAGTGGTCCAGGCGGAAGCGGTCGATCCGTCCGGTGCGCAGGCCCCAGAGGTCCTGGTTCAGCGCCTGCACCTCCCCCTCGTCGGGGCGTAGTAGCCCCGACAGACAGGCGACGAGGGTCGACTTGCCCGAGCCGGAAGGCCCCATGACCATGGTCAGGTCCCCGTGGCGAGCGTCGAAGTCCACCGACTTCAGCACCTCGATATAGGTTCGGCCGGTCTTGAAGCGCTTGGACAGGCCGGTGGCCCGGATGGCGTCGTCGCGGTGCGGGGCAGAGGTCATCGCAGCAGGTCCGCCGGTTGGCTCTTCTTCAGGACGCCCAGGGACATCAGCCCCGAGGCCAGCGAGATGAGGAGAAGCAGGATGGCCACCCCGATGACCCAGCCTGCGGGGAAGCCCATGGGCAGGCCCGCGCTCCTGGCCAGCAGGGAAACGAGGAAGGTGAAGACCGCCGTGGCCGCCAGGCCTACGATGCCGACCCAGAAGGAGAGCTCCAGGACGATCAGGCGAAGGGCGCCCATGGAGACGCCCAGGGCCCGCAGGCTGGCGAACTCCTTGATATTGGCCATGATCGCCCCGCGCAGGGTCTGGGAGGTGATGCCGACCCCGATCAGGAAGCCCAGGAAAACCGAGAAGCCGAGCATGATGCCGATGATCTGCTCCTTCATCAGGGCGCCTTCATTGGCCTGGGCAAGCTCCTGGCGGGTCCAGGCCCGGTAGCGGCCTTCGGCCACGGCGTTCAGGTCGTCGCGCACCTGGACCGCCCGGGCCGGGTCCTTGATCTGGACCATCAGGGGGCCGACCTTCTCGCCGTCGTCGGCCATGCCCAGTAGGCGAAGGGTGTCGCGCGACACCACCACGGAAGGCTGGTTGATCGAGGGATAGCCGTCGAGAAAGGCGCGAACCGTGACGGTCTTGCCGTTGATGGTCGCCTTGTCGTTGAGGGTCACGCCCATGCGCGCCTGGCTGCTGCGGTCGATCACCGCGGCGAAGGGCTCCAGCAGGGCGATGCGCACCTCCTCCGGATAGTCCACCGGCAGGGTGACGGCGCCGGGAATGGGATCGACGACGTCGAGCTGAATCCACTGGGTGACCTGCTTTTCGCCGGCCTCAGGCGTGTTCATCCAGCGGCCGCCGGACCCATCCAGGCTGGCGACCTGAACCACTTCGGGATGCAGGTACATTTCCGGCGCCAGGCGACGGGGCAGGCCGTTGGAGCCGGAATTGATCAGACTCTCGGACTTGGCCGGCAGGACCATAAGCTCGGCCCGCGAGCGGTCGATGGTGGCCGTGGCCGCCTGGACGATGCCGGTGAACATCCCCACCTGGGCGAGGATCAGCAGGCCTGAAAAGGCCAGGGCGATCACCGCCGCCAGATAGCGCCGCCATTCATAGATCAGTGTGGCCAAAGCCAGTGACATCCCCGGTCCTCCTGCCATCAGGAGTGGCCGGAGCGGGGCTGCAACCCAAGTTAATTCGAGGTAAGGCGAGGGCCTCGCCGTAGCCAGCCGTCGTGTCGGCTGTTACGCCCTGTGACAGTTGGGCCCTTTAGGGCCCAGGTCCCATTTCTCATGAGTGTTGATCGATGAAATCAGCCCTGCTCGCCGCCTCCGCCACGGGCGTTTTTCTGTTTGGTCTCTCGGCCGGGACGGCCCGGGCCGATGAAGGCATGTGGACTTTTGACAACTTTCCCGCCGCCAAGGTCGAGGACGCCTATGGGGTGAAGATCGATCAGCCCTGGCTGGACAAGGTGCGCGCCGCCTCGGTGCGACTGACCAATGGCTGCTCGGCCTCGGTGGTCTCAGGCCAGGGTCTCGTGCTCACCAACCATCACTGCGTGGTCGACTGCGTCCAGGACCTGTCGAGCGCGGAGACCGACTATGTGCAGGACGGGTTTCTGACGACCGCCCGGGAACAGGAACGCCAGTGCCCCGGCCAGCAGGCCGAGATCCTCACCGAGATCACCGATGTCACCGACACCATCCGCGCCGCCGGCGCCGGCCTGACCGGTCAGGCCTTCAACCGGGCCCGCGACGCCGCCGTGGCCCGGCTGGAGGAGGAGGGCTGCCTCGGCGACGAGCGCTATCGCTGCCAGGTGGTGAGCCTCTATCGGGGCGGCCAGTACAAGCTCTACAAGTACCGCCGCTACGCCGATGTGCGCCTGGTGTTTGCACCCGAAATCGCCACGGCCTTCTTCGGCGGCGACCCGGACAATTTCAACTTCCCCCGCTTCAACCTCGATATGGCCTTCCTGCGCCTCTATGAGGACGACAAGGTGGTCGAGACCCCGCAGCATCTGACCTGGGTCGCCCGGGCGCCTGAGGTCGGGGAAGCCACCTTCGTGTCGGGCAATCCCGGCTCCACCGGCCGCCTTCTGACCTTGGCCCAGCTGGAGACCCAGCGGGACCTGTCCATCCCGGTCAGCCAGCTGCAGCGCTCCGAGCTGCGCGGCCGTCTGATCGCGTTTTCCGAGGTCAGCGCCGAGAACAAGCGGATCGCCACCGATCCGCTGTTTGGCGTCGAGAACAGCTTCAAGGTCTTCTTCGGCCGTCAGTTCGCCCTGAACGATGCATCCTTCATGGACGCCAAGCGGGCGGCGGAAGCCGAGCTGAAGGGTAAGATCGCCGCCGATCCGGCCCTGGCCCGCGAGATCGGCGATCCCTGGGGCGAGATCGAAGCCGCCCAGACCGCCTATGCCGAGCAATACCTCCCCTACCGCCAGATGGAGGCGGCCGCCGGCGGCGGGTCGAACCTGTTCGGCTATGCCCGAACCCTGGTCCGGGCCGCCCAGGAACGGGCCAAGCCCAGCACCGAGCGTCTGCCGGAATACTCCGAGGCCCGCCTCTCCCTGCTGGAGAAGCGCCTGCTGGACGCCCGGCCGGTGGATAAAGACCTGGAGGCGCTCTATCTCCGCTTCTGGTTGTCCAAGACCCGGGAATACCTGACCACCGACCATCCGGCGGTGCAGCAGCTGCTCGGCAAGCAGAGCCCCGAAGGGCTGGCGCAGGCCCTGGCGGCTTCGCGCCTTGATGACCCGGCGGTCCGCAAGGCCCTGTGGGAGGGCGGCCTGTCGGCGGTCCAGGCGTCCCAGGACCCGATGATTCAGCTCGCCCTGCGGATGGATCCCCTGGCCCGGGAGGTTCGCGAAGCCTGGGAGACCGAGGTCGAGGCGCCCACCGCCAGGGCCGCTGAGCGGGTCGCTGCGGCCCGGTTCGCCGCCTATGGAGACGCGGTCTATCCGGACGCCACCTTCACTCTGCGTCTGTCCTATGGCCAGGTTCAGGGCTGGACGCATCGGGGCCAGACCATTCCCGCCACGACGACCTTCGCCGGCCTCTATCAGCGGGCCACGGGCGCCGATCCCTACGCCCTGGCGCCCCGCTGGATCGCCGCGAAGGACAAGCTGAACCCGGACACGGTTTACAACTTCGTCACCACCAACGACATCATCGGCGGAAATTCCGGCTCGCCGGTGGTCAACGCCAAGGGCGAGGTGCTGGGCGCGGCCTTTGACGGCAACATCCACTCGCTGGGTGGCGACTATGGCTATGACGGGAGCGTCAATCGTACGGTGGTCGCCGCAACCTCCGCGGCGACCGAGGCCCTGGAGAAGGTCTATGGCCTGACCGGTCTGCTCGACGAACTGATGGACCGCTAGAGCCAGATCCCGCGGGCGTGGCCTTGGCCAGGTCCGCGGGGCTCGATCCCTCAGAGGCCAGGCACATCCAGGATCGGCGCCCGGCGCTTGGCCCGCTTGCGCAGGAGCCGCCAGCCGATCGTTCCCACCCCGCCGGCCACCACCAGGGCGATGAGGCCGAGCGTCAGGGGGTCGAACTGGTCGAAGATGTCCAGTTGTTCCAGCCCCTTGGCGGTCAGGTAGCCAGGCGCCAGCGCCGCGAACACCCAGACCACCGCCGAAATGACATTGGCGATCTGAAAGTCGCGCACCGGCATGCGCAGCATCCCCACTACGGCGGGCACGAAGGCGCGCATGGGGCCGATAAAACGGCCGGCATAGATCGAAATGACCCCATAACGCCGGCAATAGAGCCGCGTCAGGGCGAACTGCCGCCTATAGCGCCGCAGCCAGCGGTGCCGCAGCACTTGCATGCCGAGCTTGCGGCCGATGAAAAAGGAGATGGCGTCGCCGACGATGGCGCCGACGATGCAGCCGATCAGCACCGACACGGGGTCCAGCACGCCGGTGGCCAGCAGCCCGCCGGTCAGCACCAGCAGCGGCGTGGCCGGCACCAGGGCTCCAACGATGACCAGGGACTCCAGCATGATGAACAGCCCCAGGACCAGGCCAGCCCAGGCGCTGTTGTTGCGGATGAACTCCGCCACTGGTTCGAGCATCGCTTCCATGTCGGGGTCTCCATCGCTACGGCGCTGACCTGCCCGGGCGATGTGGCATCCTAGTGGCAAATTCTGTCTGTGAGATAAAGGCCACCCGGACTGGGGACAGAAAGGCGCACGGCGCCATGGGACCGGGCAGGCGAGCGCGTCCCTAGGGCGCTGCGTCTTCGGCGTCGTCCAGGCGCCTGTTGAGGGCCTGGAGCGCGGTGCGGAGGGCCGCAAGGTCCCCCAGCTCGCCCCCCAGGCGGCAGACCAGCTGGCCTGGCACCGCGGCGGCCGGCCCCCGCAGGTCGGCGCCCTTGTCGGTGAGGGAGATGACCACCCGGCGCTCGTCGCGCGGGTCGCGGGCGCGGTTCACCAGGCCCTGGGTCTCCAGGCGTTTGAGCAGAGGGGTCAGGGTGCCGGAATCCAGATCGAGGGCCTGACCCAGGTCGCCGACGCTGCGGGGCGCCTTCTCCCACAGGGCCAGCATGACCAGATACTGCGGATAGGTGAGGCCAAGCGGCTCCAGCAGGGGGCGGTAAAGCCGGGTCACCCGATTGCTGGCGCCATAGAGGGCGAAGCAGAGCTGCAGGTCGAGGCGAAGGGGATCAACCCCTTCGCCGGTCGCACTCTGTTCGGATCGGGTCTGGTTTCTGGTCACCGCGCCGTCGTGGTCAACTGCACGTCGATATTGCCGCGCACCGCATTGGAATAGGGGCAAACCTGGTGGGCTGTCTCCACCAGTTCGCGCGCAGCCGCCTCCTCAAGGCCCTCGATCTCGGCGGCCAGCGCCACGCCGAGGCGAAATCCGCCGCCCTCCTTGGGGAAGAGCTGGACGGTGGCGGTGACCGCGGCGTCCTTCAGTCGTAGATTGTGCTGGGGGGCGTCTTGGCGCACGGCGCTTTCGATACTGGCG
>NZ_JAUYAW010000029.1 GCF_030693405.1 Phenylobacterium sp.
ACCGTAGAAAAAGTCGGCGCGGTACATGCCGTAGTCACCGGCCTGGAGCTTGATTACGCCCTCAGGCGTCGGACCGGCCTGCTTGGTGATGAAGTTGACCACGCCGCCCGGGGCGTTTGAGGCGAAGATCGACGAGGGACCGCCGCGAACGGCTTCCACGCGACCGATGGTCTCGTCCAGGCGGAAGGACTGGTCGGCATTGAGCCAGCCAAGGCCGCCATCATGCTGGATCGTCAGCCCATCTTCCTGGATCGTCACCGATGAATAGCCATCGGTCGGGATCCCGCGGCTGCGGACGTTGTTGGAGGCCTCGCCCCCCGACGCCTCGACCCAGAAGCCTGGGATCGCCTTGAAGGCCTCGGCGGTGGAGATCGGCGCCTGCAGACGCAGCTGCGTCTCGGTTATCGCCGACACGGCGTAGCTGGCCTCAACCCGACGGCGCTCGTTGGCGCCTGCGCGGGCGGTGACGACGACTTCGCCGACAGTCGCCACGTCTTGATCCTGCTCCTGCGCAAGAACAGACGGCGCTGAAAGTAGTAAAGTCGAAATAGAAGCGCTAGCGGCTAGAATACGCATCGCATTCATGTTTATCCCCCGTGGATTTATTCCAACTTTTGCATAAAGCTGGCGCGCCAGGGATAAACTAGCATTTCTACAGTATTATGAAATC
The DNA here is from genome assembly GCF_030693405.1 of Phenylobacterium sp. Classification (GTDB taxonomy): domain Bacteria; phylum Pseudomonadota; class Alphaproteobacteria; order Caulobacterales; family Caulobacteraceae; genus Phenylobacterium. The sequence continues at coordinate 671 of NZ_JAUYAW010000029.1, forward strand.
GACCTACTTTTCTTCGATGTATACTGGGCTACCGATCAGAACGAGTTCGCCCTCTTGGTTTCTAATATTTGCTCGAACCCAGTAGGGCCGGCCGACACCTGTCAGGGTGACGGTTTGTCGACGCGAACCGTCTAGTTGCGCCAGCTCCTGAGAAGAAAGACGCAAGGCCGGCGCATTCGCGCCAGCGACCCATTCGATTTCCGCATTCTCTACGCCGTGAGTTTCGACGGTCAGGCTTGCGGTCTCCCCCTGAGCCAGCCGTAGCACCCCGCCCATTCTCACCTCGGCGTCCATACTTTTGGCCGTGAGATCCAGATGGCGACCCGGGATGGCTTCCAGATCAACGAAGACCCGGCCAGCCCGAACCGCGTCAAACAGGGCGCGTTGGGAGAGATTGGCCGCATAGACGACGGTTGTTGGTCGACCCACCGGTGATTGGCGGCCCAAATTGTCGGGGTCGTGGTTATCGCTCCCGGCGATTGCGGCGAGGCGATGCCCCTGATCGAGGAGGCCTTCCCAGAACGGGATGTGGCTGAGGGGCCCCTCCGGCGACCGCGTGAGGAGCATGCTCCCCCCGTTGACGACCTCGACCGCGGCGACTTGGCTGAAATCGATGTCTCCAACGATCCAGCCGCACCCCATGCAGGCCTCGCCTGAGGGCATTCCCGGATGGTTGATGGAGGAAAAGCCCCCCCTGCCCTCGACCTCTTTGAGCATCTGCTCGAGGCTTGGAAGGCGCGGGCTTCCAAGCTGGAAGTCCAGCTCGCCTAGGGGCCCAAACACGTTCAAGTGCCCCTTGAACGTCGTGATTTCGCGGCCGGGGATAATCAGGATGGTGTCGTAGTAGGGCTGTAGCTCGCGCAACGGCCCATGGTGCGACACCGTATTGTGCTCTGTGACCGCCACAAAATCGAGGCCGGCCCGTCGCGCCGCCTCCAAAGTCCGAAAGGCCGGACATGGAACCCGGCGCCCGGCCAGACTTTCGCATGAGCCGTCGGAGTGGCCGGTATGAGTGTGAAAGTCCCCCCTGTACCAGGCTGGGCCGGCGCGAATGGGGCCATCGAAGAAGGCGCTTTCGGGAACTTGCTCTCCCTCCGGCGTCAGGGTGATCTCCGCGCGGTAGGCTGAGCGTGACGACGCCCGAACATTGGGCGCGCCCAAGATCAGCCGCCAGGTTCCAGGGATGATCGGGCCAGGGGTGTAGGACGGCGTCGCCTCAGACGCCGAGAGCGTGAAACTCCGTCTGGCCCCGCCGCTCCAACCGCGCAAGCCGTTCGGGTCCCGAAGACCCATGTCGATGACGGTCCTATTGTCCTGGTCATAGTCGAGAGAGACGCTCACCCGCTCGATCCCCGGCGGCACCTCGAAGGGGAGCTCCAGATAGGTCTCGTGAAGCTCTCCGGTCAGCTCGCCTTCCAGGACAATGGGCGCTGGCCTTGGCCGATCATCGCTGGCCCAGGCGGGAGCGACAGTCACGGCCAGGGCCAACAGTGCAAGGCGCCAGCCCAGCAGGGTGGAGTTTCTCATGGCGTTTGGGGCTCTCGTCTGAGGATCGGGAGGTCAGAAGCTGACGGCGATAGCGGCGCGTATCGTGCGGCCGAAGATGGGGCGGGCGGTAAAGAGGCCCTGTTGGGCGTCGGCGCTCACCAGCTGCCCCGCCCGAGGATTGCCTTCGGTGAGCCCCAAGGTGTCGGTGAGATTGGCGCCTGTGAACGTCAGTCGCACCCGCTCAGACAGGGCGAGGCTGTAGTGCCCAGACAGCACGGTATAGGGCGGCAGTCGGGCGGTGTTGGCCGCATCGGAAAACCGTTCCCCAAAGTGCTCGACGACAAGGCCGGCTTCGCCGCGATGGGGGAGCGTCACGGTCGAGGCCAGGCGCAGCATGAGCTTGGGAACACGAATGAGCTGTCGACCTGAAAAATCCTGCACTTCTGGCAGCCCGTCTCGGACCACCCGCGCCTCAAACTGGTCGAAGACCGGGTTCTGAAGCGTCAGGCTCCCATCGAGCGCCAGCCAGGGCGTGGGCTCAAATCTCGCCTCCAACTCCAAACCCGTCGTCATTGATGTGGCGAAAGATGTGGTGGCTTCCACAAAGCCGGTCACTGGATTGACGAGGGTTTCGTTGAATGGAAAGCCGTTGAACGCCGTGCGAAACACCACGGCGTAAAGCGCCAGTCTGGGCCGCTCAAGCGAGAGGCCTATGTCCATTCCAACGGTCGGGGCCTTGCGAACGCTAAGTCCGCTGGGGTCTCCGTAGAACTGGGACACACTCGGCAGGCGCTCAGAGCGCGAAACTCTGGCGAACAGGTGCGTGTCGTCCGTCAGCCTTCGACGAAGGCCAAGCGTTGCGTTGAGCGTCGCGTGACGCGCGTCAAACCCACGCCGTTCACCGGTTCCTCGCAGTATGGCGTCATCGGCCACCGTGGGTCCGCCAAGATTTGCTGGCGCGGCCAATTCGACCGATCCCCACTGGTGTTGCCCCTCCCAGCGGGCGCCGAAGTCGAGCGTCCAGGCCGAGCCAAGAATAACGTCCCAGGCGCCAAAGGCGGCGAAGGTCGCCTGGCTCGCCTCGGCATTGTCATACTGAACGCCATAGCGAACCACGCCGCCCTCGGTGAGCGATCCGAGAACCGCGCCGCTGGCGTCAAGAACCACGAGGTCAAGACGGCGGGCATTCTCCTGGGCTTCCAGGAGAACCGCCGACGAGAGCCGCCGGAAGCCATAGTCGCCGTACGCGCCATAGACTCCCACGTTCCATCGAAAGTCGGCCCCCAGCGCCGCGCCCTGTCCAGAGAGGTTGAAAGACGAGAGAATTTCATCAAGCGGCGCCGAAACGGTGGAGGCGAGCCCCTGGATGACGGCCGCGCCTGGGGTCACAGGCGCATGGGACGGGCTCGAGGCGAGGCGATAACTGACCCGATCAGCCGTTGGGAACTGGACCTTGGCCTGGTCCAGAGCCGCAGATGCGCGCGTCGCCGCCGGCTGCAACCCACTCGGAAAGAGCCCGTGGCGGGCGGTGTCGGCGGTGCGCGCGCTCAGACGGAATTCGGCTAGACCATCCAGCCCCGGGTCCCAACTCGCCTTGAGGGTTGCTTGCGTCAGCTGAACCCGTGTCCCATCGGCGATGGTGAAAGGCGGAGCCTGAGGGTCTTGCCGGGCGTTCGGATCAAACCTGATGAGATCAGGACCAAGCAGCGTGCCGCGCCGAGCATCAAAGCCCTCAATCGACTCAATTCCCCCTCCGGGCCCCTGGCGCATGGGGACCGGGAGGAAAAAGGCGACGCGGTCATCAATACGCTTGAGCGCAATCTCTACATCCGCGCGCCCCCACTGGCGGCTAAAGGCCAACCGCGCGGCGCCGCCGCGATTGGCGGCGAAATTGGTGCCACGGACGCCTTCATCCTCCCGCCAGAATCCGTCAAGGCTCACCCGCGCCTCACCCCACGGGGCGCCGGCGAAGCCCTCGAACCGGATGCCGCCATAGTTGGCCGTCTGAACCCTAATCTGCGCCTCTGGCGAGTCTGGGGGTGCCCGATTGATCGCATTGATCAACCCACCAGGCGCCTGGGACGCCAAGACCGCCGCCGGACCGCCGCGGAGCACCTCGATGCGCGCCAGCCCCATGCTCGGTCGAAAGAGCTGGTCGGGATTTAAGAAGCCGACGCCTGCGTCGTGCTGCACAGGCAGTCCGTCTTCCAGAACGGCCACGGACGAGTAGCCGTCCAAAGGCACGCCCCTGGCGCGGATATTGTTGCTGGCCTCGCCACCGGATGACTCAACCCAGTAGCCTGGGGTCAACGCCACCACCCCGGCGAGGGAACTGGCGTCCATGGAGCTAAGCCGACCTTCGCTGATCACTGTCACGGCATAGGCGGTTTCGGCCTTGCGGGTGACCTCACCCGCATGCGCCCCTGTGACGACCAGTTCCGCCAAGGGCGTCGGCGTCAGAGCCGGCGGCTCTGGGCGGGTGGCTTGGGTGGTCTGGCGGCGCAGGCCAGGCTGCGGAACACCCCTCAAGGCATACGCGTTGGGCCCGACCTCAGTTACCTGGAGCCTATGGTCCCGGATGGCGCGCTCGAGGGCCTGCCGAGGCGACATCTGCCCTCGGACAGCGCTCGACCTGAGGCCCGCCACGGCCTGCGGCGTAAATAGGATCTGGACGCCTGAGATCTGCGCCACGCGCCTGAGCGCCTGATCAAGGCGTTGGGCGGGCACGTCATAATCTCTGGTTTGGGCGACAGCGGGCGAAGCGGCCAGGCAGAGGGCCACCAGCATGGAAGCCGCTACAACAGCGCGCCAGCCGAACGCTTGCCTGAATGGCCTGTTCTGCCGACTGGCCATCGCCCCCACCTCGATCTGCTCGGGGCGGCTCGCTGTCGGCTAGCTCACCTCACGACGCCCTTCCCTTAAGAACGTCAGCTTGGTGACGGCACGCCAGACGTCGCTAAAAGTTCACGGACGGGTCGGCCTCGGTCGGGGCGTGCAGCACCCAGACACGCCCTCGGCGTTCGACCCGAACGAGACCGATCGACTGCAGGGCCCGGGCGAAGGTTGCGGCGTCATCATCGGCGAATACGCCGCTAATCGGCAGGCCCGACAGGGACGGATCGGCCAGGGCGAGGGTCTCGGAACTCTGGCGATTGATGCTGGCCACCGCTTCGCCGAGTGGCGTGGCTGAGAAGTGGAGGCGCGATCCCTGGTCGGCTGGAAGCGCCTGAAGATCGGCGGCTGACAGTCTCCGGATCCCCTGGCGATCCACCAGCACCCGCTCGCCGGCGACGACATCCTCAGGGGCGTCGTTTTCGACACGCACGCGTCCCTCCCGCACCGTGAGCTCCAGTCGGTCGTCATCCAAACGGACATCGAAGATGGTGCCCACGACCTTGAGACGGGCGGCGTCCGTCAGAACATAGAAGGGTCGTGCCTGATCGCCCGTCACCTCAAAGGAAGCCTGGCCCTCCACAAGCCGCACATCGCGGCGGTGTCGTGTCATGCGCACCTTGACTTCCGAACCCGGCTCCAAAGCCAATTGCGACCCATCAGCCAGCGTAATGGAGCGCTCTGCCTCCTCGGTCACATAGTGGAGCGAGCGAGGAAGGCTTGCAGCGACGGCGACAGCCACGACCACGGCCGCCGCCATCGCCCCGGCGATCAACCCCACGGGCCAAGCCGAGGTGCGAGGCCATGATCGGCGCATCTCGGCGTTGAGGTCGGGGTCACCCCTCAGGCCATCCAGATCAGCCCATAGCGCCTCAATGGCGCGATATTCGTCCAGCGCCTGCGGCGTCCGCCGCAGCCAGATAAAGAAGGGCCGGCGGTCTGCGTCGCCCCGACTTTGGAAGCGGACGAACCAGCGGGCGGCCTCATGAACACGTCGATGATGCCCCCTCATTGATCAGACCACCCACGCTGATCGAGGTGAAGACGGCAATTGGCCAAAGCATTCATCATCTGGCGCTGCACCGTCCTCAGCGGCACACCCATCTCACGTGAAATGTCGGCCAGGCTCATGTCTTCAAACCGGTGCATTGTCAGGACGCGCCGCTGTAGCGGCGGCAGGTTCAGTATGGCGTCTTTGAGATGGTTCAGCCTCTGACGCTCTCGGGCATGGTCAAAGGGCGTTGGCGCATCCGCCGGCGTCTCGGGATCCAACTCCACACTGTCGCGGGTTCGCCGGGTGCGCCTGCGCCGCAGGATGTCAAAGACAACGGACTCAGCTGCGCGCTTGAGATAGCCCAGGCTGAAGGCGTCTGGTCCGCCGTTGCGAGCCACATGCAACAGCCGCGCATATAGCTCCTGGACCGCATCATCGGCGCCATCGACACCCAGCAATTGGGCGAAGTAGCGGCGCAATCGGCGATCATGGGCTTCCATGGCGGCCTCGACCGCAGCGGCCGCACGCGGATCGCCGAACTTCCCCCGCTCGGTCTGAGCGATCTCCAGCCGTTGTTCAGATCTCACCGGCGCGGTTCCTGACGATCAGTTACGACACCTATAGACGGTTTAGCCGTCCTCGCGCGCCATGGGGCCAGGTGGATTTCTCAGACCCTGATCGCCGCAGCCAGGCCGGACTTGAGAAAGGCGAGCGCCGCCTCGCGGGTGGTTTCGGGCGGACGGCCCACCAGCTCGGCGAGCGAGCGGCCGATCAGGCCGACCCCCATGGCCAGCGATACGGCCACCAGGATCAGATTGGTGGCCCGCTCCGGGTCGACGCCCTTTTGGGCCATAGGACCGGAGATCACCTCGGCGACGGCTTCGCGCACCAGGGTCAGACGGCGGGTTTCGCCGGTCAGTTCCAGCCAGGCGGCCAGGCGGGCGCCGCCGGCGGACTCAAACGCGTCGAACAGCACCTGCCCCACCCCCTCCAGTTGCGCCTCGGGATCATCGGGCCGCTCGGCCGCCAGGACGCGGGCGACCAACTGGCGGATCATCGCCTCGGCCAGAGCGGTCTGAACGCCGTCAATCGAGCCGAAATGGTGCAGCACCGTGGCGTGGGAGACGCCAGCGCCCTGGGCCACCTCCACCAGCTTCAAGCCCTGCGGCCCCCGCTCCAGCAGCAGGCGCTCGGCCGACTGCAGGATGTTCTCGCGGGCCGCCTCAGGCGACCGGCGAACACGGCGGGCAGGTTCTATTGACATTTTTGTCGGTAACTCTAGATTGGAGACAGGACAAGCCCCGGGGATCAGACGCCCCCGTTCCACAGGATCATGCCATGACGCGCAAGACCACGCCCGCCGATGTCGAGGTAAGCCCCCGGGACATCCATTTTGACGCCAGCCTCACCAATTCCGGCCATTGGCTGGACGGCGACCCAGTGGCCACGGCGGTGTTCAACGCCTTGTCGCTGACCTTCCCCGACGGGGAGCGCCTGTTCATGGACGCCGTGCGGCACTATCGCGACCGGGTCTCGGGCAAGCTGGCCGAGGATGTCCGGGGCTTCATCGCCCAGGAGGCGATCCATTCGCGCGAGCATCACAGCCTCAACCAGCTGATCGACCGGGACCGCTATCCCGTGGCCGAGATCGAGGCCCAGGTGCGCGAACGGGTGGCCTTCAGCCGCGGGCGCGGACCCATGGCCATGCTGATCTCCACCATCGCCCTCGAGCACTTCACCGCCATGATGGCCGAGGTGCACATCCGCCACCGGGACGAGCTGTTCCAGAAGACCGATCCGGCCATCGAGCGGCTCTGGCGCTGGCATGCGCTTGAGGAGACCGAGCACAAGGCGGTGGCCTATGACGTCTTCATGGAAGCGACCAAGGACTGGTCGCCCTTCCTGCGCTATCGCCGCCGCTGTATCGCCATGGCGCTGATCACCCTGATGTTCACCCGCAACATCAGCCGCTACGCCGCCCGCCTGCTGGAGGCTGATGGCTACTCGCCCGACGCGGCGCGCAAGGCGGTCAAGCAGTTCGTCTGGGTGAAGCCTGGCCTCTTCCGGCGCGGCTGGAAGACCTATTTCGCCTGGTACCGGCCGGGCTTCCATCCCTGGGATCAGACCTCGACCTCCCCGACCCTGGCGGCCTGGAAGGCGGAGTTCGACGCCGCGGCGCTCAAGCCCGCCTAGTCAGCCGTGACAGGCGCGCGCGCCAGCGCCGCGCTGGCGATCACCCGTTTCACCGCCGCGACGATCTCGGCGTTGTGGGCGTGGGACAGGATGGTGGCGTGGCCCGCCTCGGTGACGGCGGCATAGCTGCCGTGGTCGGAGGCCTCCACGGGGGCCAGCCGCGCCCGGCCCCATTCGCCATTGCGATCGGCTGCGGCGCCGGCCGTGACGACGGCGACGGGCCAGGCTGGATCCAGGGCGCCTGCGGCGCGCGCCATGGCGGCGCTGCCCAGCCAGTGCGAAGCTTCATTGGCCGCGTTACGGGCGTGACGCCCCGAGACGAAGGCCGCCTGTTTCTCGCGCACGGCCGGACCGGTGAGGCCGATCCGGTCGCCGAGGAAGAACAGCGGCTTGGCCAGACCCAGGCTGATGGCCACCGCCGTGCCCTGGGAGAGATTGCCAAAGGTGGTGACGAACCGGCGGACAAGGGGGATCTGCACCGCTTCGGGCGTGGCGGCGTCCACCAAGACAATGCCTGCGACCCGCTCAGGATGACGGGTGGCGAACAGGCGGACATGCTGGCCGCCCATGGAATGTCCCAACAAGACCACGGGTGCGTTCACCCCGGCGGCGGTCATCAACCGCTCGAGGTCGGTGACAATGGCCGCGCTATCGCGAGGGCTTGGGCCTGGATCGGAATAGCCGAGGCCTGCCCGGTCGTAGGCGCAGCTGCGCACCCCCTCGGCCGCCAGACCGTCCTGCAGGTCGGCGAAATCAGCGGAGAACCCGAAGGCGCCGGCCTCCAGCCAGACCAGAGGACCATCGGATGGTCCAGCGCAGACCAGTCTCAGGCGGCGGTCGCCCAGCTCGACCATCTGGCCACGGACATCCCTGGGGGCGAACAGGGCCTCAATCACCAGGCCCGCCCCGATCCACAGGATCAGAAGGGCCCCCAGCGACAGAGCGACAACCTTCAGCATGGACTCGCTCCGCAGGAACGCATGGCGTCTCTTAGCCGCCGGGTCTAGGCCGCGGAACCCACCAGTTTAAGCGCGCCCTCCAGGGCGGCGTCCAGGTTGCGCGCTACGGTCGACAGGAAGGTCTCAGGATGGATCGGCTTGGAGACGAAGTCTGTCATGCCCGCGGCGTAGCAGGCGTCCTGGTCCGACTGCATGGCGTTGGCGGTCATGGCGACAATGGGAACCTGCGAGGCGGCGCCGCCGAGGGCGCGGATCCGGCGCGTGGCCTCCAGGCCGTCCATGACCGGCATCTGCATGTCCATGAGGACCAGATCGAACAGCCCGTCTGTCATGGCCTGCACCGCCAGGGCGCCGTTGACGACGCAGACCACCTCACACCCCATGCCCTCCAGCAGGGTGCAGGTCAGCAGGGTGTTGATCTCATTGTCCTCGGCCAGAAGGATACGCACGCTCTGGGGCTCCACCGGCGCGGTCGTCTCCTGGGAGCCGGCGGAACCGACCTCAAAGGCCTGCTGATCCAGCCCAGACCATGGGCAGCGGCTGCCAAGCTGGCTCAGGGTCTCTGTCAGGACGTGTTGGCGCACGGGCTTGGTGAGAAAGCCGTCGAGGGCCGGCCAGGCCTGAAGCTCATGACCACAGGGGGCGCCCATGGATGAGGCGATCACAATACGCGGCTGCTGATGGGCTCCTAGAGCGCGGATCCGCCGCGCCACCTCATCTCCGGCCATGCCCGGCATCATGTGGTCGAGGAGCACGATGTCGAAGGGCCGCTCGGCGTCATGGGCGCAGGCCAGCTGGTCCAGCGCCGTGGGACCGTCGGCGGACTCGACCACCATCGCGCCCTCGGCCTCCAGCTGCCGTCGGAAGATGTCGCGGTTGAGGGGGATGTCGTCGACCACCAGGATACGGGCGCCGCGCAGACCATTGGGGTTCTTGGGGGCCGGACGCGCCTGGGCGAGCTCGGCGACCGGCAGCTCAAGCTCCAGCCAGAAAATGCAGCCCCCGCCGGGCCGATCATTGACGCCGATCTGGCCGCCCATCAGCTCAGCGAGCTGGCGGCAGATCGAGAGCCCAAGACCCGTGCCGCCGAACCTGCGGGTGATCGACCCGTCCGCCTGATGGAACTTCTGGAACAGGCCAAGCTTGGCCTCGGCGCTGAGGCCAGGCCCGGTGTCGGCCACCTCGATCCGCAGGGTCCTGCGGCCCTTGCCGGCGGGCTGAGACTTGACCTCGATGGCCACGAAGCCCCGCTCGGTGAACTTGACGGCGTTGGAGACCAGATTGAGCAGAATCTGGCGCAGCCGTGTGGGATCGCCCGTGAAGCCGCCCTGGGCCCCGTCATCGAGGTAGCAGGCCACTTCCAGGTTCTTTTCGGCCGCCCGCGGCGCCATCAACTCAGCCACATCCTCCACGAGGCCCGTCAGGCTGAAACCGATGGACTCAAGATCGACCTTTCCGGCCTCCAGCTTGGAGACGTCGAGGATGTCATTGATGATCGACAGGAGGCTTTCGGCTGAGCTTTGGACCGCCTCGGCGTACTTGCGCTGGTCGGGCGACAGGTCGGTGCGCAGCAGAAGGGCGTTCATCCCGATCACCCCGTTCATGGGGGTGCGGATCTCGTGGCTCATATTGGCGAGGAATTCGCTCTTGGCGCGGTTGGCCGCCTCGGCGGCGTCCCGGGCCTGAGCCATCTCCACCTCGGCGCGCTTGCGGCTGGTGATGTTCTGCAGCGCGCCCACCAGACGCAGGGGACGGCCGTTCTCGTCGGTGATCAGCTCGGAGGTGGAGTAGGCCCAGACCTCCTGGCCATCATCGCGCGCCACCCGGTATTCGACGCGATAGGGCTCGCCCGTGGCCTGATGATGCTCCCAGGCGGCCTGGGCCATGGCGCGATCATCGGGGTGCACCGAGACCCAGATGTTTCGATAGAGGTCTTCGTAGTTCAGGCGCTGGTTGAAGAAGGTGTCCTCGGCGCCGATGCTGAGCAGCTGGCGAGCCCTGTAGTCCAGCTCGTACACATGGATTTCCGACAGCTCGGTGGCCAGCCGCATCCGCCCCTCGGAGCGCTGGGCGCGGTCCAGGGCGTCCACCAGGTCTGAGATGTCCTGAGAGAGCAGCATCAGGCCGCCGATGGCGCCGTCCGGGGTCCGCCAGGGTCCGACCTCGACCCGGGCCCAGATCTGCCGGCCATCAGCGGTCTGGAATCTCACCCGCTCCCCCCTCAGGGTCTCGCCGTCCAGACAGGCGCGGACCCGCTCTCCCCACCGGACGAAGATGTCCGGCAAGAGGTCGCTCAGCGACTCCCCGTGAAGCTCCCGGCCGGCCAGGCCGAACTCCTCGCGCCAGCGGGGGCTTGAGTGCATCAGCCTCAGGTCGCAGTCGGTCACCGCCAGGGCCACCGGCGCCGAGGCCATCAGGTTGAACAGCAGCTGTTCGGCCGCGTCAGCCTCGGCCCGGGCATAGTCGCTGGCGCGGTCTGAATAGAGCCGCTCGGCGGCGGTGGCCACGCCATCGGCCAGGTCAGAGAGGATCTCCGCCAGATCGGTCTCAGCCGCAGGCGCAGAGGCGCAGGTGACGGTCAGCCGCCCCCGCCTGCCCTGCCCGCCAAACGCCACCGGGGCGCTGGCCACAAAGGGCGCCGCGCCAAAGCCAAGCTCGGCGTTCCGGTCTTTCGAACAGGACCAGAGCGGGGCCGAAAACAGGTCTTCCGAGCCGGCGTCCAGCACCAGCTCCAGAACGCCGTCGGCCCCGCAACGGAACGCATCGTCCCCATCGTGGAGGACGATCTCGACCTGATCAGCATTGAAATGCGCCCGCGCAGCCTGCGCCATGCGCCGAAGCACGGGGCGCAGGGCCAGGGCGTCAAACTTCGGGGAGGCTGCGCCGCCCCACAGCTGTACTGTCCCGAACATTCGAAAACCCACCCAACCCGATTTGGGTAAGGGTCAACCTGCGGGGGTTAACGGGACGTCAAATGCCGCTTTGATGAGCTTGTTCAGCCTAATCGGGGGGCGCCAGCGGCGCGTCAGGGCAGATCTTCGGCCAGGATCGCCATTTCGAACATGTAGGAGCCGGCCTCGTCCTCGTCTTCGAAGACCACGCCGATGAACTCATCGGCGATATAGACCTCGGCGGAGTCCTTCTGCTTGGGGCGGGGCACCAGGGTGATCCTGGCGTTGGCGAAGGCGCCGCGCAGGTGGCCTTCGACTTTACGCATGGCGCGTTCGTCCACGGGGGGCTCCTTTGGAATCTGAAGAGGCCGCGAACCTAGACGTTCGCGGCCTCCTGTAAAACCTCGATCGGACTGATTTCCGTTCAGATGACGTAGTCGTACACAGCCTCGGCCAGGGTGTGGTCCATGCTGCGGGCCGGTTCCTCGCAGGTCGGGCAGTTGACCAGACGGGCCGGCACGCCGGCCGCCGTGCAGTGGGCCGGCACAGGCTTCAGCACCACAGACCCTGAAGCCACCTTGGCGTAGTCGCCGATGGTGATATTGCCCAGCACCTTGGCGCCGGCGCCCAGCAGGACGCCGCGGCCGATCTTGGGGTGGCGGTCGCCGCGCTCGGCGCCCGTGCCCCCAAGGGTCACGCCCTGGAGCAGGGACACGTCATCGCCGATGACCGCGGTCTCGCCGATGACGATGCCGGTGCCGTGGTCGATGAAGACGCCAGACCCGATGCGGGTGGCGGGATGGATGTCCACCTGGAAAACCTCGGACATGCGGCTCTGCAGATAGAAGGCCATGGTGTCGCGGCCCTGGCTCCAAAGCCAGTGGGCGACCCGCTGGGTTTGCAGGGCGAGGAAGCCTTTGAAGAACAGGAAGGGCTGCACATAGCCCTTGCAGGCGGGGTCGCGTTCGAAGACCGCCCGCAGATCGGCCTCGGCCACATCCACCAGGCCTGGGGCGGCGGCATAGGCCTGTTCGGCGATGTCGCGCAGGCTCATGGCCCGCAGCTCCTGGTCGCCGAGCTTACGCGCCAGCTGGTAGGAGAGCGCGTCGCCCAGGCTGTGATGGCTGAGGATCACCGCGTTCAGCAGCGAGGCGAGCGCGGCCTCGTCGCGGGCGGCCCGCTCGGCCTCATTGCGCAGGGCGGCCCAGACCGGCGGGGCGTGTCCCGGATCGATAACTTCCAGCCTTGCGGCGTCTTCCCGTCCCATGGGCTCTCTCCCTAGCTTAGCAGACGGCGTGCGAGCGCCGACGGCAAGGCCCCTTCCCGAGCCATATGGTAAGCTCGAAGCAGCATCGCCACCGTGAGCATATCAGGCATATGGCCGGCAAGCGCGGTTTCGAGGGCCTCCTTGAAGGGAATCTGCGCCACAGCCAGATCCTCAGTCTCGTCCGGAGCCTGCGCCACGGGGCGAAGATCCATGGCGATGAAGCCCACGGCCCGCTCATCGGTCACCGAGTTGGACAGCTGCGCGCGCAACACCTCGCGCCAGTCGGCGGCCTCCAGTCCCACCTCTTCGCGCAGCTCGCGCCGGGCGTGCTCCAGAGGGTCGCCGTCCAGCGGCCCCCCGCCCTCAGGGATCTCCCAGCTGTAGTCGGCATGGGGATAGCGGTTCTGTCCCACCAGGGTTATGGTCCCGTCCTCATGCAGGGGCAGGATGGCCAGGGCGAGGTTCTTGAACCGCACCACCCCGTAGAGCGCCGAAGCCCCTGTCGGCGCGACCGCGTCATACTCTTCCAGGGCGATCCAGGGATTGTCATAGAGGCGACGGGCTGGACCAGCGCGCCAGGGCTGACCATGGGGCTTAAGCCAGGGCGGTTTCTGCGACATGTCTGCACCTGATGGGGTCAAGGCGGTGAGCCCGCGACAGGCTCAAGGTCGCCACTTCCATAGTCCTTCCCTTAAGCCGAGCACCACTGCGGACTGGAAGGGCTGACGCCCGCAGGTCGCTGGCGCAGGCGCTGTGCGCACCCGTCAGGCCGAGCGTTGCGCGATGGCGGCCAGGGCCCAGTCTCGCACCCAGGGTGTGAACCGGACCGCGACATTGGGGACGCCTTCGGCGGCGTGCGTGGTGATGTCGCCGTGGGCGTGTACGCCCAACAATCGGATCTTGTCCGGGGTGACCCGGAACAGGGGCGCGCCGCTCTGGGCCTTGTTGGTGTCAACCTGGTGTTCGATCAGCTGGGGCGTATGGCCGACCAACGGGCCTGCGCCCCACATCAGCTTTCCGGCGCCGTCGAGGGGATAGCCCGCCGCACGCGCCTCAGCCTTCGTCTCCACGAGCACCTGAAGCTCGTCATCACTGAAGACGTCGCTCAGGAACCTGAAGCCCGGCGCGTCCTGATCAAGACGCAGCAGGGCGACATCGTCCGCCCGCGCCCGTGTCCGCCGGTAGTCCGGATGCAGGATGTAGTGGGCTGAAATCAGCCGGCCGTCCGCCAGACGCAGCCTTGGCCGGGGACTGGCCCCAGCCTTGAAAACCACATGCGCCGCCGTCATCGCCCAGCGCTCGGAGATCAGGAAGGCCGTGCCATGGCTGACGCCCATGGCGCCGCTCACCGATAGCCGCCCGATCCCCGACCATGGCGCCGCGGTGGGATCGTTCACGGCCCTGCGGGTGTCCGTCCCAATGATCGACTTGATCGTCATGCCAGCCGACTCAGCCAGGTCTACTGGCCCGGCGGCGGCGTCAGGTGGCGCGGCATAGACCGGCTGCGACAGCTCAAAATCTGGTTCAGGACCTTCGGCGTCATCAACCGGCATCTGAGCCTCCTGTCGTTGTCTGCCGGGGTTCAGCGAGACCGGCCGGCCGCCGCCGAGACCTCGGGCTGTGGCAACTCCTGCCCGTCGCCGCCGCCCGCATCGCCTGCGTCGTTCTCGTCTTCCCCGAGCAGCGCCTTCTGCAGGGCGCCTTCACAGCTCAGCCCTATGGTGCAGGCCGCAAACCACAGCTGCGGCGCCGGCGGTGCTGGGCGCTCAGGCTTGGGGGCCGGATCCGTCTTGGCCGGGGCCGCCGGGGCCGCTGCAGGGGCCGTGGCGGCGGCAGCCGGGGCCGCCGGGGCCGCAGGCGTGGGCGGCTTGGGCGGCGTCGCGCCGCCGCTGGAACTGGCGCTTGCGGTGGTCTGGGTGGTCTGGGTGCTCTGAGCGCCCGTGGCGGCGCCCGCCGCCGGCGCAGCCGTCGTCTGGGTGGAGGTTGTGGCCGTGGTCTCAGCCTTGGCCTCTGGATAGCGCAGGTTCCGATATTCCACCCGCAGGGGGATGATCCCGCTGATCGCCTGGGTCGTCTTGCCCAGGGAGTCGATGAAGGCGTCGACCACCACCTTTGGCGCTCCAGCGACGGCAAGCGCCTGGCTGGTCTGGCTGATGGACCGGTCGCCCGCAAAGCCGTGCTCGAAATCGACCTTGTAGGTCTTGGTGGCGAACATGGCCCGCTCGACATTCAGGAGGTATTCGTCGCCGGCGACCGGAAGGTGGGCTCCTTGCCAGAGGATGGGACCGCCCGGCGCCTGCAACGCCAGCCGCCAGGCCTTTGCGACCCGCACACAGACCCCGGAGCCGTTCTGGCTGAAGTCGCACTGATTGGAGCGAGGGGCGGTCGCTGTCTCGGGCAAGAGAATAAACGGCCGGTCGCGAGCCAGGGCCGCCGCCAACGCCTTGGTGTCCACCGGGACCTTGCCCGCCGGAACCAGCGCGGCCAGGGTCGGCCCGCCCTGGCAGGTCGAGCCTTCCACCGCCGCCTCGTCGTCGCCTCCCCGAGCGTCGCGGGCGCAGTCGATCGCCTGGCGCCAACGGAGGCTGTCGAGCGTCTGGGACCAGAGGGTGAGGTTGGCCTTTTCGACCTCGACCTGACTGGTCGGATCAAGGATCGTCGTGGCCACCAGGATGGGCGCTACCCGGCGTGGAGGCTCGACCAGAGACTCCGCTGTGTCGGCCCGTGGCGCCAGGAAGCCGGGATTGAAGGCGTAGACCGCGCCAATGGAGGCGGCGAGCGCCCTCGCCGTTTCAACGCTTCGATCTTCCAGATTTAGGCTGATCTGCTGAAGAAACCCGGTCGCAGGATCGACCTTCACCTCGAACCGGTCTTCCGACGCCGCGCTGAACAACGCACCCAATGGGATGGATTCGCCCGAGGTGATCCGCGGGGTTTCAGCCGCCACCATCAGGCCGTCGGTCCCCGCCGCTTGCGCATAGTAGACCTGAACGCCCATCTCGGCCCGCGGCAGGCTGTAATAGCCCAGCGCGTTGCTTCTGACCGACTGGCTCTGCAGTGTGTTTGTCGCGCAACCGGCCAGCAGCGCGCATGCGGCGGTCGCCGCAATCGCCTTATGCAACATGATTTTCCCCGACGCAGACGCGTGTCCAGGGGACCTGCAAGGCCGCCACCTCACGCTTAAGCTTGACCATAACACACGCTTGACGGGAGTCCAGGCTGAGCGATCGTCGTTCTCTCAATCGCCCAGCGCTCGCCGCGCGGCGGGGGCCTCACCCATCAGAGGCAGGGGGCTGGCGTCAGGGCAGTTTCTGCAACATATTCTCAACTAGCGGCCGGTCGAACTGAACTCCGGCGTCAGAGCCCCTGACGCGTCCACGAAAAGGTATCCCTTGCCCCTGTCCCTGCCCGATCCCGTCCCCATGGGCGTGCCCATGCCCCAGACCGCCCGGCCCGAGGTCCTCGACTTCCTGGCCACCCGCCGCTCGGCCTCGGCCCTGACCCTGACGGCGCCGGGTCCTTCACCTGAGGACCTG
This sequence comes from Phenylobacterium sp., assembly GCF_030693405.1. Classification (GTDB taxonomy): domain Bacteria; phylum Pseudomonadota; class Alphaproteobacteria; order Caulobacterales; family Caulobacteraceae; genus Phenylobacterium. The sequence goes on from NZ_JAUYAW010000029.1 coordinate 16,891, forward strand.
AGCGTCCTGGTCCGTGTGGCCTGTCGCGTGCCGGACCATGGGAAGCTCACGCCCTGGCGGCTGATCGTCCTGGAGACCGCGCCCAAGGCGGAGTTTGCGGCGCGTCTGGAAGCCCTCGCCCTGGCCCGCGAAGACGCCAAGGCGGCCGCCAAGCTCGCCAAGTTGAAAACCCCACCCCTGTGCGTGGCGGTGGTCGCCCGGCCGCAGCTGAGCGACATTCCGGAATGGGAGCAGTTGCTGTCGGCTGCGGTGGTCTGCACCAACCTGCTCTATGGCGCCACGGCCATGGGCTACGGCGCCAACTGGATCACCGACTGGTACGCCTACGACCCTGACGCCCTGAAGATCCTGGGCCTGGAGGCCGGAGAACGGGTGGCCGGCTACATCCTGATGGGGTCGGCCAAAGAAGCGCCCCTGGAACGGGTCAGGCCAGACCCGGAAAGTCTCGTCACGCCCTGGAGCGGCTAAGCCCCATCAAAAAGACCGGCCAGCGCAGGCGCCGACCGGTCTCCGTGACACGCCCGAGGAGAGTTGGGCCCAATCTATATAGCAGTTTTACGCCCTGACCGCCAGACGGGGCCCGTATTGCCGTGCCTCGGCGTCGCCCCAGCCTGGGATGAACAAGGGAACTTCTCAACAAGCTTGGCCGTAGTCAGGGCGTTCAACTGTCGCCTGAAAGCACAAGGACTGGCCAAGACCGAAGCCCTTGAGCTAACCCCGCCCCCGATAGGGCGCGACGCCCTGATCAGGCAGCCATAGATCGGCGGGCGCAGGCCCCGACTGCCAGAACACATCTATGGGGATGCCGCCGCGCGGATACCAATAGCCGCCGATCCGCAGCCAGCGGGGCTCGGCGACGGCCATGATCTTGCGGCCGATCGACACCGTGCAGTCCTCGTGAAAGGCCCCATGGTTGCGGAACGAGGCCAAGTAGAGCTTCAGCGACTTGGATTCGATGAGCCAGCGATCGGGCGCGTAGTCGATCACCAGGTGGGCGAAGTCCGGCTGGGCGGTCACCGGGCAGAGGGATGTGAACTCCGGCGCCGTGAATCGCGCCAGATAAAGCGTGTCGGCCTGCGGGTTGGCGACTCGCTCCAAGACAGCCGCCTCGGGGCTGTCGAAGCCTCGGACATCCTGGCCAAGTTGCGTCAGATGGGTCTCTTCCATGAGCGGGCTTTAGCCGCGACGCCGCGGCTGGGCAACTGGCGCCCCCGCGACATGTGAGCCAGGCCTGGCTATGACTGAGCCCCGAGAAGAACCCGCAGGCGATGATCCTGCGCCAGGAGGAACAGCCCATGAGCGGACAGGACTTCAAGGACTATGTGGTGGTGGTGACGGGCGCCTCCACAGGGCTTGGCCGAGCCATTGCGGTGGAGACGGCGTCGCGTGGCGCAGCCGCCGTGATCATCAACTATGCCCGCAGCCGGGACGAGGCCGAGGAGACCGCCCGTCTGGTGGCCGCCCACGGCGCTCAAGGGCTGCTGGTGCAGGGTGATGTGGGCGAGGATGAGGACTGCCGGAAGATCGCCGCGGCGGCCGCGCCGTTCGGGCGGGTCGACGCCCTCTTTAACAATGCCGGGGTGACCAAGTTCGCCCCCAATCACGCCGATCTCGACGCAGTCCAGGCCCAGGATTTTCTCGACCTCTACCGGATCAATGTGGTGGGCGCCTATCAGACCCTGCGCGCCTGCCGCACCCTGCTGGAATCGGCGCCCCAGCCCGGCGCGGTGGTGAACACCTCGTCGATCGCAGGCGTCATGGGGATCGGCTCTTCGGTGCCCTATGCGGCGTCCAAGGGGGCTCTGACCACCATGACCCTGTCGCTGGCGCGGGCGCTGGCGCCCAAGATTCGGGTTAACGCCGTCTGCCCGGGCTTCATTGACACCCCCTGGTTCGAAAAGGGCCTGCCGGCTGGACGAGCGGAGAAGATGCGCCAGGGGGCTGAAGCCTCGACGCCGCTCAAGGCCGCTTCAACCGCTGAAGACGTGGCCGGCGCCACGGTGTTCCTCGCCTCTCCGGCGGCCCGCCACATTACAGGCGAGACCCTGCTGGTGGACGCCGGGACTCACCTTGGAGCGGCCCCGCTCAGTATGCGCTAGCCCTGTGGCGCAAGCGTGACAGTAGCCAGCCTTTTTTTTGGGCGCTGCCATCGAGGGGTGCTGAAATATTGGCCACGGTCTATGCAGGCGCATCTGAGCAGACAGCCCCCGTTGATCTAAGCGCCTTCACCATGAGGATGCAGAACGTCGGTCGGGCAAGGCCAGATCGGGAACTCAAGGGGATAACGAATGAAAACTCTCAAGCTTACGCTTCTCGCCGCCGCTGCGACTCTGGCCATGGGCGGCGCCGCCGCTGCGCAGGAATCGCCGGTCAGCTTCAACCTCGGCGTTGCGTCCGACTATGTTTACCGTGGCGTCAGCCAGACCGATGAAGGCCCGCAGGTCTTCGGTGGCGTCGACCTCGCCATCGGCGAAATGGGCTATGCCGGCATCTGGGCGTCCAACGTCGATTTCGGCGACGACACTGTGGGTGAAGTCGACTTCTACGCTGGTGTGACCCCGACGCTCGGCATCGCGTCGATGGACTTCGGCGTCATCTACTACTCCTACATCGACGCCCCCTCGGGCTCGGACTACAACTTCTGGGAATTCTCCGCCGCCGGCACGATCCCGGCTGGTCCGGCTGAAATCGGCGCGGCCGTCTACTATTCGCCTGACTTCTTCGGCGGCACGGGCGACGCCTTCTATTATGAAGTGAACGCCGCGGCGCCCCTGACCGAGCGCCTCAGCGTGAGCGGTGCGGTGGGTCGTCAGGAAGTCGACACCGGCCTCGACTACACCACCTGGAACGTCGGCCTCGGCTTCGCGATCAACGACACCATCGGCGTCGACGTCCGCTGGCACGACACCGATGAGTCGGGCCTGGGCAAGATCGGCGAAGGCCGTCTGGCCGCGAGCCTCACCGCCGCTTTCTAAGCGACGCTGATCTCAAATCTGAAAGGCCGTCGCCCCCTGGCGGCGGCCTTTCTCATTTTGACCAAATTCGACCGCCAAACCCTCCGACGTTGAATCGCCCGGCCAGTCTGGGTGCGCCGCCGGGGGATCGCTTCTTCCCTCAATTGAGTTTGGTTGGACGTGGGTCAGGCCCCGTCTATGTTGTCGGCTCGCAGGGAGTCGCGGAGAGCAGCCCATGATGCGGATGGCCTTCCGAGCGCAAACCGTCGTCGTCGATGTCGCCATCGCCGCTCTGGCCTTCGTATGCGCCTACCTTCTTTCGCCCTCCGCCATCCCTGATCTTGGATTTGACGGCGCCCCCTCTCTGAACATCCTCCAGCTGGCGGCGATCTACGCGGCCTTCGCCGCGGTCTTCACCAGCCTTTTCCGCGGGGAGCTGTCGCCCTGGCGCTATGCGTCGATCCCTGACGCCCTGGTGATCGCCCGCATCGCGGCCCTGACGGCAGGGCTCTTCCTGCTCACGGTCTGGATCGTCGACCGCGCCTCTACCCTGCCCCGTTCAGCGCTCGCCATGGCCGCTGTCTTCCATGTGACCGGTTGCCTGGGCCTGCGGGTATTCCGTCGGGCCATCCATGAACATGCCCTGGTCAAGATCGCGCCCCTGCGCGGCGCCGCAGGGACTCAGGCCCCGCCCCTGCGGCTGATCGGCCCGCCGGCGCTCGCCGCCACCAATTCGCGGGACGCCGCGCGGGCCAATGACCGACGCTATACGCCGGTGGGCATCATCGGCATCGACATGCGCGATGTGGGCCAACAGGTCCGTGGCGTCTGCATCATCGAGAGCCTGGACCGCCTGGAAGAGGCGCTCGACGACCTGCGCCGCTGGAACCGCTACCCGCGGGCCGTCCTGTTCCTTGAAGAGCCAAGCCAGATGAAGGGCCTTAATCCCGATCATCTGGGCCGGTTCCGGACCGATGGCGTACGCATGCTGCGACTGCCGAGCATCGTTGAGCTGCGCCACCACGAGGGCGCGGCCCTCATGCCCCTGCGCGACGTCAGTGTCGAAGAACTTCTGGCCCGCGAACCCATCCAGCTGGATCGCGCGCCCGTGGCCGCCCTCATCCGGGACCGCCGGGTGCTGATCACCGGCGCCGGCGGCAGCATCGGCAGCGAGCTGGCCCGGCAGGCGGCGGGCTTTGGTTGCGCCCACTTGACCCTAGTGGACAGTTCAGAGGCCGCCCTCTTCACCATCGACCGGGAGCTGGCCGAGGCCTATCCCGATCTCTCCCGCTCAGCCGTCCTGTGCGATGTGCGCCATGCGGGCCGCCTGCAGGGCCATTTTCAGGCTCAGGCGCCCGACCTGGTGTTCCACGCCGCGGCCCTGAAACACGTCTCCATGGTCGAGCGTCACCCGTGCGAGGGGGTGCTGACCAATGTGATCGGCACCTGGAATGTCGCCGAGGCCGCGCGCCTGTGCGGGGCGGCCCAGATGGTGCTGATCTCCACCGACAAGGCCGTCGATCCGACCAATGTCATGGGCGCCACCAAGCGGCTGGCCGAGGCCGTGATCCAGGCTCAGCAGACCAATGGGGCCAAGACCCGCTTCGCCGCCGTACGGTTCGGCAATGTGCTGGCCTCAGCCGGATCGGTGGTGCCGATCTTCAAGTCGCAGATCGAGCGCGGCGGGCCGGTGACCCTGACTCATCCGGACATGACCCGCTTCTTCATGACCATTCCGGAAGCCGCACAGCTGGTCATGCACGCCACCGCCGCCAGCGCCGAGGACCAGGACGCCCGGGCCCGCCTGTTCCTGCTGGAGATGGGTCAGCCGGTCCGCATCATGGACCTGGCCCGCCAGATGATCGCCTTGTCGGGCCGCACCCTTGGCCAGGACATCGAGATCAAAATCACCGGCCTGCGCCCCGGCGAGAAGCTCAACGAGACCCTGCTGGACGACAATGAGCACGCCACGCCGTGTGCGCCCAAGGTGATGCAGGTGGTGTCGAATTCAGCGGTGCGGATCACGCCCGGGCATCTGCAGACCCTGGAGGCCCTGGCGGAGCAGGCGGACTCCGAAGGGGTGCGCACGGCGCTGTTTGATCTGGTGGGGCAGATCCGCGGTCAGCGTCCCGGCGGCGCGCCCAAGCTCAAGGTGGTGGCAGGCGGCGGACAGGGCTGAGCCCTCGTCGCCGAAGGGCTAAGCACCCTCGTCCCTATTCAGGCCTAACCCGTATCAGTGTGGCGTCTTCAGGCCGATCCGGCTGGGGCGCGGCGGCGGCCGCCAGGAGCAGCTAGCCCGATCCAGGCCACATGGCGCATGGCGCGGTCCACGGCGGCCTTGGCGCTATCCTGGCAGGCGTCCAGACCTGTGGCGACGATCTCGCCGGCCTCGTCATAGACGCTCCAGGCCCAGCCCATAGTGTCCTGGCTCATCGAATAGGCGAAAAGTGGCTCAGACATACCCAGCCCCTGTTGCGCTGCAACATACTCAGACATCAGACGGCTCCTGAACGCGCCCTGTCAAGTTTCGATCCCTGCTCGGCTGGCCGCAGAGCCCATCCGCAGCCAAATCGATCAGGGTCTTGCGCACTATTCCGCCGCCGCCACAGCCTGGCCCCGACGCTCTGCGGCGAGGCGGGCCACCAGGGCGGCATGTTCGTCCCAAAGCGCCTTGGGCAGGCGCTCGCCGAACCGCTCATAGGCCGGCGGGATCAGGGCGGCTTCCTGCGTCCAGATGTCGGCGTCGACGGTGAGCAGCAGGTCAAGCTGGGCGTCGGTCAGGTCGAGACCGGCCAGATCCAGGCTCTCGCGGGTGGGCAAGCGACCGATCGGGGTGTCCACCGCTTCAGCGCGGCCACCGAGGCGCTCGACGATCCATTTCAGGACCCGGCTGTTTTCGCCAAAGCCCGGCCAGACGAACTTGCCGCGTTCGTCCTTGCGGAACCAGTTCACGAAATAGATGCGCGGCAGCTTTTCGGCGTCGGCCTGGGCGCCGAGCTTCAGCCAGTGATTGAAGTAATCGCCCATGTTGTAGCCGCAGAAGGGCAGCATGGCGAAGGGGTCGCGGCGCAGCTCGCCGATGGCGTTCTCGGCCGCCGCCGTGCCTTCCGAGGCCACGTTGGATGCCATGAAGACCCCGTGGCGCCAGTCGAAAGCCTCCGTCACCAGCGGCACGGCCGAGGCGCGGCGACCGCCGAACAGAATGGCCGAGATCGGCACGCCGGCGGGATCTTCCCACTCGGGCGCGATCACCGGGCACTGGTCGGCCGGGACGGTGAAGCGGGCGTTGGGATGGGCAGCAGGGGTCTCAGACGCCGGGGTCCAGGGATTGCCGCGCCAGTCGGTCAGCACCGGCGGCGGATCCTTGGTGAGGCCTTCCCACCAGACGTCGCCGTCGGGCGTCAGGGCCACATTGGTGAAGACGCAGTTGGCGTGCAGGGCGTCGATGGCGTTGCGGTTGGTCTCCAGGCCCGTGCCCGGCGCCACGCCGAAGAAGCCGGCCTCAGGATTGATGGCGTAGAGCCGACCATCCTGGCCAAAACGCATCCAGCAGATGTCGTCGCCGATGGTCTCGGCCGTCCAGCCCGGCAGGGTTGGCTGAAGCATGGCCATATTGGTCTTGCCGCACGCGCTCGGGAAGGCCGCGGCGATGTAGCGGACGTCCTTCTCCGGCGAGGTGAGCTTGAGAATGAGCATGTGCTCAGCCAGCCACCCTTCATCCCGGGCCATCACAGAGGCGATGCGCAGGGCGAAGCACTTCTTACCCAGCAGCGCATTGCCGCCGTAGCCCGAGCCATAGGACCAGATCTCCCGGGTCTCGGGGAAATGGACGATGTACTTCTCTTCGTTGCAGGGCCACGGCACGTCGGCCTGGCCAAGGTTGAGCGGCGCGCCGACGCTGTGAACGGCCGGGACGAAGAAGCCGTCTCCCCCCAGTTGCTCAAGGGCCGGCGTCCCCATACGGGTCATGACCCGCATGGAGATGGCCACATAGGCGCTGTCGGTGATCTCCACGCCGATGGCGCTGATCTTGGAGCCGAGGGGGCCCATGCAGAAGGGAACCACATACATGGTGCGGCCGCGCATGCAGCCGTCGAACAGGCCCTCGAGCTTGGCGCGCATCTCGCTCGGCTCAGCCCAGTTGTTGGTGGGGCCGGCGTCGATCTCGTTTTCCGAGCAGATGAAGGTGCGGCTTTCGACCCGGGCGACGTCGCGCGGATCAGAGGCGGCGTAGAAGGAATTGGGACGCAGGTCGGGGTTCAGGGGTTTGAGCGTCCCGCTTTGAACCAGGTCGCCGGTGAGCTTGATCCACTCGGCCTCGGAGCCGTCGCACCAATAGACGGCGTCGGGCTTGGTGAGGGCGGCGATCTCGTTCACCCAGGCGTTGAGCCCGGCATGGCGGGTCGGCGTAGCGTCCACGCTCTTGGTCGAGGTCGCATCCGTCATGAAGGTCTCCATCACCTGGCCGTCGGCCCGACGGGCCAGAGGCCGCCGGTGTTCGTTTATGAACAAGTCCATAATGCGTGACGTCGAGTGTGCAAACCGCAGGCCGTCGTAATTTTTGCTTTTTGCATGGTCCAGCTGGCGCCCGTGACGGCTCGGCGCCTCAAGGAGCCTGTCGCACATGCGCGCCCATCACGTCGTGCTCAGGAGGGACGGACCAGGCGGCGCTTGATCGTCTGCCCGGCCCAGGCCCCGCCTGCATAGATCGGGATGATGGGCAGGACGGCCAGCCATACGCCGAGCACGCCGGCAAGCTGGGCGCCGGCCCACAATTGGCGGAGGCCTTCACCCGGTGGGCGGGGGTTTGCAACGGATAGGTGACCTGGGTGCATAACGAGCTCTCCTGCAACCAGGAGAGGCGCATGCGCAGCGCAATTCAATGGCCAAGCCGCTCACCCTGGGCGCCCTCAAGCCGATAGGTCGCTTCAGGTCAACCGCCGAAGGGGCGAGCGCCTGGGCAAGGCAGGCGCCTTAACGAGAAAGAGCCGCTCGCGGGGGCCTTACCCTGCAGAGCGGCTCTCGAAGTGCTGTTCGCTAAGCCTGATCAGAAGAAGCGTTCAGCGATCCGAATGGTGTCGCCAGGGGCCACCGGCGTCATGGGGGTCAAGGGAAACTCCCGTTCATCGTCGGTGTCGCTACGCTTAATGAACACCCGACGGTTATTGGCCCGGTAGGTGAACCCACCGGCCGTGGCGACGGCGTTCAGGACCGACAGGCCGTTGGTGTAGGGGTACTCACCCGGGCTCTGGACCTCCCCAAGGATATAGAAGGGCCGATAGTTGAGAACCTCAACGCTCACCCGCGGGTCGCGCAGATAGCCTTCCTTGAGCGCCGTTTCGATGGTCGCTTGAATCTCGGGAATGGTCAGGCCCTGGGCCTTCACCTCGCCGATCAGCGGCAGGGAGATGTTGCCTGAGCCGCCCACGAAGAACTCGCCGGTCAGGCTCTCCTCCCCATAGGTGATGACCCGCACCTTATCGCCGGAGCCTAGACGGTATTCCGGCAAGATACGCACCTCAGCGACCGCCGCCTCTTGGGCGCTCACCGCTGCTGGGGCGAAGGCCGCTGCACAAAGGGCCGCCATAGCGACCAGCAGGGACAAGAACCTCTGCATCTAAACCACGCTCCACATCTCTTAAGCGTCCCCCACAACCTCCCTTCTACCGCAGTGCGGCGAAACGGGAAACTCCTATGGAGCCCTAGCCGGGCGACGGGTCCGACTAAGGATAACAAAAGCAGAATAGAACATTTACCAGGGATGAACAGCCCATTCAGATGATGTAAACCTTAACAGCACAGCAACCGAGTTTCGTAGAGATGTGTATACCCTATAACTACAGCAATGCTTAAGGCGCTTTATCGTAAACATCGCGCAACAGAACTCCAGAAGGGGTGGGTGCGGTGTTGGTCAAAAAGACTCTGTTTACTCAAGCAGCGATCGTTAGTGCTTCAATAACCCTAGCGGCGTGCGCCACGCTCCCTGAGACGAGCACCCCCATGGGCCTGGGCGTGGCCGCCTCGGCCCCGACCGGCTATCTCGACTTCTGCCAAAGGCAGCCGCAGGACTGCGGTGGAGCGCCGGCCGCGGTCGTGCGTAAGGTGGCTGAGGTCGAACTGGCGCGACGCAACGATGCTGAGGCCCGACTGGTGATGGCCGGCATCCGGACGACGACCACGGCGGCCGTCTCGGGACACAATGTGAACTGGGCCACAGCATTTGCTGAAGCTCGCCTGCGCAGAGACGCTGCTGAGCGGTCCAACGCCGCGATCGAAGAGGCCATGGTCAAGCCCGCTGGCCCGGCGGCGCCTTCCCCTGCTCTGCTACAGGTTAGTGTTGGCTCAAGTGATGCGACCCCGCGGCTGCAGCGCCTTGGGGAAGCCCCCGCCAACGTCTCGCCCCGCGCCCTCGCCCCAGAAGCCAGAGCCACGGCTGTGCGAGCCAAGCCCCCTGCCCTGACGCCGGCCTTCTGGAGTCAGCTCACCCGTATCAATGACAAGGTGAACCGGCAGATTGTCCGGCGCGCCGACATTCAGACCTATGGGGTTCTCGACAAGTGGGCGACGCCTCTGGCGCAAGGGGGCCAGTACGGCGACTGTGAAGACTATGTGCTGGAAAAGCGCCGGGCCTTGCTGGCTGAAGGCGTGCCAGAGACCGCCCTGTCCATCGCCGTCGCCACAACGAGCTGGGGGGAAAGCCACGCGGTCTTGTTGGTGTCTACCGACCAGGGGGACTATGTGCTCGACAGCCTGACGCCCTGGATCCTGCCTTGGCGCAAGGCGAACCTCACCTGGCGCGAACGCCAGGTCGCTGGCGCGCCCTTCCGTTGGGCCATGGTCAGCCTTACGCCTATCAGCGAACCGTCAGCCCATGAGGCTCCAGCAGCCGACGCCACGGGCGCCCGACTGGTCGCCGCCGAGCTTCCGGCGCCGGTTACGCCCCAGCGGCGCCTCAACGCTGAGACCTTCAACGGCCGTCCCAACGGCGCCAATCCGCAGTCGACCGCAAAAGATGAGCCTGCGCCGACAATGACCCTGGCCCTGGCGAGCGGCGCCCCCTTGCGCGGACTCCTCCACTAGGAGAAACCTCTGGCGAGCGCGGGCGCCCCGGTTCACGCCCTCCTTATCGGTGCGGCTGGGGCACGCCCCAAGGCTGCGCCGAATTGGGGCGCTGACGGTGCGGCGTTAAGGGGAAGAGGCGGCAGGTGGGCTCAGGACGCAGCGCAGGTCGATCGCGCGAGGACGAAAGTCCCCGCCGCCGTCTTTGGCCGCCGCCCGAAGGGGCTGGACTGGCGCTGGCTGGCCTTGGCCTGATCTTTCTGGCCCACCTCGCCTATGGCGCCCTGCGGATTGAGGCGAGCCTGATCACCGTGGGCGCTGCGGCCCTCCTGTTGCTCGCCTGCATCGCAATCCCGAGCGTCCGGCGCGATCTTCTGCGGGTCCGGGGGCTCGCCATTCCCGCCGTTTTGTTCGGCCTGGTGTTGCTCGCCGGGGTCTTGTCCCTAACCCCCTTTGGCCCCGCCGGTGTCCACCCTGTTTGGGCCTATGTGGGACAGACACCAGGCGCCGCCACAATCGACCGTTCGGCTACCACCTTGGAGCTGATCAAGCTCCTTGGTCTGGGCTGCATCTTTCTCGTCGGCGCAGCCACGGGCGCCTCAGACGCGCGGGCGAAGACTACGGTCAATCTGATGATCGCCTTGGCGGCTATCTTCGGCCTCTGGGCCTTTTTCAGCTTCGCCACTGGGACGCAGTATCAGACCCAAAGGGGTCGCCTCGAAGGGACCCTGATGAGCCCCAATACGGCGGGCACCTTCTTCGCCATGATGGTCATCGTCACCTTAGGCCCATTGCTGCGCGATTTGCGCGGGGTGCGTGCCGGGCAGGCTCTGCAGGCGGCGACCGGCTATTGGGCGGCCTTGATCATCCTGGTGGGCTGCCTGCTGGCCACGGCCTCAAGGGGCGCGGCCCTGGGAACGGCGGTTGGCGTTCTTGGCCTCGTCATCATTCTGTTCTTCGCTGGGCGGGTGAGCTGGAGCCGGGTCACCCTGATCATGCTCGCCGCGGTCGTGGCGGCTTTGGCCAGCCTCTACTTTGTCGGTGAGCGACTGCTGGGCCGGTTCGCCAATTTCGATCAGGACGCCAGCAGCCGCGCGGAAATGTTCGCCATGCACTGGCGCGCCTTCCTGGCGGCCCCGATCGGTGGCTATGGCCTTGGGACCTTCGACACCATTCACCGAATCTTGCTCGACGCCACGACCTTCAGCTCCATGTGGACGGTCAGAGCGACGCACAATGTCTATCTGCAGTGGCTGGAGGAAGCGGGGCTGGTCGGCGCATTGCCGATGTTTGGGGCCATCGCCGCGGTGATCGCCATCAGCCTCTGGCGGGGCTTGCGCCGCACGCGAATGACCTACGTCCTCTTCGCCCTATTGGCCGCCAATCTCGCCGTCCTGGTCCATGGGTTCACTGACTTCGCCTTGCAGACGCCGTCGGTCGCCCTGATGTGGGCCTACTTACTGGGGCTCCAGTTTTCCATGTCGCAGGGTTCGCAGCGATGAAACCCCCTGCAGTCGCCCTGAAGATCACAGGCTTGGTGCTCCTCCCCCTCACGACCCTGGGACTGGTGGCGGCAGCCCTTGCGGCCCTGTCTCCCCAGTCGAGCCCGCTTTCCTCCCCCCTGGTGTTGACCCTAGGCCAAAGCCATGCGGCCAATGCGGCGCTGGTCGCAACGCCACCGGACCAGGCGGCCGCGGCCGCGGCCAGTCAGCGGGCGCTCTCGCAAGCGCCCTATGATTCCAGCTCGCGTCTGCGGCTGGCGTATCTTGATAGTCTGGACGGAGAGCTCAGCGCCGAGGGCTTAGGGCACCTCGCGCTCTCCTATGAGTTGCTCCCGCTGGACCAATATGTCTCGACTTGGCGTGTTGGCTTCGCCCTTGAGTATTGGGGTGACCTGACACCTGAGCTGCGGAAGCAGGTCGAGACCGAGGCCACCACTTTCTTAAAAACGTCGCGTCGGCGGGAAATGGTCGCGACGCTGGAGGCTGTCACCTCGCCGGCAGGCGTGGTGCCTGCGGTATTCTGGCGTGAGCGACTGAAGCGCAGCCCCCCCAAATAGGGCACAAACGCGCGCTCGAACTTGCCTATGCCGCAAGAAGAGGCGGACCCGGTTCAATCGACGCGCGAGAATGACACAGTTTGGGGCCCTAATACTGCACCACAGCACGAACCCCCTTGAGAAACGCCGCATCTTGTGGCCATAGGAGGAGCACGGCAGCTACGCCGTTAACGTTTTTAAGGGGAGAGGCGACATGAGCCTCAAAGTGATTGGCGCCAGCGCCGTGGCGCGCGCCATGGTTGCAGTCACCGGTTTCGGTCTCGTCGCGCTCCCGGCCGCTGTGGCGATCGCCCAGACCACGACCGAAGCCGCGCAGGTTGAGGCCCTTGCCGAGGCCATCGCCGAAGCCGTCGCGGAAGCCGTGGCGGCTACCGAAGGCATGTCTGAGGAAGCTCAGGAAGCCGCTGTGGAAGCCGCCATCGCCTCGACCGTCGCGGCCAGCGGCCTGCCGGCCGACGTGGTGGCTGCCGCGGTCACCCAGTCGGCGACCATTCTTGCCGCGCAAGGCATCAGCACGCCGGCCGTGACGGCCGCGATCTCGACGGCGTCGGCCGCTGCTCAGCTCGCTGTCGCCCAGGCGCCCGCCGCCGCCGCCCCGGCTGGGGCGCCGCCGCCGCCGGCGCCGCCCACCACCATCACCGCGCCGATCTACGTGCCGCCCGGTGCGACGCCGTAAAACCTAGCTTACGCACAGAACGGCGCGCCGCTCACTGAGCGGCGCCTGCTCTGGCCCAGACCTGACAATCTCAACCTGGGCACGCGCGCTGCGCGGCCCATGAAACTAGGGGTATTCCCGTGACAGCGGACAAGAGAGTCCTCATGGCCGGGGCGGCGATTGCGATTGCCGCCGGTCTCACCAGCCCGGCGGCCGCTCAGTCCGCTGGCCGTATGGCGGCAGCAGCTGACGCCCAAACGAATTTCGCTCGCGACCGCAATGTTTCGGTGATGCAGCGCCCGCGCGACGGCTACCAAGCTGTTGGTCTGCGCATGGGCGCCTTCATGGCCTATCCGAAGCTGTCCTTGGGCGTTGAGCACAACGACAACATCTACGCCACCGACGGCGGCGAGACCGATGACCTGATCTGGCGGGTCGCCCCGGAAATCTCGATCTCCTCGGATTGGTCTCGGCACTCTCTGAACGCCTATGCGCGCTCCTCGATCCTGCGCTACCAGGATTTCGACACCGAGAATTCCGAAGACATCTCGGTCGGCGCCGCGGCGCAGATCGACATGCAGCGCAACAGCTTCATCACGCTTGGTTTCGATTGGGCCGATCTCGTTGAGCCGCGGACCTCTCCGAACGCGGTTCTGGGCGCCGTCGAGCCGACTGAGTACGAAACGACGGCGGCCCGCGCAGCCGTCAGCCATGAGCTGAATCGACTGCGGCTTTCTGGAGGCTATGCCTTCAAGAGCTTCGACTACGAAGACGGTCGCAACCCCGCTGGCGGCCCGATCACGCAGCAATATCGCGACCGCGATGAGCATGTGATCACCGCGCGCGCTGACTATGCGGTGAGCCCAGCGACGGCGATCTTCCTCGAAGTCAGCCGCAACGTGCGCGACTATCGTCTCGCCCGCCCCGCTGTGACGCTGGTGCGGGATTCTGAAGGCACCCAGGCGCTGGTCGGCTCGAACTTCGAACTTGGCGCCACTGCGCGGGGCGAAATCGCCGTCGGCTATCTCAGCCAAGAGTATGATGATCCGACCCTGAGCGACATCGATGGGTTCGGCGCCCGGGCGCAGGTGGAGTGGTTCCCCACCCAGCTCACGACGGTGACATTCACCGGGTCTCGGACCATCGAGGAAAGCGCCTCCCCCGGCTCGGCCGGTTACACCTCGGCCAATCTGGGCGTGAAGGTTGACCACGAACTCATGCGTAACGTCATCCTCACGGGCAATGTCTCGAAGGGGAAGGATGACTATCAAGGCATCACCCGGGAAGATGATCGTTTTAACGCAGGGGTCGGCGCTACCTATCTGCTGAACCGTCACGTCGGCGTGACGCTCGCCTACAGCCACATGGAGATGGATTCCAGCGGCGTCGGCGGGCAGGACTTCAAGGTCAACAAGGTCGGCGCGACGCTCGCTCTCCAGTTCTAGTTTGATCGGCCGGATCCAATCGGATCCGGCCGTTTTCCTCCCGGCGTCTTTCGGCCTTCACTGGCCTCTGGCTTGCAGACCGGCAAAGTGGCAAGGCCTGTTTCGGGACAACAATTTCCATGAATGCTTTCTCCCATCCCTCCGCCGACCCCAACTTTGAGGAGGCCGGAGGAATGCCGGGCGGCCATCGCGCCAGCGGCGGGCTGGCCGATCAGTTTGATCTGCGCCGGCTCTTCAACATATTCCGGCGCCGTGTTCGCCTGTTCGCCGCCGTCGCCGCCCTCGTCTTCTTGGCGGCCATCTTCATCACCTTCACGGCCACGCCGATGTATACGGCGACCGCGAATGTGATGCTCGATACGCGTCAAGAGCGGGTAGTCAGCGCTGAGGCTGTGCTATCGGGTCTATCGGCCGATTCAAGCGTCGTCGACACCGAGGTAGAAATCCTGAAGTCGCGTCGCCTCGCCGAGCGCGTCGTCAATGCGTTGCAGCTCTCGCAAGACCCGGAGTTTAACGCTGAGCTGGCACCGCCGAGCGTCCTTTCGAACATCAAGGATTCTGTCCTAGGCGTGTTCGGCGCGGCGAAACCCAGGGATATCCCGGACGACCCGATCGCGCAACAGAAGGCTCAAGAGCGCATTGTGGACGCGGTGCTCAGCCGACTGTCAGTGCGTCGGGCGGGCCTCACCTATGTGATCAATGTCAATTTTGAGTCGGCGAGCGCGACCAAGGCTGCCACCATCGCCAATAAGTTCGCCGAGCTTTACTTGCTCGAGCAGCTTGAGGCAAAGTTCGACGCCACACAGCAGGCTAATACCTGGCTGAATTCGCGCCTTGAGGGGCTGCGCCAGCAGGTCCTCACCGACGAGGCGGCAGTCCAGAACTACCGCATCGCCAACAACCTCCTGAGCGCCGCCGGCACGAACCTCACTGAAACTGAAATCTCCAACTACAACATGACGCTCTCGCAGGCTCGCGCGCAGGTGGCTGAAGATGAGGCACGCTTGAGCACAGCCCGGAGCCAACTGGCCCGCGGGTCCTCTGGCGATGACCTCGGGGAGGCGCTGAGCTCGCCGGTTATCCAAAAGCTGCGGGAACAGCGGGCAACCGTCTCTGCGAAGGTCGCAGATTTGCAGGGCCGCTATGGGGAGCGACATCCTGAAATGCTCACGGCTAACCGGCAGCTGACTGATATCGACGCTCAGATTCAGGCCGAAATCCAGCGCATCATCTCCAACCTTGAAGCCAAGGTTCAGGTCTCGCGCCAACGCGCTGGAGCAATTTCTGGCAGCCTGTCGAACGCGCGCGGCACGCTGGTGGGCAACAACCAAGCCCAGGTCCGGCTGAACGAGTTGGAACGTACCGCAGAGGCTAGCCGCACCCTCTATGAGAGCTACCTGAACCGCTACAAGGAGACGAGCTCGCAGCAGGGCATCGAGCAGTCCGACGCGCGCGTCGTCTCCTCCGCCACCATCCCGACCGGCCAAAGCTCGCCGAAGGTGCCCTTGAACCTCGCCTTGGGTCTGGTGCTAGCCATGGGTTGTGGCCTTGGTGCTGTGGTTCTCGCCGAAATGCTCGACTCTGGCCTGGCGACGGCGGAGGATGTGGAACATCGCCTCGAGGTCTCCTACCTCGGCGCCGTGCCGCTCCTGGCCTCGGTCGCCGAAGGCAAGGCCAGCTCGCCCATCGACTATGTGATCGAAAAGCCGCTCTCTAGCTTTGCTGAAGCCTTCCGAAACCTGCGGGCTTCTGTGATCTATTCCAGGCTTGGTGAAGGCGTGAAGGTGGTTGCCATCACCTCCTCCCTGCCCGGTGAAGGCAAGACCACGACCTCGGTCTGCCTGGCCCGCTCTGCGGCCCAGCAGGGCCTCAAGGTCATCCTAGTCGACTGCGACTTGCGTCGACGCTCAGTGAACCGCTTGTTTGGCGCAGAGCCTGCCCGCGGCCTGATCGAGGTCCTGGCCGGCGAAGCGACGCTGGACGAGGTCCTGACGGTCGATCAGACAACCGGCGCTCGCCTGCTGCCGCTCGCCAAGTCCAGCATGACGCCCAAGGACGTGTTCGGTTCGGCGGCCATGGACCGCCTCCTGGAAGAGCTCCGTCGCACCTACGATCTGGTGATCCTGGACACGGCGCCCGTACTTCCCGTCGCGGACACCCGGGTTCTCGCCCCGAAGGCAGACGTGGTGGTGTTCCTGGCTCATTGGCGCAAGACGCCGCAGCACGCGATTGAAGCGGCCTTCCGGCTTCTGTCTGGGACAGGCGCCCATCTGGCAGGCGTTGCGCTCACTCAGGTCGATATGAAGCAGCAGGCCAAGTATGGCTATGGCGACCCCGGCTACTACTACGCAGAGTACAAGAAGTACTATGTGAGCTGATCCAGATCGGCGGTCCGCGAGCTCAGCCGAGCGCGCGGGCCACCAGCTGGAAGAGTAGCGCTGTGGCGATCCAGAAGGCGCTGCAGGTTGCGACCACAAAGGCCAGGGTTCTGCGGGCCGACCAGTTATCCTGCGGCGCCGCCTCGAGCGAGCGGCGCAGATGGTCCTGGAGCCGCAGGGCCGGACTTTCGGCGCCGAGATCACTCGGCGAAGCCAGTCTGGCCGACCAGAGCGCAGGCTCCGGCGAGGCAGCGTCAGGTGTTGCGACCGCTTCTGCGGTCAAAGGCTTGAGTTTGGCGCCCACGTCCGGTTCCTCCCGAAGGTCCAGGAGGTGATAACAGGTGGCGGCTAACAAACTCTCTCTGCGCGAAGACTCTCCTGATCTTTGCGGCTTGGGCTCACAAGTGGACGCTCGCGGACTTCGATCGCCTTCGCGCCGCATGGGAATCACGACGACTCATCACGCCCTCGCCCGAAGAGCGGCCCTCTCAAATTTGTCTTGGTCCTGTCGTCATGGCGAGCGGACCGGCGGCTAAACGGCCTAGGGGTGAAAGTGGAAAGTAGCATGCCGACGGTCTTGGTCACGGGAGGCGCGGGCTATGTGGGCTCGCACACCAGTCTTCGCCTGGCGGAGGCCGGGTTTCTCCCCGTCGCCTATGACAATCTCAGCAATGGGCATGCCGAGTTCGCCCAATGGGGCCCGCTGGAGGTCGGCGACATCCGTGACGCCGCGCGCCTGGACGAGGTCTTCGCCAGGCACAGACCCGTGGCCGTCCTGCACTTTGCGGCCCTGATCGAGGTCGGCGAGTCGGTGCGTCACCCCGACCGCTTCTACGACAACAATGTCTCCGGCGCCCTGACCCTAATCGACGCCGCCCGCCGGGCCGGCGTCGGCGCTATGGTCTTCTCCTCGACCTGCGCCACCTATGGCGACCCCCAGCAGATCCCGATGGACGAGACCCATCCGCAAGTCCCGCTCAGTCCCTATGGCCGCACCAAGCTGATGGTCGAGCAGGTCCTGAGCGACCTGGACCGCTACAGTGGATTTCGGTCGGTCTGCCTGCGCTACTTCAACGCCGCCGGCGCCGATTTTGAGGCTCGCATCGGCGAGTGGCACGATCCGGAGACCCACGCCATTCCGCTGGCCATCGCTGCGGCCATGGGCGCAAACGCCGGCTTCAAGGTTTTCGGCCGGGACTATCCGACCCGGGATGGGACGGCGGTTCGCGACTATATCCATGTCCTGGATCTGGCCGACGCCCATGTTCGTGCGCTGAAGCATCTGCTGGCGGACGGCGAAAGCGCCGCCTTCAATCTGGGCACCGGGACCGGCTGCACGGTCCAGGAACTGGTCGACGCCATAAGCGCCGTATCGAGCCGCCCGTTCGAGGTCACCGACGCCCCGCGTCGGGAGGGCGACGCCCCTGCCCTCGTCGCCGACAACCGCAAGGCCCGCGAGGTGCTCGGCTGGGCGCCGCAATATGGGCTGAACGACATCCTCGACAGCGCCTGGCGATGGCATACGGAAGGCCTGCCCAGGCTCAGGAGCGCCGCAATATGATGAATTCTTGCCGCACCGCACACTTTGGGCGCCTGCCTAGCTGGCGCCTGGCGCGTTGAGCGCCAATAAGTTCTTTCCACCTCGCGTTGAAAGGGCTGGATGGCCCTAAATTCGCAGGGTAAAGACCGCGACAACCGTAGGGGGCTGCATCGTGTTTCTTTCCGGGACGAAGGACATCGCTCTTGAGAGTACGGCCCTTCCAGGCCTGGGGGAGTATGGGCGGTATTCTGCGACCAAGCCGCGCAAACTAGCTCATCAGCTCAGCCTCGATCTGTGTCGGTTTCTTGACATCCTTATCGCCCTGTCTGTTTTGATCTTTATCGCACCACTGATGCTAGCCATTGCGATGATGATCCGCGCCCAGGACGGTGGCCCTGCGCTCTTCCGCCAGAGCCGGATCGGCGAAGGCGGCAAGGCCTTTAAGTGCCTTAAGTTCCGCACCATGGTGATCGACGCCGAAGCCCGGCTCAACGCCCTGCTGGCCCGCGATGTTGAAGCCCGCAAGGAATGGGAAGCCGACCACAAGCTGCGCAATGATCCGCGCATCACGTCGCTTGGGGCCTTCCTGCGCAAGTCTAGCCTCGATGAGCTGCCGCAGCTTTTTAACGTGCTGAAGGGCGAGATGAGTCTGGTGGGACCTCGGCCCATCGTGGCCGCTGAGGTTCCGCGCTATGGTCGTTGGTTCCCATATTACTGCGCGGTCAAGCCGGGGGTCACAGGCCTATGGCAGGTGAACGGCCGCAACGATGTCTCCTATCACCGCCGGGTGGCCTTGGACGTGTTGTACGCCAAGACCATCGGTGTCCGTCGCTACGTCCAGATCATGGCCGCCACGGTGCCGGCCGTGCTGATGCGCAGCGGTTCCTACTAGGCCAACTTATCTCACCTGTTTTATGCGACTTGGCGAAACCTATCGCCAGCGCCTCAAGTATCGCCGGGAGGAGCCTGGCTTCTGATGTCGCAAGCGTACAGCCTATCGGATGACGCCCGTCTGGCCAGCGCCCTGGCAAGTCAGGCTGGCCAGCTTCTTCTGTTGGCCCGAAACCAGACTATGCTGACCGGCAAGTTCCTCGGTGGGCTTGGCGACGCCGTCGGCCAGGGGTTCCTGAGCCATAGCCTTTCGGCACTTCGCCCCCACGACGCGGTCCTGTCCGAGGAGGCCGCCGACGACGAGAGCCGCCTGGGCCGCTCCCGGGTCTGGGTTATCGACCCCCTAGACGGAACCCGGGAGTTCTCCGAGGGTCGCGACGATTGGGCGATTCACGTAGCCCTGTGCATCGACGGTCATCCAACCATCGGCGCCGTCGCCCTCCCCGGCCTGGGCATGGTGCTCGACACCGCCACCCCACCACCCATGCCAGACGCACCGGACGGCCTGAAGATCCTGGTTAGCCGCTCTAGGCCCCCTGAGGTCGCCAGCCGCGCAGCCGAGATCCTGGGCGCCGAGCTCGTCCCCATGGGCTCCGCCGGTGCCAAGGTGATGGCCGTGGTCCGCGGCGAAGCCCACGCCTATGTGCATGCCGGCGGCCAATACGAGTGGGATTCAGCCGCCCCCGTGGCGGTCGCGCTGGCGGCAGGCTTCCATGTCTCACGGCTCGACGGCGCGCCCATGGTCTATAACCGCAAGGACACCTATCTCCCCGACCTGGTCGTCTGCAGAGCAGAGCTGAAGGACCGGCTCATGGCGGCGGTGGGCTGAGCCATGAAAAGCCACCTCACTGCTGGCGTCGTCTTCGATAGCTTCAGAGTTCAATCATGCGCATAGCGGTCCACGATTACGCAGGGCACCCGTTCGTGTTTGAACTCTCACGTCAGCTCGCACGCGATGGGCATGAGGTCATGCACCTCTTCTTCGAAGGGGATCCAGGCCCAAAAGGCGCAACTCAGCGCAAAGCATCGGATCCCGATAATCTCTCGATTGCACCGGTTCAGATTAGGAAGCCCTACAGAAAAGACAAAATGTTAGTGCGCCGCGCTCAAGACATTGAGTACGGACGAAATTGTGGCGACGCTATAATTTCATTCAAGCCAGACATCATTATATCTGGAAACACCCCGATTGAGAGTCAGAAACGGTTGGTTTCAGCTGCGAAAAAAATCGACTCTGCATTTGTATTCTGGATGCAAGATTTCTATAGCCTAGCAATTCGCGAGCTGATTGGGAAGCGAATGCTTGGTGCTGGAGTGGTCGTCGCAGCTATCTATGAACGACTTGAAAGGTCTCTCCTTAGACGTAGCGACGCTGTCGTCATCATCAGCGATGACTTCATCTTTGGGCTCGATAAAATCAATGTTGATCACCGTAAATTTCACATAATAAACAACTGGGGAGCAATTAGTGAAATACCTATTGTCGAAAAGAACAACCCCTGGTCAAGGCGGATGGGACTGGATTCTGAATATGTAATTCTCTATTCAGGGACGCTTGGACTAAAGCACGACCCCATGGCAATTTGTGCTATAGCCGACCATTTCGCAACAGATAAGAGTGCTAAGGTGGTCGTATCGGCGGTTGGCGCTGGCTTCGATGCTCTCAGGTCAGAGCTACATTTAAATCCACGACCAAATTTGATACTCAACGGGCTGGAGCCAATAGAGAATCTCCCAGATATGCTCGGAACAGCAGACGCATTCATCGCTCTTCTAGAGAATGACGCAGGAAGATACTCTGTCCCATCTAAGGTCTTGAGCTACCTTTGCGCTGGAAGGCCAATTATACTCTCAGCCCCTGCATCAAATCTTTCCGCAAAGATCGTCCTGGAAGCAGGTGCCGGTCGAGTATTTGAGCCTGGAGACCATCAGGCCCTTGTGGCTGCGGCCGAAGACCTAAAGCGCGACGCGCACATCCGGCTGGCCATGGGCGCTGCCGGCCGCCGTTACGCGGAGAATTCATTCGATATAGAAGCCATAGCAAAACGGTTCACCAGCGTCTTCGAGGCCGCGCTTGAACATCGCCATCCGCGGAAGCTGGCTCCAACGGAATGAAATTCCTTGTATCTAATTTGATCCTGACTTGAGGACGAGATGACTGAAACTTCTAAGTCGAAACGCAAGGTCGCCCTGATCACGGGTGTCACCGGGCAGGACGGCGCTTATCTGACAGAGTTACTCTTGTCCAAGGGCTACGTCGTGCACGGGCTGAAGCGGAGATCGTCTTCGTTCAATACTGGGCGGATAGAGCAATTCTATCAGGACCCACATGAGGAGGACCAGCGCCTGATCCTGCACTACGGCGATCTGACCGACTCCACAAATCTGATCCGCATCGTCCAGCAGGTGCGTCCCGACGAGATCTACAACCTCGCCGCCCAGAGCCATGTGGCGGTCAGCTTCGAGACCCCGGAATACACCGCCAACGCCGACGCCGTCGGCACCCTGCGCCTGCTCGAGGCCATCCGGATCCTGGGCCTGGAAAAGACCACCCGCTTCTACCAGGCCTCTACATCCGAACTTTACGGCCTGGTGCAGGAAGTGCCGCAGAGCGAGACGACGCCCTTCTATCCCCGCAGCCCCTATGGGGTAGCCAAGCTCTACAGCTACTGGATCGTGGTGAACTACCGCGAGGCTTATGGCATGCATGCTTCCAACGGCATCCTGTTCAACCATGAGAGTCCCCTGCGCGGGGAAACCTTCGTAACCCGTAAGATCACGCGCGCGGTGGCAGCCATCAAACTGGGCTACGAGGAGCGCCTCTATCTCGGAAACATCGACGCCAAGCGCGACTGGGGCCACGCCCGGGAATATGTCCGCGGCATGTGGATGATGCTGCAGCAGGACGAGCCGGACGACTATGTCCTGGCCACTGGCGAGACCACGGTGGTCCGCGACTTCGTCACCGAGGCCTTCGCCCAGACCGGCGTCACCCTGCGCTGGGAGGGCGAGGGCGTGAACGAGCGCGGCCTCTGCGCGGAGACTGGCCGGGTCTATGTGGAGATCGACCCCCGCTATTTCCGCCCCACCGAAGTCGATCTGCTGATCGGCAATCCGGCCAAGGCCAAAACCAAGCTCGGCTGGACCCACAAGACCAAATGGCAGCAACTATGCGCCGAGATGGTCGCCGCCGACCTGATCACCGTCGCTAAGGAGCAACGCCGAAATGCCGAGTGAGGTGATCTACCCCCTCAAGGGCAAGCGTATCTGGGTCGCCGGGCATCGGGGCATGGTCGGCTCGGCCGTAGTGCGGCGTCTGGCGTCGGAGGACTGCGAGGTCCTGACCGCCGGCCGCGACCAGCTGGACCTGCGCCGCCAGGCCGAGGTGGAGGCGTGGATGGACCAGGCCCGCCCCAACGCCGTCATCCTGGCCGCGGCCAAGGTGGGCGGCATCCTAGCCAACGACACCTATCCCGCTGACTTCCTGTATGAAAACCTGATGATCGAGGCCAACATCATCCACGCCGCCCACCAGGCCGATGTGGAGAAGCTATTGTTCCTGGGCTCATCCTGCATCTATCCCAAGGAAGCACCCCAGCCGATCCCCGAGAGCGCGCTGCTTACCGGTCCCCTGGAGCCGACCAATGAGTGGTACGCTATCGCCAAGATCGCCGGCATCAAGCTGGCCCAGGCCTATCGCCGCCAGCACGGCCGCGACTTCATCAGTGCCATGCCCACCAACCTCTATGGCCCCGGCGACAATTTCGACCTGAACACCAGCCACGTGCTGCCGGCCCTGATCCGCAAGGCCCATGAGGCCAAGATGGCCGGTGCCGACCACATCACGATATGGGGGACTGGCACGCCGCGCCGGGAATTCCTCAATGCTGATGACTGCGCCGACGCATGCATATTCCTTATGAAGACTTATTCGGATTTTGAGCACGTCAATGTCGGCTCGGGTGAAGAGCTGACGATCTTGGAGCTAAGCCAACTAGTTTGCGATGTTGTCGGCTTCAAAGGTAAAATCATTATCGACGCATCAAAACCAGACGGGACACCACGCAAACTAATGAGCGCCAATAAGCTTAGAAGAATGAACTGGTCGCCACGCATAAGCCTGTATGACGGCGTGACTGACGCATACCGTTGGTTTCTTAAGTCGGGCACAAGCCAGTTGAGGTGACGATCAGCTCCTCAAGCCGATCTCCAAAGCACGATTTTGCTGCGCTAGAATTTTCCGCGCTGCCACCTTGCCGCCGACCTTAGACCGGCTGGGGCCGGGCCTTCTTTCCTGTTCAGATCTACTCCCAGAAGACTGAACCGGTTCTCCGAGAGCCAGCGAGGATGCATTACGCCGCTGAGCCCTATCGCTCAGCGCTTGACCGACGAAGGATCACGCCGTCGATGAGCCTGCTGCTGGGACAACGCTCGGATGGAGAACTGCTCCCAAGCGCTCTGACCTTGCCCCAACCTTGGACCAGGCCGGGCCGGGATTTCTCGCCGGTCAGGCGTCGGGTGGGCCATGGGTCCCGGCGCCCTTCATCAGCTCGATCGGGCACTTGTCGCCAATCGCGCTGTGGGGACGATTTTCGTTGTAGTCCCTACGCCAAGCCTCGCATTTTGATCGGGCGTCGTCGAGGGACATGAACCAGGCGGTGTTCAGGCATTCGGCCCGGACCTTGCCGTTGAAGGACCCCGCAAAGGCGTTGTCCGTCGTACGCGTCCGCTGATGACCGCCTGTTGAGGTCGAGGGCTGGGGTCTAAGTTCCGGGCGTGGGCGGCATGGTGTCCATTGAGGGCTTAGTGGACACGATGTCGGCGTTGGTTAGCGTGGATCCTGATGCGACCGGCAAGGCCCGCAGAAGGCGGCGTCGCACATGGAGCGATGAGGAA
>NZ_JAUYAW010000032.1 GCF_030693405.1 Phenylobacterium sp.
GGCGGCTCAGGCGAAATCAGCGACTCCACGGCGGCGTTTTCGGCCACCATGGCCGCCAGGGTTCGGGTCTGCAGCAGCTGGGCTGTGCGGGTGTTTTCCCCCGCCAGATTCAGGAGTGCGAGCACCACCAGGCTGAAGACCGCCAGGGCGACCAGCAGCTCGATCAGGGTGAAGCCCTGTTCAGCCGGCCGGGGCATCGAGCCGCACCTCTCCGGTCACATCGACAGAGACCGTCATCTGTTGATTAGCGCGCGACAGGATCACCTTGGCGGGCTCAGCCGATCCCGTGGGGTCAAACCGCACCGCATCCCGGCCTGGCGCAGCGCTCAGCTGGACCCGAACGCCCTCGGGCCAGACATGCCTTTCAAAAGGCCCAGCCTCTAGCGGCTCCCACCGCCCCCGCCGCAGCACTCTGAAGCCGTAGCCTTGGGCGTCCAGCGAGACCTCCACGGCCCGGTTGGTCAGCAGGGATTCCTCCCGGGCGCGGACGAACCGGCCAGCCAGCGCCTCAGCCTCCTGGCGCACTTCGCCGCGACCGTCCGGCGCGGTCATCACCACCGCCGCGCCCATCAGGCCCAGGATCACAAGCACCACCATCAGCTCCACCAGGGTGAAGCCGGCCTCAGCACGGCGGCGCGTCCTGGGGACGGCCTCAGTTCCAGTTGCCGATGTCCGCATCGTCGCCTTCGCCGCCCTTGGCCCCGTCGGCGCCGAAGGAATAGACATCAAACCGGCCCCGCTCGCCGGGATAGGCGTACTGATAGGGATTGCCCCAGGGATCTTCAGGCAGGCGGCGGATATAGCCGCCATCCCGATAGCGGTCGGCCCGGGGCGCGCCGGCCGGAAGCTGGGTCAGGGCCGCCAGGCCCTGATCGGTGGTCGGATAGGCCAGCATCTCCAGCCGGTAGGTGTCCAGGGCCTGCTCCAGGGTGGAGATGTCGGCCTTGGCCTTCTCGCGCATGGCGCGGTCCTGGCTCGGCAACACATTGATCATCACCACGGTGGCCAGCAGGCCGAGGATGACGACCACCACCATGAGCTCCACCAGGGTGAAGCCCGCTTCCGAGGCTGGCCGGGAACGCAGCTTGCGTCGGGTCATGAGGGCTCCTTCGAACACGACAATCCCTAGCCCATGGCCAGGGTGTTGATCTGCAGAATGGGCAGCAGGATGGACAGGACGATCACCGCCACCAGACCGCCCATGAGGATGATGATCGCCGGCTCCAGCAGGCTGAGCGCCACGGCGGTGAAGGTCGCGAACTCGCGCTCCATATACTCCGCCGCCCGACCGAGCATCAGCTCGACCCGACCGCTGTTCTCGCCGCTGGCGGTCATATAGACGAGCAGCGGCGGAAAGACCGCCACCTTGCGCATGGCGACGGACAATGCGCCGCCTTCGCGGATCATCTCGGCCATGTCCACCGTCGCCTGGCGCAGGACGTGGTTGTGGATGGTCGGCGCGGTGATCTGCAGCCCCTCCAGGATCGGCAGGCCGCTGGCGATCATGGTGGAAAGGGTTCGGGCCAGGCGCGCCGCATGCAGGTCGCGGATCAGGCGGCCCAGGATCGGCAGGCGCAGCATGAGCGCGTCGGCCTTCATTCGGATGTCTGGCCGCCGAAGCGCACGCGCCGCCACGAAGCCGGCGACCACCAGGACCAGCAGCATGACCAGGCCATAGCTGCGGATCGCCTCGGAGGTTCCGATCACCAGCCGGGTCAGCAGAGGCAGGGTCTGGCCCATGGACTCAAACTGGTCGACCACCTTGGGCACCACGAAGGTCATCAGGGCCAGGACCACCAGCAGAGCGGTGGCGGCCAGGACGGCGGGATAGACCAGGGCCGCGGTCACCTTGCTCTGGGCCTGCTGGTCGCGCTCCAGCAGATCGGCCAGGCGCTCCAGGATCGACGGCAGGGCGCCGGAGCCTTCGCCGGCGGCGACCATGGCCCGGTAGAGGGGTGGAAAGGCCCGGCCCTGGCGCGCCATGGCGTCCGACAGGCGGTAACCCTCCAGCACGCCCCCATGGACCCCCATCAGGGCGTTGCGCACGGCAGGCTTCTCGGCCTGGACGGCGATGGTGCGCAGGGCTTCTTCGAGGGGCGCGACGGCCACCAGGGTGGCGAGCTGGCGCGTGACCAGCGCCAGCGAGCGCGCGTCCAGACGTCCGCCGAACAGGCCTGCCGAACCGGCCTTGGCCTTGCCCGGAGACAGGCGGATGCCGGCCAGACGACGACGCTCCAGCACCTCCCGGGCCGCGGCCTCGTCGGCTGCGGTCAGGTGGCCGGTGCGGGTGCGGCCGGCCAGATCCAGGGCGACATAGTCAAAGCTGGCCATGACCGCCTTCCTGGCGGGTGACCCGCAGGGCTTCCTCCACTGTAGTCAGGCCTTCGAGCACACAGGCCCGCGCCTGCGCTGACAGGCTGCCGCCGCCAGAGGCGACCCCGGCCGCAGCGATGGCCGCCTCATCGGCGTTGTCGCCGATCAGCCGGCGCACATGGTCGTCGATCCACAGGGCCTCATAGATGCCGACCCGGCCCGCATAGCCGGTCTGACCGCAATCGGGACAGCCCTGGGCGCGATAGAGGACCTGGCCCTCGGCCACGCCGGCCTGTCGGGCGGTGACGGCATCGGCCGGCTCGGCCCGCCTGCAGCTGGGGCACAGGCGGCGCAGCAGACGCTGGGCCAGGATCAGCCGCACCGTCGAGGCCAGCAGGAAGGGCTCGACCCCCATGTCGCGCAGGCGGGTGACCGCGCCGGCCGCATCATTGGTGTGGACGGTAGAGAGCACCAGGTGGCCGGTGAGGCTGGCCTGCACGGCGATCTGGGCGGTCTCCACATCGCGGATCTCGCCGACCATGACCACGTCCGGGTCCTGGCGCAGGATCGCCCGCAGGCCGGCGGCGAAGGTCATGCCGACCTTGGCGTTGACCTGGGTCTGGCCGACGCCCGGCACGGCGTACTCCACCGGATCCTCGATGGTCAGGATGTTGCGGCTGGCGTCATTGAGCAGGCTCAGGCCCGCATAGAGGGTGGTGGTCTTGCCCGAGCCGGTCGGGCCGGTGACCAGGATCACGCCGTTCGGTTCAGCCAGGGCCCGCTGAAAGGCGGCCAACACGGCGGGGCCCATGCCCAGTTCTGGCAGCGGAATGCCCGCCTGCTCCTGGTCGAGGATCCGCATCACCACCCGCTCGCCGGCCCGGGACGGCAAGGTGGAGACCCGCACGTCCAGACTGCGGCCGCCGAGCGCCAGGGAGATCCGGCCATCCTGCGGCACACGCCGCTCGGCGATATCCAGCCGGGCCATGACCTTGATGCGGCTGACGATCAGCGGGCTCAGCCGCGGCGACAGGCTGAGCACCTCGCGCAGGACGCCATCAATGCGCAGACGGATGACCAGGTTGGTCTCGAAGGATTCGATGTGGACGTCCGAAGCGCCCCGTCGGATGGCCTCGGCGATGACCCCGTTGATCAGGCGGATGATCGGGGCGTCGTCCTGGCTGTCCAGGAGGTCGGCGGCGGCGGGAATGTCGTCGGCCAGGCTGTCCAGCCCGCCAGGCATGTCCAGGTCATCAGCGCCGCCAGCCGGCAGGCCGTCGTCGGCATAGGTCTCCGACAGCCGCCGCTCGAACTCCGCCCGCGGCAGGGACTGGACGCTGAGCGCGCGGCCAAGCGTCCTCCGGGCCTCCACCAGGGCCAGAGGATCGGCGCCTTCGCGCAGGCCCACATGGGCGACCTCGTCGACGGCGAGCAGCACCACGCCATGTCGCTTGGCGAAGCCGTAGGGTAGCAGGGGATGGGCGGCGCGCTCCATCTTTAGCCCACCGGCGGCGGGGGCGGAGGGGGCGGCGGGGCGGTGATCGGCGCGGCCTGCATGTAGTCGCGCACTATGGCGTCGAGACTGCTCAGCCCATCGGCGCTGCGGGCGGCCTCCAGGTCGCGGATATAGCCGTAGCGGGGCGCGGTGAGGGCCTGGGCGTCGGCGGCGCTGCCGATGATGGTCGGGCGGATGAAGACCATCAGATTGCGCTGCACGTTCTGGCTCGAGGTGGCCTTGAACAGATTGCCGAGGCCCGGAATGTCCCCGAGGAACGGCGTGCGCTCCACCGTGGTCCGCTCATTGCGATCGAGCAGGCCGCCCAGGACGACGATGGCGCCGTCGTCCACCGCCACAGTGGTCTCGATGGCCCGCTTGTCCAGGATCAGCTCGCCGGAGCTTTCGCTGAGCGGGCCTGAGATGGAGGACACCTCCTGGCGCAGGAAGAGGGTGATGGCTCCGCCGGCGTTGATCTGCGGTTTCACGTCCAGCTGTATGCCGACGTTCTGGCGCTGGATGGTGCGGAAGGGATTGCTGTTGGAGTCGCCCAGCACCTCGCCGGTGGTGATGGGGATCTCCTGGCCCACCAGGATGCTGGCCTCCTGGTTGTCCAGGGTCATGACCGACGGGGTCGAGAGCAGGTTCGAGGCCGTGTCGTTCTTCACCGCATTGATGATGAAGCCGAACAGGGCGTCGCCGCTCTGGCCGTAGCCGCCGGTGAGGATGCCCCGGGCGCCCAGGACGGAGTCCAGGGCGGTCTGGCGCAGGGCGGCCAGGGCGGAGGAATCCTCTGGCAGGTTCCGCTCCCCGGCCGCAGCCGCGGCGAGGCCCAGGATGTTGGGAGCGGCGTTGGAATAGTTGGTGGCCGAGAAGGGGATGCTGGAGCCATTAATCCCGGCCAGGGCGAACTGCACGCCAAGCTGCTGGGCGGCGTTGTCCGACAGCTCCACCACCACGGCCTCCACCAGGACCTGCCGGCGGCGGGTGTCGAGCTGACGGATCACCTCGCCCAGGACCCGCTGGGTGTCGGGATCTGCGGCGATGACGATGGCGTTGGCGCCGGGATAGCGGGCGATATTGGCGCGTCGCCCCGCCCCGCCGGCCGTGGCGGTCTGGCCGTTTCCGGAGGTCGAGGCGGCTGCGGTGGCGGCGTCTCCCTCAGATGTGGCGGGCGACTGGCCCACCAGCTGCTGCAGGACCGGGAGCAGTTGCTCGGCGCTGGCGTGCTGGAGGTTGATCACCCGGACATCGCCGCTGGTCTCGGCCCGGCCGTCGAGGTCAGCGATCAGGGCCAGCATGGCGCGGACCGCGTCAGGCTCACCGCGCAGGACCAGAGAATTGCTGCTCTCCACCACCACAAGGGAGACCAGCGCATTGCGAGCGCCGGGCTCGGCGCCGGGAGAATTGAGCACCTGGTTGACGACGCCCGCGATCTCGCGGGCCGAGCTGGAGCGCAGGGTGACCGTCTCGGTCAGGGTGCGGTCCTGGTCCACCTGGGCCAGAAGACTGCGGATGCGAGCGAGATTGTCCGCATAGTCAGCGACCACGATCAGATTGCCCCGGGGACTGGGCATGACCACCCCCTGGCGCCCGATAAGCGGCTTGAGGGTCTCTGCGGCCGAGGCCGCGTCGATGTTCCGGAGGCGGAAGACCTGGGTGGAGAAGCCGTAGCCGCCTGAACCGCTGAGGCTCGAGGGCTGGGCCGCTGCGCCCTCCTCCGGGGTGATCCGATAGACTCCGGACCCGGCTGGCACCGCCACTAGGCCATTGGCCCGTAGGGTGGACAGCATCACCTCGAACAGTTCGGTCCGCGACAGGGGCTCGCGGCTGCTGATGCTCACCTTGCCCTGCACGCGGGGGTCGATGATGAAGGTCTGGCCCGTGGCCTGGGCCACGTCCTGGATGAAGACCCGGATGTCGGCGTCCTGCAGGTTCAGCACCTGGGACTGGGCGTGGGCGGCCGGCGCCGGCGCGAGGCCGGCCCCCAGGCTGAGCATCAGGCAGAGGGCGATGAGTCTCTTCACGGGGCAGACATCCGCAGTCGGGTGGTCAGGGTCTGGCCGCCGCGCTCATAGGTGAGCTCGACTTGGGTGGCGGCCGAAAGGATCTGTGGCAGCTCGCTCATCCGCTCGCGGCTGAGCTCCGAGCCATCCAGCGTCAGGAGCACGTCTCCCGGCTGCAGGCCCGCGCGGGCCAGGGCCGCGGCGCCGTCGGCGCCCCGGGGCATGACCGTGTAGCCGGCCGGGCGGCCGTCCCGCAGTCGCGGGGTCAGGGCCAGCGCCGCCATCAGCTGGGCGCCGGTAAGGTCAGACGTCGTTTTGGCCCCGCCCATCGCCGCTGCGGCCTGTGGGGCGGCGAAGACGCCAGCGGATGACGGGGCCGGGAAGCCCAGGCGACGTCGCGCCGCGCCCTGGCGGATGACCACATGGTCCTGGGAGACCTCCACCAGGGTGACCCCGCCTGGCCCCTGCTCGCCGATGACATAGAGGGTCTGGGCGCCGCCGGGGGGTCCCAGGATGGCCGAGGCCGAGGCCCCGCCACTGCGGATGCCATAGAGCTGCAAGTCGGCGCCCTGGTCGCCGGCCACGGTCACGTCGGGTCCGGCCAGACGAAAGAAGGGGTCGAAGCGGGCGAGGATTTCAGTCTGCGCCGTCGGGCCTCGCCCAGCGGCTGGAGGCGCGCCCACCGGGCCTGCGGCTGGCGCCGCCACGATCCAGACCAGGCGCGCGGCCTGCCAGGCCAGCAGGGCCACCAGGGCGATCTCGCCGGCCCCCAGCAGGGTGCGGGGGTTCAGGGAGACGCCGTGGCGAACGGCGGCAAGATTCACGAGGAAGTCTCCGAAGTCCCAGGGCGCTGCGGGGTGGGCATGGCGGCCGCATCCCCGTCGGGGGTCTTCATGTAAACTTTCGATGACAGGTCCGTGACAGCGCCCGGATTTGATGACGCTTTATGTGACAGGCCCGAAGGTCAGGCGGGGACGGCGCTGCCGCCATCCCCGCCCGTCTGTCAGAAGCTGGCCGAGAGGCTGACCGAATAGCTGCGGCCCAGCTCGTAGTTGTTAAGGATGATCTTGTCGCCGCCCTGGGTCTGGAATTCGTCGAACTCCTCGCCCAGCAGGTTGCGCGCTTCAAAGCCCAGGGTGAACTGAGGACCCCAGAGCTGGAACTTCTGGCGGACCGTCAGGTCGAGCTGCACGCCCGGCTCCTGCAGGAAGTCCGCCGCGCCAGACCCGCCGCGGGCGGTGGTCCGCTCGCTGGCATAGTTGGCCAGAAGGGTCGCCTGGGTGGCCCCATCGAGGCTCTCGAACCCGAACTGCAGGTTGGCGATGTGCTCGGAGGTGCCCTGCAGGCGGCTGCCATCGATGACGAAGTTGGCGGCCGGCGCCGGCTGGCCAAGACCGGTCAGCGGGAAGACCTGGTCGCCGCCGCTCACCTTCACCTGGGCCTGGGTCCAGGTGTAGTTGGCGCCGATCAGCCAGCGCTGATTGTCGACGAAGGCCATGCCCAGCTGGGGCTCGAAGGTCTTCTTGAACTCGGCCTCGAGCCCGTAGAGCACGGCGCGGGGGGCGTTCAGGAAGGTCTGCTGCAGGCCGCCGCCGGTCTCGTTGACCACCGACTCGATCGGCTTGTCGATGTCCTTGTAGAAGGCGCCGAGCGTGGCGAACTGGCCGCGGTCGAAGTAGCGCTCATAGCGCAAATCCACGTTCAGCAGCTCGCTGTCCACCAGGTACGGATTGCCGATGAAGGTGCGGTCGGATTCCGGGTCGAGGTAGATCTGCGGGGCCTGCTCGCGGAACTGCGGGCGGGCGATGGTCTTGGACACGCCGAAGCGCAGCTGCTGGTCGTCGGCGAAATTCCAGGTGACCGTGCCGGCGGGCAGCACATAGTCGTTCTTCAGCTCCACCGCCGCCGGATCGTTGGCCGAGAAAAGATCCAGGGCCTGTACGGTCTGGTCAGCCTCCTCGTAGCGAACCCCGAGGCTGGCGCGGACCGCCGGCAGGATTTCACCTTCGCCCTGCAGATAGAAGGCGTTGGAGGTGAGCGCCGCCTCATAGGCCGCCGCGCCTTCCGACCCAGTCACTTCCCGCAGGAAGAGGCCATCGGTGCGGATGTTGAAGTTCGAATAGAGATAGTCGACCCGCTGACGCTGGAAGGCCAGGGACGGCGTCTGGTCCATGGTGAAGCGGAAGACGCGACCGTCGGAATACCGCTCGTTCTCATAGAAGGCGTAGCCGGCCGAGACCGTGAAGTCGACGATCAGCGGGTTGTCCCAGCGATAGCGAACGTCAACGCCGGCGCCGTAGGTGGTGTCCTCCAGGCTGCTGAACCGCAGGAAGTTCGCGTCAGACTGGGGGTTATGATAGAATTCGCCATCGGCGAGGCGGCGATAGCGGGTTTGCGTCTCATAAGGCGCTTCCCGGGTCGTGTTGGCGTAGGACCCGCGCCAGTCGATCTCCAGATCCCCGAACTCGTGGGCCCCGGTGAGCTGGGTGTTGAACAGTTCGCGCTCGTACCAGGCGGTGTAGTCGTCGCGGATGAAGTTGCTCGACAGCGTGCTTTCGCCTTCGACCGAGCGGGCTTCCTTGGTGACGTTGCGGACGTAGAAGTTGGTCCACTGGAACTTGTGGGCGTCCAGGTCCAGCGCGACGCTGGCCAGACCGTGCCACTCCACGTCCATCTCGGTGGAGTTGGAGATCAGGTCCTCGGTGACCGCCAGGCCGCCCAGGCTGACCACACCGGCCTGCTGGACAGCGCGCTTGGTTTCCCAGCCGCGATCATAGCCGCCGACGAAGACGACGCCGAGCGAACCCCAGTCCTGGTTCCAGCGGGCGCCGGCCGAAATGCCGCCGCTGCCATTGATCGGAATGTCATTGGTGGACTGCAGCAGACGCACATTGGCGTTCTGGAAGCTGCGGCCCATCTGCACCAGGGTCTCGGCGTCGAAGTTCGACTGGTCGATGCGCTTGCCCGTGGCGATGCCCTGGCGGATCAGGCCGGGCAGGTCGCGGGTGTTGTCGTCGAAGCCGGTCAGGTCGTAGTCGCCGCCGTAATAGGTCAGGCCCTGCTTCAGCGAGGTCTCGTCATTGGCGCTGAGGCCGAAGCTCAGGGACACGAACGGTTCGTCAGGCACGCCCACGGTGCGCAGGTCGATCACGCCGCCGCCGAACTCGCCGGGATAGTTCACCGAATAGGACTTCTGGACGTTGACGCTGGACAGGATTCCGCTTGGGAACAGGTCCAGCGGCACGACCCGCTGCAGGGGCTCGGGGCTCGGCAGGGGCGAGCCGTTCAGAAGGGCTGAGGAGTAACGTTCCCCAAGACCGCGGACATAGACGAAGCGACCGCTGACCACGCTGAGGCCGGTCAGGCGGGTCAGGGCCTCGGCGGCCGTGCCGTCGCCCTGGCGGACCAGGTCCTCGGCGGTGACGATGGAGGCCACCTCGGCGGTCTCGCGCATCACTTCGGGGATATATCGACCCCGGACGACCAGTTCCTGAACCTCCGGCCCATCAGCGGCCTGAGCGAAGACCACCGCCGGCGCCATCAGGGCCGTGGTGCAGAGAAGGAGGCCCGAGAGCGGGCGGAGCAGGGAGTTCATTGAGGTTCGCCTCGATTGTCGACGGACGCGGAGAAATCGGGGCGGCCCTGTTCAGGACCACCCCGCCTTGGCTCGGATCAGCAGCTGCTTCCGCTGGCCAGACCGCAGGTCCAGCCCTGCCACCAGGTGTCGGCCGCATTGCGGACGGCGCCGATGTAGTTGGTGGTGTCGAAGAAGGCGTAGATCGTCTTGGGATCGGTCGCCGGATGCGCCGTTTCGTTGGCCCCGTTGACGAAGGTGCTGGTCAGCGTCGAGGTGAAGTTGGCGTTGTTGTTCACACCAGCGTTGAACAGGGCCTGGGCGGCCGCGCCGTCCACGTCGCTGTCATTGCGGAAGGCGATGGCGCAGGCGAAGACCACCGAGTCCCAGCGCGGCGCGGCGGCCACGGTTGAGGCGGTGTCCACATCCAGACAGGCCGTAGCCGCATTAGTGGAGCGATGGATGCCGTTGATGAAGCGACCACCAGTGCCGGTGTTCAGGATCTGGATGTCGCCAGCGCCCGAACGGGGCGTGCCGATGGCGGTGTAGTTGGCGATCTTCGGCTGCGAGTTCAGGGAGGCCTGAACGCCCACCGAGCTCATCTCGAACACCCGGTCGCCACCATTGGCCCGCTGAACCGCGATCAGATACTGGATGCCGCCGCGCCAGCCCTCATCGGTGTCGATGCTGTCGTCGTCAGCGCCGGTGATGACGATGTGCTTGGCGTTGACCGTGCCGCCGAAGAACTCGATGCCGTCGTCGGAACTGTTGTGGACCTGAACATACTCGATGGTCGTGCCGGAGCCGACCCCATTGAGGGTGATGCCGTTCAGCTCACGGTTCGGCTGGATTTCAAAGCCGGGATAGCGGACCTGCACGTAGCGCAAACGCCCCGAATTGTCGTTGGGGCTGTTGCCGCCATAGAGCGCGACGCCGCCTTCAAAGGTGGCCACGCAGTTGACGTTCGGCGGGGTGGTGCCGGCCGGGCAGGACGCGATGGGCGCGCGGCCCGAGATCACCAGGCCGCCCCACTGACCGATGGAGTCGGCGCCGGTGGTGCCTTCGATGTTCTGGCGGCTGGTGAAGATGATCGGATTGGTCGAGGTGCCCTCGGCGAAGATCTGCGAGCCCCGCTGGACGTTGATGTAGTCCAGGCCGGCCGAACCGAAGATCCGGACGCCCGGCTCGATGGTCAGGATGCCCTGCTGGGCGCCGGCGATCGGCGCGTTCGGATCGGCGCCGCGGTCGTCGCCCACATCGGTGCGGCCGCTGATCGAATAGATGGTGCCGGCGCGGGCCGGAACGACGACATTGCCGACGATCTTCGAGGGCAGCTGGCAGTTGCGCAGGGTGCCGTTCAGGATCACGCCCACATTGGTGAAGCCGGTGGGGCAGTCCGCCGCCGCCGTGCCGGTCCCAGGCGTGGTCGGCGTGGTCGGGGTCGTCGGCGTGGTGGGGGTGGTCGGCGGGAAGGCGCCAACGCCGGGCGAGGCCACATTGTCCGCGCCGCCGCCGCAGGCGGCCAGGGCCATGGCGCTGATCGAGGTGATCAGCAGGTTTCTCAGGGTGGTGGTGCCGGTCATCTTGCTCTCCGCCGTCGCGTTGAATTGCGCAGCCGCCGGCTGTCCCCAAATCCCACCGTGAGATCTGAACGCCCGCTTGCCCGACCGCCCTTCTAGGTAGGCTGCGTGACAGCTCCCCAACGGAAACATGACAGTTCTGTGCAGGCGCGGGGGTGTGGCCCGGGGGAGACTCCCGGAGTCTACCCTTTGTCTTTGCAGGACAATCTACTGGCGAAGAGCCGGGGGTCTGCCGACCCATGTTCGCTGTCGGAACCGAAATTTCCCGCGCCAGGCCGCAATTTGTCGGCCGCGAGGGCCGGGGCTCAGTCCTCGTTGGGAATGTTGATCAAGGCGCCGCAGGCCTTGCAGTGGACCGCATCCGGCTCGTGCCGCATCAGGCCGCAGACCTGGCAGGTGAAGCGCACCTTGTAGGGCCGGAACAGGGCCTGGGCGAACCGCACGAACAGGGTGATCCCGGAGATCATGATGACGATGGAGACCAGCCGGCCGGTGATGCCAGGCAGGATAATATCGCCGTAGCCGGTGGTCGTGAGCGAGGTCACCGTGAAGTACAGCGCATCCACGTAGCCGCTGACCCCGCCCTCTTCGCCCACATACATGGTGTAGACGAAGCCGGTGGCCACGAAGACGAAGGTGACCAGGGTGGCCGCCGCCCGGATCACGTCTTCCCAGCGGGTGTCGTCGAACCGGTGGCCCACCGTCTCCCAGAAGAAGTCGCTGTGAAACAGGGTCCAGATGCGCAGCACGCGCAGGAAGGCCAGGTTGATGAAGATGGTGGGAAACAGCAGGGTCAGCAGGACGAACAGGTCGATCATCACGATCGGCCGTCGGATCCAGGACTTCAGACTCCGCCAGGCGAGCGCCCGGGCGGTCATGTCGGCGGCGAGGATCGCCGCCACGGTCAGGTCCAGAGGCAGAAAGGCCCGGGTGTCCCTCAGGAAGGGCGCGGCGATGAAGAAGGCGATCAGCGCCAGATCCACGCCGATCACCGCCAGACGGAACCTCACCGCGCCCGG
This sequence comes from Phenylobacterium sp., assembly GCF_030693405.1. Lineage (GTDB taxonomy): Bacteria > Pseudomonadota > Alphaproteobacteria > Caulobacterales > Caulobacteraceae > Phenylobacterium. The sequence goes on from NZ_JAUYAW010000032.1 coordinate 11,988, forward strand.
CGACTCCCCGTGATACAGCGCCCGCAGTTGCGCGCGCAGGCGCCACAGGGCCCGCTGTCGCGGCGACGGCTTTGAGTCCACGGGGGTCAAGGCTTCGACGAACCTGGGCCGGGGGTGATCATCTGAGGTGCTCCGCCGCAACCATCACAGGTCCGTGAGACAGACCCCATCAAGGTCCGCCCCGTGTTAGCTCTAACCGACCCACCGGGCTGGGGTGAACCCAAAACCCTCTGACGCCTTTCTGCAAGGGCGGGTTCAGCGCGGCCGTCGCGGCGACCGCAGCGCCAGATCAATGCCCCGGCGAGATCAACATACAGGGAGGCCCCGGTTTGGAGGTCAGCACAGCAAGCGAACAGGTCATCCTCGGGTTCCAGGACAGCTGGAACGCCCTTTTGCGCCTGGGTCCTGCGGCCCTGGCCCTGAATGTCGCCCTCTCGGCCCTGGTCCTGGGCGCCGCGTTCGGCGTGGGTCTCCTGGTTCGGCGGCTGTTGAAGCGCGGCGTGCGCGCTGTCCCTGGCCCCGCCGACGCGGAGAAGACCATTCGCACCCGCCGGGTGACTCAGGTCACTTGGGCGGTCTTCGAGACTGGCCTGGTGCTAGCCGCCTTCTTCGCCCTGGCCTCCATCTGGGGTTTTGACCTGCTGGGCTGGCTGACCGCAGGCCTTGGTCAGCGGGTGGTGCAGAGTGTGGTGCGCATCGCCGTCCTGGCGGTCATCACCTTTGCGGCGGCCGAACTAGCCACCCTGCTGGTCAATCGCGTGCTGGCCAAGATGGCCCATCACAAGTCTGGCGGTATCCGCCGCGAGGCCCAGCTCAACACCATCGGCCCGCTGCTGCACGGGGTGGCGCGCGGCGTGGTCATCATCATGGGCGCCATGATGATCCTGGCCGAGATCGGCCTGGAGATCGGCCCGCTGCTGGCCGGCGCCGGGGTGATCGGTCTGGCCATCGGCTTTGGCGCCCAGACCCTGGTGAAGGACTTTCTCACCGGCATCTTCCTGATTTCCGAAGACATCGTCGCGGTGGGGGATGTGGTGGAGATCGCCGGGTCCAGCGGCGTCGTCGAGCAGATGACCATCCGCACCCTGCGCCTGCGCGCCCTGGACGGCACCCTGCACGTCCTGCCCTATGGCGAGGCGCAGATCATCCACAACATGACCAAGGTGTTCTCCTATCATGTGGTGGAGCTCGGCGTGTCCTACGAGTCCGACATCGACAAGGCGTTTGAGGTGATGGCCGAGGTGGTCGAGGAGATGCGCGCCGACCCCGACCTCGGCCCGAAGATTCTCGAACCCCTGGAGGTCATGGACGTGAGCGCCCTGGCCGACAGCGGCGTCGTGCTGCGCGGCCGGATCAAGACGCCGCCTGGCGCCCAGTGGGGCGTGGGCCGGGCCTTCAATCGCCGGATCAAGCAGGCCTGGGACGCCGCGGGCGTCGAGATTCCCTATCCGCACATGCACCTGGTGATGCCGCAGCCGACCCAGGCCCCGCCGGCTGGCGGAAGCGCCTGATGGCACGCCTCATCGTCATCTCCAACCGGGTCAGCCCGCCGAGCGACGCGGGCGGCGGCACCCAGGGGGGCCTGGCCATGGCGCTCGCCGCAGCCCTGCGGGAGCACTCCGGCGTCTGGTTCGGCTGGAGCGGTCAGACCACCGAGACCTATACGGGTCAGGTGGGCGTCCAGCGGGCCGGCGGCGTGACCGTCGCGACCATGGATCTCGAGGACCAGGACGTTCAGGAATATTACAACGGCTACGCCAACAAGACCCTTTGGCCGCTCTTCCACCACCGGGTCGATCTGACCGCCTATGAGCGGTCGTTCGGCGAGGGCTATGCCCGGGTGAACGCCCGCTTCGCCGAGACGGTCCTTCCCCTGATCGAGGAGGACGACTTCGTCTGGGTCCACGACTACCACCTGATTCCGCTGGCCCAGGAGCTGCGCAGGCGCGGCGTGAAGAACCGCATCGGCTTCTTCCTGCACATCCCCTGGCCGGCCCGCCACCTGATCACCACCCTGCCGCGGCACCCCCAGCTGGTGGAGGCCCTGTTCGACTATGATCTTGTGGGCTTCCAGACCCAGGACTCCCTGGAGGCCTTCAAGGACTATGTGGTCCACGAGGCCGGCGGGTCCCTGGGCGAAGGCCGGCGGCTCAGCGCCTTTGGCCGGACCGCCGAGTTCGACGCCTTTCCCATCGGCATGGACGTCACCGAGTTCACCGCCGCCCTGGATGGAGAGACGGCCAAGGCCGAATACGCCCGCATGCAGACCAGCATGCTCGACCGCCAGATGATCATCGGCGTCGACCGGCTCGACTACTCTAAGGGGCTGGAGGAGCGCTTTCTGGCCTATGAGCAGTTCCTGCACGACAATCCCGACCTGCACGAAAAGGTCTTCCTGCTGCAGATCGCCACCCCAAGCCGGGAGGACGTCGAGGCCTATCAGGAGATCCGCGGCCGGCTCGACGGGGTTTCGGGCCGGATCAACGGCGCCTTCTCCACCGTCGACTGGGTGCCGATCCGCTATGTGAATAGGGGCTATCGCCGAGACCAGCTGGCAGGGATCTACCGCGCCGCCAAGCTCGGTCTGGTCACCCCCTTGCGGGACGGCATGAATCTGGTGGCCAAGGAATATGTGGCGTCCCAGGACCCGGAGGATCCCGGCGTGCTGATCCTCTCGCGGTTCGCCGGCGCCGCCGAACAGATGGGCGAGGCGCTCATCGTCAATCCCTTCAGTCGCGAGGATGTCTCCGACGCCATTCTGCGGGGCCTGGCCATGCCCCTGGCCGAGCGCCGTCGCCGGTGGGACCGGCTCATGGCCGACCTGCGAACCTCTGACGTCTCAGCCTGGCGGGACGACTTCGTCAGCGCCCTGATGTCGGATTGAGCTGGCGAGGCGGTCCGAGAGTATTTTCCGAAGTGTGACGCGGTTATCGGATCAAAAGGGCTCTAGAACGGGAACATCCGGGGGATCACCCAGACGGCGACGATCGCCGAGATGATGTTGAGGGGCAGGCCGACCCGGACGAAGTCCATATAGGTGTAGCCCCCGACCTGATGGACGATCGTGTTGGTCTGATAGCCGACCGGGGTGGCGAAGGACGCGCTGGCGGCCATCATCACCGCGACGACGAAGGGCCGGGCATCGACCCCAAGGTTTTCGGCCAGGCCGATCGCCAGCGGGGTAATCAGCACCGCCACCGCGGCGTTGGACATGATCTCGGTCAGGATCGAGGTGGCCACATAGATGATGGCCAGCGCCGCAACGGGACCCAGCGGCTGGGTCCAGGCGGCCACCGTGTTCGTCGCCTGAAAGGCCAGACCGGTCTTGCCCAGGGCCTCGCCCACCACCAACATGCCGCCGATCATCAGCAACACCTGCGGCCGCAGGCCGGAATAGGCCTCTTCCGGCTTCATGACCTGAAAGGCCAACAACGCCATGGCGCCGACAAAGGCGACCACGGCGATGGGCAATCCGCCAGCCGCCGCGCCCAGGACAAAGGCGAAGACGGTGACGCTGACCAGGGCCGGGACGAGCCGCAGGGGCGGCGGAGCCTCCGGCAGAATGCCCGAATGGTCCAAGCCGTCGTCATCGGCGGGCAGCAGCCGGGGGGCGACAAACGCCAGGTAGAGCGCCCCAACCACAGCGATCGCCAGGCCGACGCCAGTGATCTCGAACAGGCTGAACGGAGCCAGGTGCTGTCGCTGGGCCATGTCGTCCACCAGCAGATTGGTGGAGGTCCCGATCAGAGTGCAGGCGCCCCCCATGATCGAGGCATAGGACAGAGGAATCAGCAGCCGCTTGGGGGAAATGCCCAGGCGCCGGGCCGAATCCTGAATGATCGGCGCGGCAAGAATCACCAGGGGTGTGTTGTTCAGAAAGGCCGACAGCGAGCCGCACAGGGTGATGATCACGGGCGCCGAGGCTGCGCCCATACGATCAGTCATCCGCGCCGCAGAGCGAATGATGACGCCCATGCCGCCGGTCACGTCCAGGGCCCGGGCGATGATGAAGAGCGAGGCCAGCGCCACCAGGGCCGGGCTGGCCAGGCCGCGGCCCAGGTCCTGCAGGCTGATGACATCCAGAGCCAGCAGGGTCGCAGCCGCGACCATGGCCGCGACATCGGCCCTCACCCGGTCGCTGAGCAGGGCGACGACGACCGCGGCCAGGACAGCCAGGGTGGCGAGTTGTTCGAAGCTCAAACAGGACCCTTCCCAGGCGTACGGGTCGGTGAAGCGCCTGCAGGCGGCGCAGTCGACCGCCGCTGATCCTAGAGGCGCCCCACCCTTGGCGGAAGTCCTGGCGCTATTTCGGCTTCACGGCGGCCTGAACCTCGATCTCCACCATCATGCCCGGCGCCACCAGGGCCGAGACTTGCGAGGTGATCCGGGCGGGCTTGTTGGGCTGCTCGGCATTGGCGAAGTACATGCGATAGCCCTCCATCATCCCGGCGAAGTCCATCTTGCCGTCCAGGGCCGGATCGCCCACCAGCAAGACCCGCATCATCACCACATCCCCAAGGCCTGCGCCCTGGGATTCCAGGATGGCCTTGATGCGCTCGATGACGCCGATGGTCTGGGTCTTGGTGTCGCCGAACTCCCGGGGGGTCCCTTCCGGGGCGCCGGCATTGGTCACCGGCGGGGTGATGCCGCTCACATAGATGATGTCATAGCCGGCCGGCACGACCACGGCGCTGGCGATGGGCGAGGTCTCGGGCCCCACGCGGGTGATCTCCGCAGCGGCGGGCGCGGCGGCGAGGGACGCCAGGAGGGTGGCCAGGGCGAGGGCGCGCATGGGCGTTTCCTTGTTCTTGAGAAGCTTGAAGAGGTAGGGCGCGGGTTCGACTAGGAGGCCGCGACACGCGGCTGCGCAAGAGCCGTGGCCTGGACCTGGGCGGCCAGGGCCTTGATCGTGCGGTGCGCCGACAGCACCGCCCCCTCCTGCCAGCCCGGCATCTGGCTCAGATGAGCGCCGGTGAAGTGGAAGGGTCCGTCAGGCTGGTTCAGAAGCCGGTAGGCGGGCATGTCCATGTGACCTTCCTGGGCGCTGTCGCCCTGCCAGTTGGGCCAGGGGCCGTGGCTGAAGGGGATCTTGCTCCAGTTGACCACCACAGGCTTGGTGAGTTCGCCCTCATGTCCCGGATGGACTCGACCCACTGCGGCGCGGGCTGCGGCGATCTGGGCCTCCAGCGGCAGGGCCGCAAAGCCCTCGGCGCGGGGGCCGGAGCCGTAGCAGGCCAGCAACATGCCGCGTTCGGTGTGCAGGCCGTTGCTGGGATACCAGATCAGGGAGGTGTCCCCGCCGACCCAGGAAATGCCTCCATAGATCTGCGATTTCTCCCAGAAACGGGGGGATTCGAAGCCGATCTTGTTGGAAAACGCATTGGGCACGCTGCCCACGGCGGTCTTTACCGCCGGGGAGAAGTCGTTCTCGATCCCCGTCAGGATGGCAAGCGGGATGGTGATGATCGCGTGGTCAGCCAAGACTGTGCGCCGGGCGCCGCCCTGGTCATAGGCCACCTGAACCCCCTCACCGGCCCGGGCGATGGCGGTCACCTTGGCGTTGCGGATCACCGGGCTTTTGATGGCGCGCTCGAAGCCGGCGACGATCTGGTCCATGCCGCCCGTCGGCTGGAACATGGTCGCCTGCATGTTGATGTTGTCTTCGAACACCGTGGCGCGGATCTGCGGATTGGCCAGCAGGTCCCGCAGCGGCACCGGAGGCCGACGCTGGCTGAACTGGTCGGCGGCGCCTGGCGCCTGGGCGAAACCCGACCGCTCGGTGCCCTGGAAGCTCAAATCCTCCGACAGATCCCCGTAGGCCCGCAGGAAGGGCAGCAGCTTCTCCTTGTCCTCAAGGGTCAGCTCCCCGTCCAGAGCGCCCTTGTTGATCGCCTTGGCCAGCAGTTCCGACACATGGCCGCGGGTGTCGTTGATCCCCTGGCGCATCTGGATCGGCTTGCCCCCGTGGGCGCCCTCCCCCCAGATCAGCGCGCTGCGGCTGACATTGATCTCAACCTCCAGGGGCACGCCCAGGCGGCGGCAATAGCCGAGCAGCCCCTCGTGGTGGCTGGGGATGCGGGCCGGCCCGGCATTGAGATAGACGTCTTTCTCGAAGGTCACGGTCTGATCGGCCTCGCCGACCATCTCCACCTTGTCGCCCCCGCGCAGGGTCCAGTTGCGGCCGCCCAGCCGATCGCGCCCCTCCAGAACCGTGACGTCGAACCCGGCGCGCTCCAGCTCATAGGCGCAGACCAGGCCCGCGATCCCGGCGCCCAGGATCACCACCTTGCGTCCCCGGCCAAGCTGCGGCGACAGGGTGGGCGGGATCGCTGCGACGGCGGCGTTCAGGCCGAGCGCCGTCATGGCGCTATAGGCCGCGCCCAGCCCTCCGACCGCCCCCAGACGATGCAGAAAGAGACGCCGACTGACACCCATGAGACTCAAGACCCCCAGCAACCTGCTGGGCCTAGAGCGGCGACCGGGCGCCCCGCTGACAAGGCGCAAGCGTGGCCAGCCCTGCAACGCCCTGAGGAGCGCGCGGATTACAGGCGACGATCACGCGCCTGCGCCCGGATTTTCCGCAGCGCTAGAGATTCAGGAGCGCCGGGTCGCCCCCCTGGGCGGCGATGTTGACGCTCACCGCCCGCTCCACGGCGTAGCGTAACAGGGCGTTGGGACCGCCCGCCTTTGGACCCGTCCCCGACAACCCCTCGCCGCCGAAGGGCTGGACCCCCACGACGGCCCCGGTCATGCCGCGGTTCACATAGGCGTTGCCGGCCGGGACCAGCTCGCGCACCCGCCGGGCGAACCCGTCCAGCCGCGAATGCACGCCGAGCGTCAGCCCATAGCCCAGGCAGGCCAGCTCCCTGGCCATGGCCTCCAGTTCGCCGGCCTCATACCGGACCACATGCAGGATTGGGCCGAAGACCTCCTTCTGCAGGAAACCCGGCCTGGGGATCTCCGCCAGGACCGGCCCGAAGAAGCTCCCGCCCGCCGGCGTCGGCAGCCGGTGCAGGAGCTTCGCCTCCCGACCCAGCCGCTCGACATGGGCCTCCAGGGCCGCGCGCGCCTCGGCATCGATAACGGGCCCCACATCAGTGGCGGGTTCGGCCGGATCGCCGAGCGCCAGGGCGTCCATGGCCCCGACCAGCCCCTCGATCAGGCCATCCGCCGTCTCGGCCGGCAGGAACAGTATCCGCAGGGCCGAGCACCGCTGGCCCGCCGAACCGAAGGCCGAGAGGATCACATCGTCGATCACCTGCTCGCGCAGGGCTGTGGTGTCGACAAACATGCCGTTCAGGCCCCCCGTCTCGGCGATGAAGGGGATGATCGGACCCGGCCGCTCGGCGAGCGCCCGGTTGATCGCCCGGGCGGTGTCGGTCCCCCCGGTGAAAGCGACGCCGTCGCACTGGGGATGGGCGACCAGGGCCGCCCCCACCTCGCCGCCTGGTCCCGGCAGCAGGGCGAGCAACTCCGGCGGCAGGCCGGCGGCGTAGAACAGCGCCACCGCCTCGGCGGCGATCAGCGGACTCTGCTCGGCGGGCTTGGCCAGCACCGCATTGCCAGCCGCGAGCGCCGCGCAGACCTGGCCGGTGAAAATGGCCAAGGGGAAGTTCCAGGGGCTGATGGCCACGAAGACGCCGCGGCCCTGCAGGGCGAGGCTGTTCGCCTCACCCACGGGGCCGGTCAGCACCTCGGGCGCGCCAAACTGGCTCTGCGCCAGATGGGCGTAGTAGCGGCAGAAGTCGGCCGCCTCGCGCACCTCGGCGATCCCATCGGCCAAAGTCTTGCCCGCCTCGACCGCACAAAGGGCGATCAGCCTGTCGCGGTTGGCCTCGAGCGCCTCAGCCATGGCCCGCAGCACCTTGGCCCGCCCCGCCCCGCCCAGGGCGTCCCAGGCCGGCTGGGCCGTCCGGGCGGCGGCGAAGGCTGCGTCGATGTCGGACGAGGTGGCCGAGATCACATGTCCGGCCAGTCGGCCAGGGTCGGCCGGACTGTGGAGGGGTTGCGGCGCGCCCGCGGTCCTCAGCCGCCCGGCGATGACCGGCCCGGCAGCGACCGGCTCCAGTCCGCGGGCGGCGGCGGTCAGGCCCGCGGCGGTCTGGGCGATGCTGAGGTCGGGGCCTTGGGAATTGACCCTCGCCGCGCCATAGATCTTGGCCGGCGGCGGAATCTTCGGATGCCGGCCCGGTCCGGCCTGCGCGACCTGGGCCAGGGGATCGGCCACCACCTGCTCCACCGGCACACGCTCATCGAGCAGGGCGTGGACGAAGGAGGTGTTGGCCCCGTTCTCCAGCAGCCGGCGCACTAGATAGGGCAACAGGTCCTCATGCCCGCCCACCGGCGCATAGGCCCGCAGGCGCAGGGGCGCCTCGGCCTGAGCCGCAGCATAAAGCGCCTCGCCCATGCCGTGCAGTCGCTGAAATTCGATGGCCACGCCAGCCTCGGCCGCCATCTGCCGCACGGCGGCCAGGGAATGGGCGTTGTGGGTGGCGAACTGGGCGTAGAGATGTGGCGCGGCCGCGATCAGGGCCTTGGCGCAGACCAGATAGGACAGGTCCGTGGCCGGCTTGGTGGAATAGACCGGATAGTCCGGCCGCCCGTTCACCTGGGCGCGCTTGATCTCGGTGTCCCAGTAGGCGCCCTTGACCAGCCGGACCATCAGTCGCCGGCCACTGGCCTGGGCCAGCGCCGCAAGGGCGGTGATCACCTGAGGACTGCGCTTCTGATAGGCCTGCACAGCCAGGCCCAGGCCCCGCCAGTCTCCGAGCTCCGGCTCGCGGGCCAGCCGGTCAAGCAGCTTGAGCGACAGAACCAGACGGTCGGCCTCCTCGGCGTCCAGGGTCAGATTCACATCATAGCCCGCCGCCAGGACCGCCAGGCGCTTCAGTCGCGGATAGAGCTCGTCCCAGACCCGCGCAGCCTGCGTCGCCTCATAACGGGGCGACAGAGCCGAGAGCTTCACCGAAACCCCGTGCCCGTCCTCCGGGCCGCGCCCCCCATGGGCCTGGCCGACCACGGCGATGGCCTGGGCGTAGGCGGCCTCATAGCGGGCGGCGTCGGCGCTCGTGCGGGCGCCCTCCCCCAGCATGTCGAACGAACAGAGATAGCCCTCGGCCTTCGCCCGCTTCAGGGCCGCGTCGATGTCGCGCCCCAGGACGAACTGCTCGCCCATGATGCGCACCGCCTGGGCGACCGCCGCCCGGATCACCGGCTCGCCCAGCCGTCCGGTCAGGCGCCGCAGGAAGCCGCCCAGGTCCCGCTGCGCCTCCTCGTCCACCTCCACCAGCCGCCCGGTGAGCATCAGGCCCCAGGTCGAGGCGTTCACGAACAGACTGTCGGACTTGCCGAGGTGCGCGGCCCAGTCGGCGCTGCTGATGCGCTCGGCGATCAATCGGTCGCGGCTCTCGTCGTCGGGGGTGCGCAGCAGGGCCTCGGCCAGGCACATCAGGGCGAGGCCTTCCCGGGTGCCCAGGCTGAATTCCTGCAGGAAGCTCTCCACCACCCCCTGCCGGTCGGCCCGTCCCCGGGCGCCCCGCACCAGGGCCTCGGCCCGCGCCCGTATCGCCGTTTGGGCGTCGGCACCGAACGGCGGCCGGGCCAGCAGGGCGGCCACCGCCTCGGTCTCGTCCTGATACTTGGCGGCGTCCAACAGGTCCCAGTCCATCGCAACCTCCCAAGGGCTTCAGTTCGATGTAGCGGTCGAGACGCCGAATGTGTTTCGTATGTCAGACCCTATCACCGAATAATTCACAGAATGACCCGCGAAACGACGAAGCTTGACGAGACAGATCTGCGCCTGCTGCGCCTGTTGCAGGCCGATGGGCGGATCACCAACCAGGCCCTGGCCGCCCGCTGCAATCTGTCGCCGGCCGCCTGCCATGAGCGCGTGCGACGGCTGAGGGCGACCGGCGTCATCCAGGGCTATGCCGCCCTGCTGGACCCCCAGGCCATCGACCGGGGTCTGCTGATCTTTGTGGAGGTTCAGCTGGATCGCACCACCGGCGACCTGTTCGCCGAGTTCGCCGCCGCGGCCCTGGCCACTCCCGAGATCCTGGAGTGCCACATGGTGGCTGGCGGCTTCGACTATCTGATCAAGGCGCGGCTGGCCGACATGGCCGCCTATCGCGCCTTCCTGGGGGAGATCCTGGTGCAGATGCCTGGCGTGCGGGAGACGCGGACCTACGCCGTGCTTGAGGAGGTCAAGAACACGGTGCGACTGCCGCTTTGAGCAGCCCTAATTCGAGGACTGGATGGCGTGGCGTTCGCGGACCTTGCGCAGCCCATCAAGCACCGGCTCGGCCACGGCGTCGGCGCCGGCCGGCAGATTGCGCAGCAGCCGCAGAGCCTGGATGTGAACCTGCACCCCGTCACGGTCCCAGCGGCCGGTGGTCGAGAGCCGGTCCAGCAGATCGCACAGGCTGTGGGCGGCGTTCTCCAGGGCGTCGAGACCGCAGAGACTGGGCAGGCCGATCAGCCTGACCGCCAGGCCGTAGTGCTCGGCCACCAGATCACCGTCGAAGCGGTCTCCGTAGCGGGCGAAGACCTTGTCCATCGCCGCCAGCCCTTCGTCGAGCTGGACCCAGCCGGCCTCCTGCAGACTCTCCAGATTGGTCTCGGCCCGCTCGACCGCCTCGGCGACCGTGGTCCCCCCAGGCTTTCGCAGCATGGTGGCCAGGGCGTACTTGGGGCGATGGATACGAACCGAGCTCACAGGGACACCTTTCGAGTGGAAAACAGACCATCGACCTGGTCCTGGCTCAGATTAGGCTCCTGGGCGTCGCCGACCTCGGGGGGGAGGTCGTCGCGACGCCGGGGCACGCCATTGGGCGGTCCCTCGTTCTTGTGCCGTCGGTCTGGTCCGACATAGGCGTCGCATTCGATGAAGGGCCGGCTCTCCCGGGCGATCCACAGAATGCGCTCCAGCATGACCACCGGGGTCAGGGGCTTCTTGACGATGTAATGGGCGCCGCAATCGCGGGCCTTCTGCACCATCGACACCGGCGTATGGGCCGCGGTCACCACCACCGGCACGAAGGCGTTGGGCTCGCCGCCATCGGTTCGTAGCCAGGAGACAAACTCATAGCCCTCGCCGGCCGGCGAGAGCGCGTCGGCGATGATCAGATCGATGGTGTTGCGCTTCACCACGTCCTTGGCCTCTTCCACCGTCAGGCAGCGATGCAGGGACTTGGCGCCCAGGCCGGTCACGATCTGGACCAGGATGTCCATGCCCATGCCGTTGCCGTCCAGCATGAGGATGGTGGCCTTCTCCAGATTGAAGCGGCCCCGGGATGTGGGTTCGAGTGCCATGCGGCGCTCCAGTGGGGAAACCGGTCGGCTACGACTGTGGCCGCTAGGCGGGACCGACGCTCCGCCCCAAGCTTCAGCAAAGACTGGCAGCCCTTAAGAAAGACTTGCGCCTTGAAATACCCATTCCGGGTAAAGGCCTTTGAAGTCATGTGTCAGGCCGACGCGCGCTAGAATGTCGCACCTGACCGCTTTCCCAGGAATAGAAGGCCCTGCGCCGCCCGACGTGGCTGTGACGGACAAGGAAGTAACGCTTTCTTCAACGGTAAAGCCTGATCACCGACCAGAGTTAATGGACGTGCTCCGGGTAGCGGCCCGCAAACGTCTCTCCGAGGCCGGCGTCTCTGGCCGAAACCTCTCGCCCTGCCGCTGGCGGCGCGACCGAAGACTGGGATGGCTGACGTGTCGTTCAACGACTGGAAAATTTCACGCAAACTGGCGGCGGGCTTCGCCCTGATGGTGCTGGTGATCATGGCGACCGGCGCCATCACCTTCTACAATCTGGGGCAGCTTACCGTGGCTCGTGGGGAATTGACCCAAAGCAAGGTCGCCCTGGACAGCATCGGCCGCGCCGAGTTTTTCCTCGCCCGTCAGGAAAACAGCTTCCGCGGCTTCCTGATCTCCCTCGACCCCTACTATTTGGAGCGGGCCAAATCTCACCAGACCAACTTCAAGAAGGTGATGGCGGAGGTCCGCGTCCTGGTGGAGAGCCATCCTGAGTCGGTCACGCAAATCGACGCCGCCGTGAAGGCCGCCGATGACTGGTACGCCCAGGTGGTCGACGCCGGGGCCGCCCTGGCCATGAATCCTCTCACCTATTCCGACGCCGCCGCCATGGTCGGGCAGTCGGGACTGGCCGACGATCTGATGGACAAAGTCGAAGGCCCGATGGCGGCGGTGCTCGAAGCTGAAACGGCAGACGTCGCCGCCGCAACAGAGCGGCTCGCCACCATCAACAGCAACACCACCACGATGATCGCCGTGGCCCTGGCGATCGCCGCCGCGGTCGCGGGCCTTCTGGGCTGGGTGCTCACCAAGATGATCGCCACGCCGATCAACAACATGACCTCAGCCATGCGCCGCCTGGCCGAGGGTGACTCGTCGGTCGAAGTTCCGGCCCGCGGCCGCAAGGACGAGGTCGGCGAAATGGCCGAGGCCGTCCAGGTTTTCAAGGACGCCGCCATCGAAAAGGCCCGCCTGGAAAGCCAGACCGACGAACAGCGCCGTCAGACCGAGGCCGAGCGCGCCCGCAACGAGGCCGAACGCGCCGCCATCGCCCAGGAGCAGGCCAAGGTCGTGGCCGGCCTGGCCTCTGGCCTGGATCACCTCGCCCGCGGCGACCTGACCTTCCGCATCTCCGAGCCCTTCCCGGGCGACTATGTGAAGCTGCGCGACGACTTCAATGCGGCCATCAGCCAGTTGCAGGAAGCCATGTCGATCGTGGCCACCAACGTCCGGGCCATGCGCTCGGGCGCCGGCGAAATCAGCCAGGCGGCCGACGACCTGTCGCGCCGCACCGAACAGCAGGCCGCCAGCCTGGAAGAAACCGCCGCGGCGCTGGATGAGATCACCGCCACGGTGCGCAAGTCCGCCGAAGGGGCCAAGCAGGCTTCGGCCGTGGTCGCCACCTCCCGCGGAGACGCCGAGAAGACCGGCCATGTGGTCGGCGACGCCGTCCAGGCCATGAGCGAGATCGAGAAGTCGTCCGAACAGATCACCCAGATCATCGGCGTCATCGACTAGATCGCCTTCCAGACCAATCTGCTGGCCCTCACCGCCGGCTTTGAGGCCGCCCGAGCCGGGGACGCCGGCCGCGGCTTCGCCGTCGTCGCCTCTGAAGTTCGCGCGCTCGCCCAGCGTTCGGCCGACGCCGCCAAGGAGATCAAGTCTCTGATCAGCGCCTCCTCGCAGCAGGTGGCGCAAGGGGTCGGCCTGGTCGGCGAGACCGGCAAGGCCCTGGAGCGGATTGTCTCCCAGGTGGCCGAGATCGACGGCCTGGTGTCTGAGATCGCCGCCAGCGCCCAGGAACAGGCCACTGGCCTGCATCAGGTCAACACCGCGGTTAACGAGATGGACCGCGTCACCCAGCAGAACGCGGCCATGGTCGAAGAGACCACCGCGGCCAGCCACTCGCTCGCCACCGAGGCCGAAAGCCTGTCGCAGAGCGTCGGACGCTTCAACATCGGCGCAGGCGAGGCCCCGGCCACGTCCAGCCGCAGCGCGCCGGCCCGCGCGAGCCGTGGCGAGAGCTTCGCCAACCGGCACGTGCCGCAGATGAAGACCTCCTCCCGCGATGGGGGTGCGGCCCGCCGTCCCGAGCCCGTCGCCGAGAGCGAAGGTTGGGAAGAGTTTTAAGGATTTCGCTCTTAACTAAACCAACAAGTCTGGGGGGGAGCGCCGGATGACGGACGCAGACGCCAATATCGCTGAGGTCAGCCTTTGTCAGGTGCTCGACCTGCAGGCCGCCGAGCCCTTGCGGGCGGAGCTCCTGGCCCTGAGGGGCCGGCCACTGCAGATCGACGCCTCTCAGGTCAGCCGGCTGGGCGGACTCTGCCTGCAGGTTCTCCTGTCGGCGCGGATCAGCTGGGCGGAGGACGGGCTGCCATTGCGCATCGAGCAGGCCTCCGAAGGTTTTCTTGAACAACTGGCCGCCTTCGGCGCGCCGCAGATCAACTTTGAACCCGAGGGGGCACACCTGTGAACAAAACCGTTCTGACCATCGACGACTCCCGCACCATGCGTGAGATGCTGAATATGGCCCTGGTCCAGGCCGGCTACCGGGTCATCCAGGCCGTCGACGGCGTGGAGGGCCTGGAGGTCCTGCGCGCTGAAGGCGCCGACGTGGTCATCACCGACATCAACATGCCCCGCATGGATGGTTTCGGCGTGATCGAAGGCGTGCGCGCCGATCCGGCCCACCGGGCGACCCCAATCCTCGTCCTCACCACCGAGAGCGACGCGACCAAGAAGGAACGCGCCCGCGCCGCCGGCGCCACCGGCTGGATCGTGAAGCCCTTCAACCCGACCAAGCTGGTGGACGCTATCCGCCGCGTCGCCGCCTGAGGGCGACGAAGGCCTGCGACCTAAGCTGACCTGAGTCCGGAGCACCCCGTGGATCCATTCGAGAGTATCAAGGCGACCTTCTTCCAGGAGTGCGAGGAGCTGCTGACCGACATGGAGTCGGGGCTTCTGGCCATGGAGCAGGGCGACGACGATTCCGAGACCATCAACGCGGTCTTCCGCGCGGTGCACTCCGTCAAGGGCGGCGCCGGGGCCTTCGGTCTCGAAGAGCTGATCCGCTTCGCCCACGTCTTTGAGACGGTCCTGGACGAGATGCGCTCGGGCAAGCTGCACCTCACCGACGAGGTCGCCAAGGTTCTGCTGCGGGCCTCTGACGTGCTGGCCGACCATGTGGCCGCCGCCCGCAGCGGCGGACAGGTGGATGAGGGTCGCACCGTCGGCATGATCGCCGACCTGCAGGGCCTGATCGACCAGGACCGCGCCGCTGAGCTCGGCCTGAACGAGGACGGCGACTCCGGCGCCGTCGAAGAGGATTTCGGGTTCGTGCCCGTGGTCCTCAGCCTTGATGAACCGGCCGCTGACGCTCCCGAGGTCGACGTCGCCGCCCTGATGGCTGCGGCCGCCCCACCGCCGGAGGCCCCTGCCGCCGCGCCCGCCTGGCGCGTGACCTTCCGGCCCAAGGCCGAGATGTACGCCAAGGCAAACGAGGCGGCCCTGGTCCTGCGCGAACTGGCGCGGCTGGGAGATGTCGAGGTCGCGCTGGACGCCGGCGCCGTGCCGCCGCTGGATCAGCTGTCGGCTGAACAGGCCTATCTGACCTGGACCGTTCGCCTGTCGGGCGACAAGAGCGAAGCCGAGGTCCGCGAGGTCTTCGAATTCGTCGAGGACGACTGTGATCTGGAGGTGACCCGCGAAGGCGAAGCCGCCACCGAGGCCTCCGAGCCAGACATCGCCGCCGATGACGACGCCTCGGCCAGCGCCGTCGAGGCCGCGGCCGGCGCGCCGCTTGATCTTGACGCCCTGCTCGCCAGGGTCGCCGCCCCCACCGAGGAGCCTGCCCCTGCGGCTGCTCCGGCGCCCGCGCCCGTGGCGGCCGCGCCGCCTGCGGCGCCGGCCCAGGACCCGGCCAGCCTGGATGTGGCCGGCCTGATCGCCCTGGCCGAAAAGGCCTCGCAGGATCACGCCCAGACCCAGGCCGCGCCGCCCAAGGCCGATCCGAAGGCTGACCAGAAGGCCGAGGCCCGCGCCGCCGCCGGGCCCGCCACCGCCGCGACCCCGACGATCCGGGTCGATCTCGACCGGGTCGACCGGCTGATCAACGCCGTGGGCGAGCTGGTCATCCAGCAGGCCATGCTGTCCCAGCGGGTCTTCGAAAGCGGTCTGGCCCGGTCCTCGGACGTAGCGCTCGGTCTTGAGGACCTGGAGCTGCTGACCCGGGAGATCCAGGACAGCGTCATGGCCATCCGCGCCCAGCCGGTGAAGTCGGTGTTCCAGCGCATGCCGCGTCTGGTCCGCGAAGTCGCCGACATGGTGGGCAAGAAGGTCCGTCTGGTCATGGACGGCGAGAACACCGAGGTCGACAAGACGGTCATCGAGCGGCTGTCCGACCCGATCACCCACATGCTGCGCAACGCCATCGACCACGGGCTGGAGACGCCCGAGGAGCGTGAGGCCGGCGGCAAGGGCGCCGAGGGAACCGTGCGCCTGGCCGCCCTGCACCGGGGCGGGCGCATCGTCATCGAGGTCCAGGACGACGGCCGCGGGATCAACCGCCCCCGGGTCCGCGGCATCGCCATGGCCAAGGGCCTGATCGCCGAGGACGCCGTCCTGTCGGACGACGAGATCGACAACCTGATCTTCCTGCCCGGCTTCTCCACCGCCGACGTGGTCTCCGACATCTCCGGCCGCGGCGTGGGCATGGACGTGGTCAAGCGGTCCATCCAGGCGCTGGGCGGACGGATCTCCATCACCTCGGAGCCCGGCAAGGGCTCGAAATTCTCCATGAGCCTGCCGCTGACCCTGGCCGTCCTGGACGGCATGGTGGTCTCGGCCGCCGACCAGACCCTGGTGGCGCCGCTCTCCAACATCGTCGAAAGCCTGACCCCGCGGGCTGAAGACGTTCACCTGATCGGCGGGCGCGACGCGGTGATCTGCATCCGCGACACCTTCGTGCCCCTGATCGATGTCGGCGTGGCCCTGGGCTTCCGGGACACGCCCCTGCCGCCGGCCTCGGGCGTGGCCGTGCTGGTGGAAAGCGAAGGGGGCGGTAAGGCCGCCCTGCTGGTCGAGGCCATCCAGGGCCAGCGCCAGGTAGTCATCAAGAGCCTGGAAGCCAACTACCAGCACATCCACGGGGTCGCCGCGGCGACCATCCTGGGCGACGGCCGGGTGGCGCTGATCCTGGATGTCGACGCCCTGGTGACGACCTCGCGCCGAAAGGCGCCCCGTATCGAGAAGCGAATGGCGGTTTGACCATGACTGACACCGTGACCCAAGGCGTCGCCCAGCGGCGCGAACTGATCGCGTTCCGCATCGGCGACCAGGAGTTCTGCGTCGACATCATGTCGGTGCGAGAGATCCGTGGCTGGGCGCCGGCCACCCCGCTGCCACGCACCCCCTCCTTCGTGAAGGGCGTCATCAACCTGCGCGGCGCGGTCCTGCCGATCATCGACCTGGGCGCACGGCTTGGCCTGAACACCTCCGAGCCCACCGCCCGTCACGTCATCATGGTCGTCCACATCGGCGAGCGGACCATCGGCCTGCTGGTCGATGCGGTGTCCGACATCATCAATATGAGCGACGACCTGGTCCAGCCGACCCCGGACGTGGCCAGCGACCAGGTGAAGACCTTCGTCAAGGGCCTGTTCGCCCTCGACGGCCGCATGGTCAGCCTGATCGCCCTGGACCGCGTCCTGCCTGAGACAGAAGCCGAGGCGGCATGACGCAGACCCCGGACTCCCGGCGCGGCGCGAAAAACGAAGGTCTGGTCGACGGCGAATTCCTGCTGACGGCCGAGGACTTCCGCAAGATCGCCCAGATCCTGCACTCCTATGCCGGCATCGCCCTGAACGAGGGCAAGGCTGCGCTCGTCTATTCGCGCCTGGCCAAGCGTCTGCGCACGCTCGGCCTGCGCAACTTCCGGGAATATTGCGCCCTGGTGGAGGACGTCGACGCCCTGGACGAGCGCCAGGCCATGATGGCCGCGCTCACC
Organism: Phenylobacterium sp.; assembly: GCF_030693405.1. Classification (GTDB taxonomy): domain Bacteria; phylum Pseudomonadota; class Alphaproteobacteria; order Caulobacterales; family Caulobacteraceae; genus Phenylobacterium. The sequence continues at coordinate 29,527 of NZ_JAUYAW010000032.1, forward strand.
ACCAATGTGACGCGCTTCTTTCGTGAGCCGCACCATTTCGACCACCTGCGCGACCAGGTGATGCCCGAGCTCGCCGCCCGCGCCAGGGCTGGCGGTCGGGTGCGCATGTGGTCGGCCGCCTGCTCCAACGGCCAGGAGCCCTACTCCATGGCCATCACCCTGCTGTCGGTTCTGCCTGAGGCCGCCAAGCTGGACGTGAAGATCCTGGCCACCGACATCGACCCCAACATGGTCGCCGAGGGCAAGGCCGGCTGCTACCGCGAGGACTCCGTCTCGCCGGTCCCGCTGGAGCTGCGCCGGCGCTGGTTCGAGAAGGTGCAGGCCGCCGATGGCCGCATCTGGTCGGTCTCGCCCGAGCTGCGGGACCTGGTGTCGTTCCGTGAGCTGAACCTCATCGGCGACTGGCCCATGCGCGGCCGGTTCGACGTGATCTTCTGCCGCAATGTGGTGATCTATTTCGACGAGCCCACCCAGGAGCGCATCTGGAGCCGCTTCGTCCCGGCCATGAATCCGGGGGGCACCCTCTATATCGGCCATTCTGAGCGGGTTAGCGGCCCGGCTGTCTCCACCCTCGAGACCGCCGGCCTGACCACCTATCGCTTGAGGACCAAGCCATGACCGTCCGCGTACTCATCGTCGACGACTCGGCGACCATGCGCAGCCTCATCGCCGCCACCCTGCGGCAGGACCCCGAGATCGAGGTCCTCGGCTTCGCCAACGATCCCCTGGAGGCCCGGGACGCGATCAAGCGCCTGAACCCCGACGTCATCACCCTGGACGTCGAGATGCCGCATATGAGCGGCCTCGACTTCCTCGAGAAGATCATGCGCCTGCGGCCCATGCCCGTGGTCATGGTCTCCACCCTGACCCAGGCCGGGGCCGACGCCACCCTGTCGGCCATGGAGCTCGGCGCCGTCGATTGCGTCGGCAAGCCCGGCGCCGGCAATACGGCCTCGGAGGCCTTCGCCGACCTCGCCGAAAAGGTGAAGGCCGCCGCCCGCGCCCGGGTTCGCCCCTTCTCCGGCCCGGTGGTCCGCGCCGAGGAGAACCGCACCTATCGGGCCGAGGACATCATCGTGGCCATCGGCTCCTCCACGGGCGGGGTCGAGGCGCTGATGACCATCCTTTCGGCCTTCCCGGCCACCTGCCCGCCGACCGTCATCACCCAGCACATGCCCGCGACTTTCACCAAGAGCTTCGCCGAGCGCCTCGACCGTGTGTCCGGCGCCAAGGTGGCCGAGGCCTGGGACGGGGCGCGCCTGGCGCCCGGTCACGTCTATCTGGCTCCCGGCGGCGCCGCCCATCTGGAGGTCACCGGAACCACCCATCCCACCTGCCGCCTGCGGGTCGATGAGCCGGTCAACGGCCACCGACCCTCCGTGGACGTTCTGTTCGAGTCGGTCGCCCGGCTGAACCGTCCGTCCCTCGGCGTGATCCTGACCGGCATGGGCCGCGATGGCGCACAGGGTCTGCTGACCATGCGCAAGGCCGGCGCCCACACCCTGGGGCAGGATGAGGCCAGTTGCGTGGTCTATGGGATGCCCCGCGCCGCCCACGAAATCGGGGCGGTGGAAAAACAGTCGCCGCTTGCTCGCATGAGCGCGGCAATCCTTGGTCTATGCGCGGCGACCGAGCCGCAAAGGAGCGCCTGATGCCCGCCCCCGGAGCCATCAAGACCTTGATCGCTGACGATCAGCAGTCCATGCGCTCGCTGATCCGCACCAGCCTGAACGCCCTGGGTATCAACCAGACCCGGGAAGCCGCCGACGGGGAGGACGCCCTGCGCGCCCTGCTGGCCCAGCCCGCCAATCTGGTGATCACCGACTTCAACATGCCCAAGCTGGACGGGCTGGGACTGCTGCGCGCCATCCGCGCCCACGGCCCCATCTCCAAGACCGCCGTCATCATGCTGACTGGCCGCGCCGACCGCGAGCTGGTGCAGCGGGCGGTGCAGTTCGGGGTCAACAATTATCTGGTCAAACCCTTCACGACCCAGACGCTGAAGGAAAAGATCGAAGCCGTTTTCGGGCCGCTTGAATGATCGTTGAAAACATCTCCCAGCGTGCCGGCAAGCGGGTCCATGTGGTCCAGGGCGAGCACTATGTCACCGGCGATCCGGAGATCACCCTGACCACCATCCTGGGAAGCTGCGTGGCCGTGTGCCTGTGGGATCCCGAGCGCGGCGTCGGGGGGATGAATCACTTCCTGCTGCCGGAGGGCAAGGCCGAGGGCGCCAATGAAGGCCGCCGCTACGGCGCCTTCGCCATGGAGCTCTTGATCAACGAACTGCTGCGTCTGGGCGCCCGTCGCGAGCGCCTGCAGGCCAAGCTGTTCGGTGGGGCCCGGATGTTCAGCGGCCTGTCGGATGTGGGCGCCTCGAACATCGCCTTCGCCGAACGCTTCATGCGCGACGAAGGCATTCCGGTCATGGGCACCAGCCTCGGGGGCTTCGGCGCCCGTCGCATTCAGTTCTGGCCGACCACCGGTCGGGCCCAGCAGAAGACCGTGACCGACACCCAGGAGCTGACCACCCTCAAGGAGGTCCCGAAGCCGGCCCCGGTGGTCGTCGACGACGGCGCCGTGGAGCTGTTCTGATGCGGCCCGGCCAGGTCGCCGTCCTTGCGCCGCCGCTCCTGGCCGCCCTGGCCGCGGAAATGGACCATGCCGGCGACCTGTGCGCCCGGCTGGAGGAGCTGGTGACTCGGCTCGCTGCGGCCGTGGAGGGCGAACCTCGGGAGCTGGCGCTGAGCGAGGCCCAGACTCTGGATGTCCTGACTCAGCACCTGTCCGCCGTGGCGATCTTCATGCGCGGCATGTCTGAGCAGTTGACCACCGCCCGCAACGTCGATCCCGACGCGGTGCTGGCCCTGGTGCCGCTCAGTGACGTCGCGGGCCGGCTCCGCAGCGTGCTCTACAACGCCAGCCAGATTCCGCCGGCGCCAGATGGCGCGTCCGGCGATCTTGATCTGTTCTGAGGCGGTGCGGTGAGCCTTCACCCAGATGTCCGGCTCAACCTGGCGCGCTCCAACGTCCTGCTGATCGACGACAACGAGCAGGCGCTGGAGGTGCTGGCCTCCATCTTCCGGGGCTTTGGCGTCCACCGGCAGGTGAAGTGTGGCTCGGCCGCCGACGCCCAGGCCGTGCTGCGAAGCCGTGAGATCGATCTGATCGTCTGCGACACCGTCATGCCCGACATGGATGGCTACGCCTTCGTGCGCTGGCTGCGCCGGGAAGGTCCCGAGGAGGCGCGGTTTGCGCCGGTGATCATGCTGACCGGCCACGCCGCCCGCTCGACCATCGAAAGCAGCCGCGATTGCGGCGCCAACTTTATCGTCTCCAAGCCCTTCACCCCGGAAGTCCTGCTGCAGCGGATCTACTGGGTGGCCAAGGACGAACGCTCCATGGTCCGCAGCGATTCCTATGTGGGTCCTGACCGCCGCTTCCGGAACGTCGGGCCCCCGCTCGGCGTCAAGGGCCGGCGTAAGGACGATCTGTCGGCCCACGTCGGGATAGCCAAGGATCCGAACATGGACCAGGACGAGATCGATAACCTGCTGAAGCCGCAAAGGGCCGCCCTATGAGCGACGCCGAAATCTTCAAGGTTCGCAACCGTCTGGCCAATCATGTGAGCGAACCCGGCGGCATGACGGCTGGCATGGCCGGAACCCGCGCGGCCCGGGAGCTGGCGGCCCAGCAGGGCAAGTCCTATGAGGCGATCGGCGAGGCCCTGGAGACCCTGGAATGGCTCTGCCAGGACAAGGCCGCGCCGATGGATTCGGTCTATGACCTGTCCACCACCGTGCTCGATATCGCCGGCCTGTTCGATGACAAGCAGCTGTGCCGCGCCGCCTATAGCCTTTGCGAACTGGCCGATAAGCTCCGCACCCGGGGCGCTGCGGACTGGGCGCCGATCAAGATCCATGTGAACGGCATGCGGCTGATCTGGAACACCGCAGAGGCGGACCGCGAGGGTCTGAACGCCATGGTCGAAGGCCTCTGGAGCTTGACCGAACATCTGAGCATCGGTGACGGCGAGGCCGAAGCGCCGGCTGCCTGAGCGCGAGTTGTCGCCGGAAGCCCTCAGGCCCCCGGCGACAAACCTGCGGCCGATCAGGCCTCGTTGGTGAAGATCACCGTACCCGAGGCGGCGAACATGCCGCCCACCCCGTGACAGACGCTGATCTTGGCGCCGTCCACCTGGGCCGGCGCAATGCCGCGCATCTGACGCACGCTCTCCTGCAGGGCGTACATGCCGTACATCCCTGAGTGCATGTAGGAGAGCCCGCCGCCATTGGTGTTCAGCGGCAGCTTGCCGCCGATGGCGGTGTTGCGGCCATTGATGAAGTCCTTGGCCTCGCCCGGCTTGCAGAAGCCGAGGTCTTCCAGGCCATAGAGCGGCAGGTGGGCGAAGGCGTCGTAGATCATCAGGTGATCGACGTCGGCATGGCTGATGCCGGCCTCGTCAAAGGCCTTCTTGCCCGAGACGCGGAAGGCCTTGGAGGTGGTGAAGTCCTCCATCTGGCTGACCAGCGGGGTTTCCACGCTCTCGCCCGTGCCCAGCACATAGACCGGCTTCTGAGGGAAGTCCTTGGCCCGCTCGGCGCTGGTCAGGATCAGCGCCCCGCCGCCGTCGGTGACGAGGCAGCACATCAGCTTGCGGAACGGCCAGGCGATCATGTCGGAGTTGAGGACATCATCGATGGTGATCGGGTCGCGATAGGAGGCGCGCGGATTCTTCGCCGCCCATTCCCGCTGGATCACCGCCACATTGGCCAGGTCTTCCTCGGTCACCCCATAGGTCTTCATGTAGCGAAGCACCGGAATGGTGAACATGGTCGGCGGGGCCGTGACCCCATAGGGCATCTCGAACTGACCCATCAGGCTGGACGGCGCCCGGCCAAAGCCCCCGGCGCCGACCCGCGAACGGCCCGATTCGCCATGCGTGATCAGGACGGTGGTGCACAGGCCGGCATTGATGGCCGCGGCCGCATGGCGGACATGCAGCATGAAGGAGCAGCCGCCGACGCTGGTGCCGTCGGCATAGGTCGGCGTGATCCCGAGGTACTGGGCGAGCTCCACCGGCGAGATGCCGGCGCAGGCCACGCCGTCGATGTCGGTGGGCTTGAGGCCGGCGTCGGCCATGGCGTTGAGCGCCGCGTCAGCGTGCAGGCCGATCACGGACACGTCCGGAATCTTGCCCATCTTGGTGGTCTCGGCCGCGCCGACGACCGCAACGGATTTCTGCATCATGGTCGCCTTACCCCTTGGCCGGCTGGAAGAACGGCAGCGTGATGGTGTCGCTCATCTTCTCGAAGACGACCTCGAGGGGCATGTCGAGCACCAGGGCTTCCGGAGTCTGGGGGCAGCCGACGATGTTGGTCATCATCCGCGGGCCTTCCTCGAGCTGCACCACGGCGATGGCGTAGGGCTCGGTCCCCATGTCCGGGCGGGGACGATGGTTGATTACGTAGGAATAGAGGGTGGCGCGGCCGCTGGCCTTGAAGACCTCGACATTGCGCGAGCCGGTCTTGGGTGCGAACGGGCGCGGCGGGAAATAGGCTTCACCGGTCTCCTTGCAACGCTGGAGCAGAAGCTCCCCGTTGCGGGTCCCGTCCCAGAAATGCTGGGTCTCCGGAGTCGGCTCCGGCAAAATGCGAGGCGGCATAAGTCTCCATCCCTCAAACAATGTTTTCAAAAATCCCGGCCTCTTCCGGCCGAGCGGGCGCCAGAAAAGACGAGAGCGGCGCGCTTGTCGACCGGCTTAGAGTCTTGAGCTCGTTTCGTCCGACAACCGGCTCCCCTTATCGGAACGCACCCTAGACCGGAGAGCCCGAGAGTCGTCGCCGGTCGCTGGCCGCCACCAGGGCGCGCCAGACCTGGGACTCCAGGGCTTTGGCGGCCGGATCGTCCCGCCGCTCCAGCTCTGCATGCAGGGCGATCAGGGCCACCTTCAGCTCGCCATTGGCGCTCTGCAGGGCGCTGAGCCTCAGGCTCTCGTCGCGGCCCTGGGCCAGGGCCTCCAGCCAGCGACGGCGGGACTCCTCGCCCCAGACCTTCGCCCCGGCCGCCAGCAGGGCGCGGAGGTCGGTGTTTTCCTGGACCAGGATCTCGGCCGCCCCGTCCCACATTTCCGCGGCGAGACCGAGCAGCAGGGCTGAGAGGCCGAGTTCGCCGGCCCGGTCGGCGGCCGGGACGTTGGGCGCGGCGTTGCGGGCCACGCGGCCGGCCAGATCGGCCAGCACCTGGGAGACGGCGGGGGTCATAGATGTCCCATCACTTTCAGGGCGGCGCGGTCCTGGGCGTCGATCAGGGCCCAGGCCGGATAGACCAGGATCGGGTCGCGGTTGGCGCCGTCCAGCCAGGTCCTGGCGCTGGAGACCCAGATGGCCTGGCCCTTCACACAGGCGAACAGCTCCCACCATTTCAGCGCGTCCGGCGCGGCTGTGAGGCCGCTGGCGGCCTCCCAGGCGGCGACCGCCTCGTCCCGGGGGAGAAGACCGCCGGGCTTGCCCTGGCCGAAATACCAGACCGGATTGAAGCTCCAGCCCAGGTCCTCCAGCGGGTCGCCCAGATGGCACATCTCCCAGTCGAGGACGCCGTGAATGCCGCCCTGGGTGTCGTAGAGAAAGTTGCCCGTGCGGTAGTCGCCATGCACCACTGCCACCTTCTGGGCCGGCGGCGGCGGATTGGCCCGCAGCCATCGGATGGCCGCCCGGATCACCGGCAGCGGTTCGGTCTCGTCGGCGTCCAGCACCCCTTCCCAATGGTCGAGTTCGCGGAGCCAGACATCCTCGGCCCGGGTGGCCGGCAGTACAGCGACGAGCCCCAGCGCCGTGGGGTCGGCCCGGGCGATCTGGCCCAGGATCGTCCACTTGCGCCGCCCCAGAGCCGGCAGGCTTTCCTGATAGGGCGCCGTCCACAGGGGGCCGGTCCCGGCCTGGAAGCCGGCGATCTCGGCGGCCACGAAGAAGGGACTGCCCAGCGCCTCCTCCCCCTCCTCCAGCCAGAGCATCTCCGGCACCGGCACCTCGCCGCCGTGGAAGGCCCGATAGGCCTCGAACTCCACCCGCCGCTCGGTGTCGATCAGGCTGTCGGCCGGATCTCGGCGCAGGATCAGGCCCCGGCGGCGGGCCTCCCCGCCCTCGGTCCAGACCAGGGTGAAGCGATAGGTCTGGCGCGAGGCGCCGCCGGTGATGCGGGCGATCTCGGTGACCGCCACGTCCTGCGCCTGCGGCATCCTCGCCGCGGCATAGGCGCCCAGGCGCTGGACGAGCTCAGCCTCCTCCATGCTCAGCTCATCTTGAAGCGGATGGGCAGGGTCTTGGGCCCGTTGACGAACACCGCCTGGGACATCTGCGGTTCGCCGGCCAGCTCGAGGGATTCCAGGCGCGGGATCAGCTCCTCCCAGAGGATGCGCATCTCCATCTTGGCCAGGTGCTGGCCCAGGCACAGGTGGGCGCCATAGCCAAAGGCCAGGTGCTTGTTAGGCTTGCGGTCGACCCGGAAGGCCTGGGGATCGTCGAACACCGCCTCGTCGCGGTTGCCCGAGGCGTAGCAGAGCATCAGCCAGTCCTGGGCCGCCAGGGCCCGGCCGCCGATCTCGGTCGGCCCGGCCACGGTGCGCATGAAGGTCTTCACCGGAGTGGTCCAGCGGATGGATTCATCCACCAGGCCCGCGATCAGCGACGGATCGGCCTTCAGCTTGGCCAGCTCGGCGGGGTTCTCGGCCAGGCCCCAGATGGCCCCGCCGGTGGAGGACGAGGTGGTGTCGTGGCCCGCCGTGGCGACGATGATGTAGTAGCTCATCGCCTCGAACTCGGAGATCGGCTGGCCGTCGATCATGCTGTTGGCGATGACGCTGGACAGGTCATCGGTGGGATTGGCCCGCCGGTCGGCCGACAGCTTGCGGAAATATTCGAAGAAGTCGGTGATGACCCCAGGGGTCAGCTTGGCGCCGGGATCGACCTCCTCCTTGCGGGCCAGTTCCGGATCGGCGGCGCCGAATAGCTCCTGGGTCAGCATTAGCATCCGCGGCTCATCTTCCCGCGGCACGCCCATGATCTCCATCACCACCCGCAGGGGATAGTGCAGGGCCACTTCGCGGACGAAGTCGCTTTGGCCCCCGGTGGCGCCCCTCTGGTCCACCGCGGCCTTGGCCACCCCGCGGATACGGTCCTCCATGGACCGCAGGTTCTGCGGCATGAACCAGGCCTGGGTGAGCGCCCGGTACTTGTGGTGATCGGGCTCGTCCATGTGGATCAGGGTCCGCAGCAGGTGGGGGCTGCCGCCGGTCATCTCCCGGATCTTGGCGTCGGTCTCCTGATTGACGATGGTCGGCGACTTGGCGCCGTTCAGGAAGAGCGCATTCTGCCGGCTGATCTCCAGGATGTCGGCGTGGCGCGTGGCCACCCAGAAGGGCTCATAGCCGGCCGGTTCGGCCCGCCCGAAGGCGTTGTTGGCCCGCAGCCAGGCATAGGTTTCGTGGATGCGCCCGTCGGCATAGGCCTTGGGGTCCACCAGAGTCTGCGCATGTTCATCGGGTATGCGCACATTTGATTCAGTCATGATCGCCCTTGCGGACGGCCTTACGTTGCGGAATGCTTACCCAAGGGCAGCAATTTCGTTCCGTAACGTTAGGACGCCGACGCCTCCCTTGCCTTGTTCTACTTGAACAATTGATACTGCCAGCACAGGCGACGTCGCAATACCGACAATCAAACCGCTGTAGAAATTGCGTCCGGAGGAACCGCCCATGCTGACCAAGGCCGACGACTTTCCCATCCACCAGACGCCGGAGCCGGTGGCCCATGCGGGGACCGACCGGAACTTCTACGACCGCTATTTTTTCAACGGCTACAGCCCTGACGGGGCGACCTATTTCGCCGTGGCCTTCGGGGTCTATCCGCACCTGAACATCGCCGACGCCCATTTCAGCGTCATCCGCGACGGGGTGCAGCACTGTGTGCACGCCTCGAAGGTCCTGCATTCCGAACGGCTGGATCTTCAGGTCGGGCCCATCGCCATCACCGTGGTGGAGCCGCTGCAGACCCTGAAGGTGACGGTGAGGGACGGCGAAGGCCTGGCCGCCGAGATCACCTTCAGCGGTCGCGCCTTCCCCATCGAGGAGCCGCGCTTCACCCGCCGCATCGGCCCGCGGGCCTTCATGGACTATACCCGCCTGACCCAGAACGTCCGCTGCACCGGCTGGATCGAGGTGGACGGCGATCGTCAGGACCTGCCGGCGGGAACCGTGGGCTCCCGCGACCGCTCCTGGGGCATCCGCCCGGTGGGGGCGCCCGATCCCCAGCCGCCGGTCCCAATGACCATGAGCGGCTTCTTCTGGCAGTGGACCCCGTTGAACTTCGCCGACCGCAGCGTCTTCTTCCACGTCAACGCCGATCCGGACGGGAGCGCCTGGAACACCCGGGCGGTGATCCTGCCCGACGGGGCGCCGCAAGGCGGCGGGTTTCACACCGCCGCGGCGCGCATGACGGGGGTGGAGCTGGCCCCTGGCACGCGGCACGCCCAGGGCGGGGTGCTGGAAATCCCCTCTGAAGGGGGTCTCATAAGGGTCAATTTCGAGCCATTTCTGACCTTTTTGATGCGCGGAATCGGCTATTCCGGCGCCTGGCGACACGGCGCCTACAAGGGTGAGCTGGTGGTCGAGCGCGAGGACATCGACCTGGCCGCCGCCAACATGGGCGCGCCGGAGCATGTCCATATCCAGGCCCTGTCCCGGGTGACCCTGACCACGCCCGGTGAGGCGCCCCAGACCGGGATGGGGGTCTTCGAACAGCTGATCGCCGGCCCCTATCAGCCCTACGGCCTGAGCTGAGGGTCTTGCCAAGCGGGCCGGCGCCTGATCGGGTCAGGGTCCATCAATGACGGAGGCGACCATGCGGCGGTTTCTGGCACAGATGTTCGGCGCGTCGCAGGCGCCGGCGGCGCCCGCAACAGCCCCGCCCCAGCGCGAAGCCGTCGGTTATGCCGAGCGGACCTGGACCTCCGGCGACGGCCTGAGCCTGTGGGCCAGGGACTATGGCGGCGCGGATGGGCCGGCGCGGCTGCCGGTGATCTGCATCCACGGCCTGACCCGTAACTCCCGGGATTTCGAGGATGTGGCGCCGGCCATCGCGGCCACAGGCCGCCGGGTCCTGGCCCTGGACGTGCGGGGCCGCGGCCGCTCGGCCTATGACCCCAACCCCACCAACTACAACCCGGCCGTCTATGCAGGCGACGTGGCGAGCCTGATGGGCGAGGCCGGGATCGCCCGGGCGATCTTCCTGGGCACGTCCATGGGCGGGTTGATCACCATGACGCTCTCAACCCTGCGGCCGGACCTGATCGCCGGCGCCATCCTGAACGACATCGGTCCGGAGATCGCCACCGAAGGGCTGACCCGGATCGGCAGCTATGTGGGCTCAGGCGCCCCCGCGGCCAGCTGGGCCGAGGCCGTCGAGCGGACCCGGGCGATCAACGGCTCGGCCCAGCCGCACCTGACCGACGCCGACTGGGACCGGTTCGCGAGGCGCACCTGGCGGGAGGCTGAGCCCGGCAAGCTGGTGCTCGACTACGATCCGGCCATCGCCCAGGCCTTCGCCGCCGCCCCGGCCGGCACGCCGAGCCCCGACCTCTGGCCGCTGTACATGGCGCTGGCCATCAACCGGCCCATGCTGCTGGTGCGCGGCGGCGCCTCGGACCTGCTGGCCGAGGGCACGGCCGCCCGGATGCAGGCCCTGGCCCCGCAGCTTCGCCGGGTGGATATCGACGGCGTCGGCCATGCGCCGACCCTGGAGGAGCCCGCCGCCCGCCAGGCGATCGCCGACTTCCTGGCCGACGCGCCCTGAGCGAAGGCCAGCAGCGCCGCGGCGATGCGGCTTGCCTTTGGGGGCCTGGCCTTGGCACTATCGTCAGATTGACCTTCGGCGGGCTCTCGGGGACCCGTCTCCTGTTTTTTGAGAGATTGAGACTTTGACGATTTTGGCTCAGGCGGCGAACGCCTCGCCGTCGACGGATTCCTTCGCCTCGGTCGACGCCCTCGTTCAGGGGCTGGCCGGCGTCGGCTATATCGCCTCGCGCCGCATCGCGACGGCGCTCTACATGTCGGTCCACCTGCAGAAGCCGATCCTGGTGGAAGGGGTAGCCGGCGTCGGCAAGACAGAACTGGCGCTGTCGACCGCCACCCTGCTCGGCCTGCCGCTGATCCGCATGCAGTGCTATGAGGGTCTGGACGAGTCCAAGGCCCTGTACGAGTGGAAGTACGGCAAGCAGCTCCTCTACACCCAGATCCTCAAGGACCGCATGGGCGCCGAACTGGCGGATGCGGCCGGCATGGACGAGGCCATGGAGCGCCTGCACGGCATGGGTGACATGTTCTTCTCCGAGCCCTTCCTGGAGCCCCGGCCCCTGATGAAGGCCCTGCGGGAAGACGATGGCTGCGTCCTCTTGATCGACGAGATCGACAAGTCCGACGAGGCCTTCGAGGCCTTCCTGCTGGAGGTGCTGTCGGCCTATCAGGCCTCGGTGCCTGAGCTCGGCGTCATCAAGGCCAAGACCCCGCCCATCGTCTTTCTGACCTCCAACAATGTGCGCGACCTGGGCGACGCTTTGAAGCGGCGCTGCCTGCACCTGCACATCCCCCTGCCCGAGGCCAGCCTGGAGCGCCGCATCGTCGCCAGCCGGGTGCCGAATATCGAAGAACGCCTGACCCACCAGCTGGTCGGCTTCGTCCAGGCCCTGCGGGGGATGGACCTGCGCAAGTCGCCCTCGATCTCCGAGACCGTCGACTGGGCCCGGGCGCTGATCCTGATGCACGCCGACAGCCTGGACGCGGCCATGGTGCGCGACACCCTGAACGTGATCCTGAAGTACGAGCAGGACATTCAGATGGTCGAGCCGCAGGTGAGCGAACTGCTGCGGACGGCCCAGACGACTCCGTAGGCGCCGCGCCATGCAGCACCAGATGGAGGACTTCATCCGCGCCCTTCGGGCCGCCGATGTGAAGGTCTCGCCGGCTGAGTCCATCGACGCCCACGAGGCCGTGGCCCGCATCGGCTACGCCGATCGCGAGCTGCTGAAGGACGCGCTGTGCGCGACGCTCGCCAAGAGCGAGGACGAGGTGGCCCGGTTTGACCGAGCCTTCGACAACTTCTTCGCCCGCGATCCCTTCGACTTCGCCACACCGCCCCCGCCGCCGGAAGGCGGCGAAGCCGCCCCGCCCGAGGCGAGGCTGGAGGACGTGTCCGAAGAGGCCGCCGGCTCTGAGCTGGCCCAGATCATCCTGGCCGGCGATTCCACGGCGCTCAGCCAGGCCATGGAGCGCGCGGCCCAGGCCGCCCAGGTCTCTGAAATCAGGCTCTCCACCCAGAAGAGCCGGCTGACGCGGCGCCTGCTGGACGAGATGGGGGTGGCCGAGATCGAGAAGATCATCAGCCAGGCTCGCCGCCTTGAGGGTGAGGGCGGGGCCGCCCTGGCCGACCGGCTGGAGGCCGGCCGCAAGGTCGTGGCCGCCGAGGCCCAGCGCTATGTCCAGCGCCAGCATGACCTCTATGCGTCCGAGAGCGGCCGCCAGCTGCGCGAGGAGCTGTTGGCCCGCAAGGCGCTGAACGCCGAGGGCGGCATCGATCCGGTGGATTTGCAGGTGATGCAGGCGCTGGTGCGCAAGATGGCCAAGCGCCTGGCCGACCGTTACTCGCGGCGTCGCAACCGGGCCCGCAAGGGTCACCTGGACGTGCGCCGGACCCTGCGCCAGTCGATGGCCTATGGCGGGGTGCCGTTCAACGTGGTCTGGAAGACCGAGCGGGTCGACAAGCCCAAGATCATCGCCATCTGCGACGTCTCGAAGTCGGTGGCCGCGGCCGCCCAGTTCCTGCTGACCTTCCTCTATAGCTTGAATGAGGTGGTCGACCGGATGGATGCCTACGCCTTTTCCGGCCGCATGATCCCGGTGAACCAGATCCTGGACGAGCACGGGGTGGACAAGGCGATCCTGGAGGTTTTGAAACTCATCGGCTTCCAGCAGACCGACTATGGCCGCGCCCTGCAGGACTTCGCCGAGAACCACCTCGACAAGCTCGACCGCCACACCACGGTGATCTTCCTAGGCGACGCCCGGTCCAACTATGCCGATCCGCGCCTGGACATCATGCGCACCATCCACGAGCGGTCCCGCTCGGTGATCTGGCTGAACCCGGAGCCGGAGAGCTACTGGAACCAGGGCGACAGCGTCATGAACCGCTACCTGCCCTTCTGCCACCTGGCCAAGACCTGCAACACGCTGGACCAGCTCGAACGCATCATCGAAGACGTCCTGCGCCAGTACGTCCCGCACTGAGGGGGGCGGTCAGGTGCGGCGTGGCCAGCGGTGGGCGATGTAGATCCGGCTGTCGGTGAAGCCGCCGCGCAGATAGGCGTCGGCCACGGCGATCTCCTCGCGCGCCCGAATGATCGCCCCGCCGATCCGGTCAGCGGACGGCGGGGGATAGCTGGTCGCTTCGCCCAAGCGCTTCCAGCTGAACCTCTGCCAGAACGAACGCTTGACCCGAGGCGGCCCGACACCGCCCGACAGGCCAGACGCCTCACCGTCGTTGACTTCCCGGCTCAGGAAACGGACGTTGTTGTAGGTCTCTACGCCGCTGCTGTAATCAAACCAGATCGACTGATTACGGCCATGGAGTTCGCGGGTGATGACCATGGCGTCGGCCATCACCGGCTGGGGCGGG
>NZ_JAUYAW010000038.1 GCF_030693405.1 Phenylobacterium sp.
ACGATCTTCTTCAGGACCGGGTGCAGAATGGTGCGTTCGACACGGACCACGATGGTCTTGTCGCCCTTATCGGAAACGACCACGCCTTCCAGAATACGTTTCGGCATCAATGGTCTCCTTAGGCCGAAGCCTGCTTGCCGCGCAGGATGGTCTTCAGCCGGGCGATGTCCTTGCGGATCTCGTTGACTCGGTGGGTCTTCTCCACCTGGCCGGTCGCCGCCTGGAAGCGCAGATTGAACTGCTCCTTCTTCAGGTTCAGCAGCGACTCGGCGATCTGATCGGGGGTCATGCCCCGGACGTCAGCGGCTTTCATCACGCGTGCTCCGCGATAGGATCGATGCGGGTGACGATACGGGTCTTCACCGGCAGCTTGGCGGCGCCAAGGCGCAGGGCTTCACGGGCGATATCGTCGGGAACCCCGTCGATCTCGAACATGATGCGGCCGGGATGAACCCGGGCGGCCCAATATTCCACCGAGCCCTTGCCCTTGCCCATACGGACTTCGGCAGGCTTGTCGGTGACGGGAAGGTCCGGGAAGATCCGGATCCAGACCCGGCCCTGACGCTTCATCTGGCGAGTGATCGCCCGACGAGCGGCCTCGATCTGGCGCGCGGTGACGCGTTCCGGTTCGAGGGACTTCAGGCCATACGAGCCGAAGTTCAGCGTGAAGCCGCCCTTGGCCGCACCATGGATGCGACCTTTGAACTGCTTCCGAAACTTGGTCTTCTTAGGAGACAGCATGACTAGTAATCCTTACGCGCCAGCCTGGTCGCGGCGGTCGCGACGCGGGCCACGGTCTCCACGATCGCCACGTCCGCCGCCCTCGCCGGCCGGGCCGGATTCGGTGGCCAGACGCTTGTCCAGAGCCATGGGATCGTGCTCGAGGACTTCGCCTTTGAAGACCCAGACCTTCACGCCAATAATGCCGTAGGTGGTCTTGGCTTCAGCGAAACCGTAATCGATGTCCGCCCGCAGGGTGTGCAGCGGCACGCGCCCCTCGCGGTACCATTCCATACGGGCGATTTCAGCGCCGCCCAGACGACCCGAGACGTTGATCCGGACGCCCTTGGCGCCGAGACGCATGGCCGACTGCATCGAACGCTTCATGGCGCGACGGAAGGCGATCCGGCGCTCAAGCTGCTGGGCGATGTTCTCGGCCACCAGCTGGGCGTCGGTTTCCGGCTTGCGGATCTCGACGATGTTCAGGTGCACGTCACCGTCCGTCAGGGCCGACAGATCCTTGCGGAGCTTGTCGATGTCGGCGCCCTTCTTGCCGATGATCACGCCGGGACGCGCCGCATAGATGGTGATGCGGCACTTCTTGTGCGGACGCTCGATGATGATCCGCGAAACGCCGGCCTGGGCCAGGCGCTTCTTCAGTTCCTTACGGATCTTCAGGTCTTCGTGCAGCAGCCGCCCATAGTCACGTCCGTCGGCGAACCAGCGGCTGTCCCAGGTGCGGTTGATGCCGAGGCGAAGCCCGACTGGATTGATTTTCTGACCCATCAGGCAGCCTCACCAAGTTCGCGGACCACGATGGTGATCTCGGAGAAGGGCTTCTCGACCCGCGAGGCGCGGCCACGCGCACGTGCATGGAAACGCTTCATCACCAGGTTCTTGCCCACGAAGGCCTCGGCGACGACGAGCGAGTCGATGTCGAGGTTGTGGTTGTTCTCGGCGTTGGAAACGGCCGAATACAGCGCCTTGCGGACATCGCGAGCGATGCGCTTCTGGCTGAATTCGAGCTCGTTCAGCGCCTGCTGGACCTTGAGGCCGCGGATCGACTGGGCCACCAGGTTCAGCTTCTGAGGGCTGATCCGCAGGGTCCGCACCTTGGCCATGGCCTCGACGGACGCCAGGCGGCGCGCTTTCGCTTGCTTGGCCATGACTACTTCCTCTTGGCCTTCTTGTCGGCCGCGTGACCCGGGAAATACCGGGTCGGAGCGAATTCGCCGAACTTCATGCCGACCATCTCTTCAGAGACCAGGACGGGCACATGCTTGTGGCCGTTGTGGACGCCGAAGGTCAGGCCGACGAACTGCGGCATGATGGTGGAGCGACGCGACCAGGTCTTGATCGTGTCCTTGCGGCCGGAGCTTTGAGCAGCTTCGGCCTTCTTGAGCAGGTATCCGTCGACGAACGGACCTTTCCAGACGGAGCGGGTCATGACTTAGCGGGCCTTCCGAGCATGGCGCGAGCGGATGATGAACTTATCCGTCGTCTTGTTGGTGCGGGTCTTGCGCCCCTTGGTCGGCTTGCCCCACGGGGTCACCGGGTGGCGACCGCCTGAGGTCCGGCCTTCACCACCACCATGGGGGTGGTCGATCGGGTTCATGGCCACGCCGCGGACGTGAGGACGACGACCCTTGTGGCGCGACCGACCGGCCTTGCCGAGGACTTCGTTCATATGGTCCTGGTTGGACACCGCGCCGACCGTGGCCATGCAGGTGTCCTGGACCATGCGCAGTTCGCCGGAGTTCAGGCGGATCTGCGCGTAGCCGGCGTCGCGGCCGACCAGCTGGGCGTAGGCCCCGGCCGAACGGGCGACCTGGCCGCCCTTGAGGGGCTTCAGCTCGATGTTGTGGATGATCGTGCCGATGGGCATGCCGCGGAGGGGCATGGCGTTGCCCGGCTTCACGTCAGCCTTTTCGGAGGCGATCACCTCATCGCCGGCCTTCAGGCGCTGCGGGGCCAGGATATAGGCCAGTTCGCCGTCGGCGTACTTCACCAGGGCGATGAAGGCGGTGCGGTTGGGGTCGTACTCCAGACGCTCCACAACGCCGACCACGTCGAACTTGCGACGCTTGAAGTCGACCTTGCGGTACAGGCGCTTGGCGCCGCCGCCGCGGAAGCGGACAGCGATACGGCCACCGCCGCCACGCCCGCCGGACTTGGTCAGACCCTCAACGAGGGACTTCTCAGGCCGGCCCTTGTGGAGCTCGGACTTATCGACCAGCACCAGGCCGCGACGGCCGGGCGAAGTCGGATTGAATTGCTTCAAGGCCATCGGATCAGAGCCCCGTGGTGATGTCGATCGACTGGCCTTCGGCCAGCGTCACGATGGCTTTCTTGACGTCGGAACGACGACCGGTGATGCCGCGGAAACGCTTGGTCTTGCCCTTGACGTTCAGGGTGTTGACCTTGGTCACATTGACCTTGAACAGCGTTTCGACAGCGGCGGCGATCTCATCCTTGGACGCGTCGGCGGCGACCCGGAAGACGACCTTGTTCTGCTCGGAAAGCAGGGTCGCCTTTTCGGTGATCACCGGCGCCAGGACGGTGTCGTAGTGGCGGGCGGTCGGCTCAGCCATCACGCAGCTTCCTTCTCAGAGAACCGCGCATTGATCGCTTCCACCGCGTCCTTGGTGAGGACCAGGGTGTGGCGACGCAGCACGTCATAGACGTTCAGGCCGGCGTTCGGCAGGACGTCCACATTGGGGATGTTGCGCGCGGCCAGGCGGAAGTTGCCGTCCACTTCGGGACCGGCGATGACCAGAGCATTGGTCCAGCCGAGCTTGGCGAAGTTGGCGCGCAGCGCCGCGGTCTTGGCCTCCGGGATGGCCGCGGAGTCCAGCACCACGAGGGCGCCGGCCTTGGCCTTGGAGGACAGGGCGTGACGGAGCGCCATGGCGCGGATCTTCTTGGGCAGATCGAAGGCGTGGCTGCGGACCACGGGACCGTGGGCCTTGGCGCCGCCGACGAACTGAGCCGCCCGGCGCGAGCCGTGACGGGCGCCGCCGGTGCCCTTCTGCTTGTACATCTTCTTGCCGGTACGCGAGACTTCGTTCCGCACCTGGATCTTGTGCGTGCCAGCCCGGCGCTTGGCGAGCTGCCAGGTCACGCAACGCTGAAGAATGTCGCCGCGGATTTCTTCGATGCCGAAGATGGCGTCGGACAGCTCAATGGAGCCGCCCTTGCCGCCGTCGAGGGTGATGACGTCGAGCTTCATTATTCCTGCCCCTCCGCAGCCGGCTCTTGAGCCGGGGCTTCTTCGGCCGCAGGCGCGGACGCCTGGGCGCCGGTCTTGCGGACGCCAGCCGGCTTCGGCGCGTCAGCCGGAAGGGCCGACTTCACCGCGTCGCGGATCTTGACATAGGAGCCTTCCGAGCCGGGGACAGCGCCCTTGACCAGGATGAGGTTGCGCTCAGCGTCCACCCGCCAGACCGTGAGGTTCAAGGTGGTGACGGTCTCGACCCCGTAGTGGCCGGCCATCTTCTTGCCCTTGAAGGTCTTGCCCGGATCCTGGCGCTGACCCGTCGAGCCGTGGGCCCGGTGGGAGACAGACACGCCGTGGGTGGCGCGCATGCCGCCGAAGTTCCAGCGCTTCATGGCGCCGGCGAAACCCTTACCGATGGTCACGCCGGTCACGTCGACCTTCTGGCCGGGCACATAGTGCTCGGCGCTCAGTTCGGCGCCGACCTCGACCAGGTTGTCTTCGGACACGCGGAATTCGCCAAGCGTGCGCTTGGGTTCGACCTCGCCCTTGGCGAAGTGACCGCGCAGGGCCTTGGTGGTGTTCTTGGGCTTCTTGAAGCCAGCGCCGAGTTGGAGGGCGACGTAGCCGTCCTTCTCCTGGGTGCGCTGCGCCACGACCTGGCAGCCTTCAAGGCTAAGGACGGTGACGGGAACATGGACGCCGCTTTCATCGAAGAAGCGCGCCATGCCCAGCTTTTTGGCGATCACGCCGGTACGCATCGGCTTGGTCCCCTTAGAGCTTGATCTCGACGTCCACGCCGGCGGACAGGTCGAGCTTCATGAGCGCGTCCACGGTCTGCGGGGTGGGGTCGACGATGTCGAGCACGCGCTTATGCGTGCGGATTTCAAACTGCTCGCGCGACTTCTTGTCGATGTGCGGCGAGCGGTTGACGGTGAATTTCTCGATGAGGGTCGGCAGGGGGATGGGTCCCCTGACGGTGGCGCCGGTGCGCTTAGCCGTGTTTACGATCTCGCGAGTGGAATGATCCAGCACGCGGTGATCGAAGGCCTTGAGCCGGATGCGGATGTTCTGACGATCCATATCGCTCTTAATTTTCCCTACAGACGGCGGTCCGCCCGCGTGACTTTGACCATTTCAAAGACCAACTCCGGAGCCTCCAAAGTGAAAGGCGCCGTACGCGTAGCCCGCAAAAACGAATTCGGCCCTCGCGTCGCCGCGAAGGCTACCCCCAAGATCGCCGTGATAACGGGCGGTCCCGGGTCGTTCCGCGGACCGCGTCTGCGACAGAAGCCGCACAGCCGGTCCAACAGGAAGCGCGGTAGTACAGAGGCGACTCGCCTGCGTCAAGGCCTGCGAGCCGTCCCCTCCCCTTATGAGCCCTGTCCGACGCGAACTTCGCCCGATCCGATGACCGATCGGTCCACCGCGCCGCGGACCTGGCGGACACGGACGTCTCCGGAGCCGACGACGGAGGCCTGCAGGGCGCCGGCCTCACCGTCAAAGCGCACATCCCCGGAGCCGGCGATGGTCGCCGACATGGTCTCGACACGCCCCGCACCAACTTCCACGTCCCCAGAGCCTGCCACCCGGGCCTGCAGGCGGGGTCCGTTGAGGGTCGCCACCTTAATGTCGCCCGAGCCCGCCACGTCGGCCTCCAGGGGCCCGCTGACCTGACGCAAGGTCATATCTCCGGACCCAGCCACCCGCAGCACCGCTGACCCAGCGGTTCCCATCCGCATGTCGCCGGAACCGGCCTGCGAGGCCTCTAGCGCCCCGGCGACATTGGCGATGGTCCAGTCACCGCACCCGGCGTTGGAGATCTTCAGGCTCCGGCTGCGACCGACCGCCCCGAACACGGCGCCGCCCAACTGGATGTTCACGTCCCGGGGGGTGCGGATCACCACCTGGGGCATCTCCGCATAGGCCACCTCGCCGAGGCCGGCCACGGTGACCGACGGCCGGCCTCCACGGGGGTTGCAGGCGCGGATTCCCCGGTCGAGATCGCCGTCGATAATCACCTTGTCGCCCTCAGTACGGACGGTCAGGGGCAGGCTGGCGTTGGTGGTCAGGAATTCCACGCGGACATCACTTCGGGCCTCCGGGGCGACCACCACCCGGGCGACAGCGTCCCGGACCTCCACAGAGGCGGCCTGGGCGGCGCCTGCCAGCGACAGCCCTGCGGCGGCGAGGCTGAGGACGAGACTTGAACGGGCCATGGGCCGCTCCCTTGATTGATCTGTCGCGAAGCTAGCCGCGGGGGGACCAAGGAGCAGCTTAATTCGAGGTCATGACCTGACGGTCATCTTGGCCGGGCGGCGGCGCTCTTCTCGAAGGCCGCCAGCAGGGCTTCATGCCGCCACTGCTCCTTGGCCTTGTCGCTGGCCTCCACCAGGGATGCACAGGCGCCCCGCGGCGCGGCCGCGCCGATCTGGCCGCGACAAGCCTGCGTCGGGCGGGCGTATCGGCCGGGATCGGCCCAGAGCCCCTCGCCGCTCAGGAACGAGAAGGCCAGCGCGTTGCGGGCCGAGAGCTTGAGATCCTCATAGGTCGCACCATAGGCGTGGGCCCGCTCATACTCATGGGACAGGTCGATCCGAAGCAGACCCGCATCGTCGGTGGACAGGCTCACCGGCACGCCGCGGTCGCGCAGCCAGGCGTAGGGGTGCTCATCGGGACCGAGCTCCAGGATGACCGCATTGGAGGTGAGATTGACCTCCACCATGACGCCCGCGCGGGCCATCTCCGCCACCAGGGCCTCCGCGCCGGTCTCGTGAGGCAGATCCACCCCATGGCCGATACGCTGGGCGCCGGCGATGCGCACCGCCTGGGCGATATGGTCGCGCAGGTGTTCAGGGGGCGCATAGTCGAAGGTCAGCTCGCCGGCATGCAGGGCCACCGGCGCCAGCTGGCCGCGGCCGGTGAGGAAACCCACCATCTCCATGTGCCGGCTGTAGTTGGCCAGGGCCGTCGGGTGGTCCTCCGGCGCGACCATCTGCAGGCCGACCCAGCGGGGATCGGCCTGGACCAGGGCCACGCCGAGTTGCAGCTGGGCGAAGGTGGCCTCTGGCGGCAGGATACGGATCGTCTGGACGAGATAGCGGACGGTGACCTGGCACCCGGGCCGGGGCGCGGGTGTCTCACAGGCAAGCACCTGGCGGGCGCGGGCCTCCATGGCGTCGGCGCCGGCGATGGCGGCGCGCACAAGATCTGGAAGACCGGCGGCGTCGATCTCGGCCTTCATCTGGGCCAGATCGTCCTTGAGCCCGACCGTCAGGCCAAGCGCGGCTGCTGGACCGCCCTGAGGGGTGATCATGGCCTCGAGATAGAAGGTGTTCTGGTGGGCCAAGTCATCCATGACCACGGCCAGCATGTCGCCGACCCGTCCAGGGCCCAGGCCGCCGATCCGGTCGAACACCCCGAAGAACTGATCATGGCCCGAGCGGTCCAGGAAGCCCGGCTGCCGGGTGCTGAAGCTGTCCAGCAAGTCGGAATAGAGTTCGCCGTCCACGATCGCCTCGGCGGCGGGTCGCAGACCAGGGCGATCGCAGGGGGGCGGCGCCAGGGCGAGCTTGGGCACGTCGACGCATCGGCCGTCCTCGGCCGCCCAGGCCAGCAGGGTTTCGGGGAATACTGCGCCGGAGATGTGATTGTGCAGCTCACCGCCCTTGGGCATGGCCTTGGTGAAGGCGATCCGCTCGCCTGCGCTCATGGAGGCCAGATCGGGGCCCGCAGCGGACGCGCTGGCCAGGCCAAGGCTCACCGCAAGCGCCGCTGCGCCGATGAAGGTCTTCAGATGTCCCATGGCCCCCGCCCCTGATCCGCCCCGCTTGCGGCCCTTTGGCCGATAGCACAAGGCGGCCATCAAGCCAGGGGATCGCCCAAAGGAAAAGGCCACCGGGGTTTCCCCTGGCGGCCTTGGCCTTAGGTCAGGCTGTGAAGCCTTGGACTATTCGACGATCTTGGCCACGACGCCGGCGCCGACCGTGCGGCCGCCTTCGCGGATGGCGAAGCGCAGGCCCTGGTCCATGGCGATCGGGGTGATCAGCTCCACGTCCAGCTCGGCGTTGTCGCCCGGCATGATCATTTCCACGCCTTCGCGCAGCTTGATGATCCCGGTCACGTCCGTCGTCCGGAAGTAGAACTGCGGACGATAGTTGGTGAAGAACGGCGTGTGACGGCCACCCTCTTCCTTGGTCAGGATATAGGCCTCGGCCACGAACTTGGTGTGCGGGGTGATCGAGCCGGGCTTGCAGAGAACCTGACCACGCTCGACGTCTTCACGCTTGGTGCCGCGCAGCAGCACGCCCACGTTGTCGCCGGCCTGGCCCTGGTCCAGCAGCTTGCGGAACATCTCGACGCCCGTGCAGGTCGTCTTCTGAACCGGACGGATGCCGACGATCTCGACTTCCTCACCGACCTTCACGATGCCCTTTTCGATCCGGCCGGTCACCACGGTGCCGCGGCCCGAGATCGAGAACACGTCTTCCACCGGCATCAGGAACGGCAGGTCAACCGGACGCTCCGGCTGCGGGATGTACTCGTCCACCGTCTTCATCAGCGCCAGGATGGCGTTCTCGCCGATTTCCGGATCACGGTTTTCCACCGCCGCCAGCGCCGAGCCCTTGGTGATCGGAATGTCGTCGCCCGGGAACTGATAGGACGACAGCAGCTCGCGCAGCTCCATCTCCACCAGGTCCAGCAGCTCCTCGTCGTCGACCATGTCGACCTTGTTCAGGAACACCACCAGGGCCGGCACGCCAACCTGACGGGCCAGCAGGATGTGCTCGCGGGTCTGCGGCATCGGACCATCAGCGGCCGAGCACACCAGGATCGCGCCGTCCATCTGCGCAGCGCCGGTGATCATGTTCTTCACATAGTCAGCGTG
>NZ_JAUYAW010000039.1 GCF_030693405.1 Phenylobacterium sp.
CTGACGCCACCTTCACCTGGGAGCAGTTCCAGACCCAGGTGAACGCTGACCTCGCCGACGTTCTGGGCAATTTCGTCAACCGCATCCTGAAGTTCACCGAGACCCGCTTCGAGGGCGTCGTCCCCGACGGCGGCGAGCCTGGCGAGCTGGAGATCAAGCTCGCCGCCGACGTGGCCGCCAAGCTCGCCGAACTGACCGAGCTGATGGAAGCCATGGAGATGCGCAAGTCGGCCCAGGCCCTGCGCCAGCTCTGGGTGCTGGGCAATCAGTACCTGACCGAGGCTGCGCCTTGGACCGCCATCAAGACTGACCGGGACCGCGCCGCCGTCGCCGTCCGGACGGGCCTTAACCTGGTGGCGCTGTTCGCCAAGGTGTCCGAGCCCTTCATCCCGTTCGCCGCCGAGAAGATCGCGGGCGGCGTGGGCGAGGCCTTCCCCGGGCGCTGGCCGCAAGGGGAGGGCGCCGCCCTGCTGAACGCGTTGCAGCCGGGGACCAAGGTCGCAGCCCCTGATGTTCTGTTCCGCAAGATCGAGGACGCGCAGGTCGCCGAATGGCGCGAGCGCTTCGGCAGCGAGGTCGAGCCGGCCTAAGGCTGCTCAGCCAGCCAGTCGATCGCGCCCTTGGCCGCGGCCCGGCCGGTGGCGAAGCTGGCCTGCAGCAGATAGCCGCCGGTGGGCGCCTCCCAGTCCAGCATCTCGCCCGCGGCGAAGACGCCCGGGCGCGCCTTGAGCATCAGCCGATCGTCCAGGCCCTCGAACTTGAGGCCGCCGGCGCTGGAAATGGCCCGCGCCAGACCGGCCACGCCGGTGAGCGGGACGGGGACGGCCTTGATCGCCTCGGCCAGGCCCACCGGGCTGCGGGGCAGGTCGGCCCCGAACGCCTCCCGCAAGAGGCCGATCTCCACCGCCGACAGCTTCAGCATCTTGCGCAGCCGGTTGGACAGGCTGTCGCCGGTCCGGCCGCCGATGAGCCGTGAGGCCAGGTCGCCCCGGCGCATGTCCGGGCGCAGGTCGATGCGCAACTGCCCCTGGCTGCCGGTCGCCAGGGCGCGGCGGATATCTCCGGACAGGGCGTAGATCCCGCCGCCCTCAAGCCCATAGGCGGCCACCAGGGCCTCGCCGCGGATGGTCTGCTCGCCAAAGGTCAGCGCCACGGCCTTGAGCGGGGCGCCGGCGAAGCGCTGGGCGAAGGCCGGGCTCCAATTGGCCAGCACCCCCATATTGGTCGGAGCGAAGGACGCAAGCGGCGCGCCGGCCTCGGCCAGGGCGCCAGCCCAGGCGCCATTGGCGCCGAGCCTCGGCCAGCTTGCGCCGCCCAGCGCCAGAACCGTGGCGGCTGGGCGGACCTTCACCTCCCCTGAGGGTGTGGCGAAGCTGAGGGCGCCGTCGGCGTCCCAGCCGGTCCAGTGGTGGCGCTGGTGGAAACGCACGCCCGCGGCGTCCAGCCGTCCGAGCCAGGCCCGCAGCAGGGGCGAGGCCTTCAGGGCGCGGGGAAAGACCCGGCCGCTGGAGCCGACGAAGGTCTCCTGGCCGAGGCCCTCCGCCCAGGCCCGCAGGGCCGCCGGGTCAAAGGCCTCGATCACGCCGCCAAGGGGACCTGAGGCCTCGCCATAGCGGCCCATGAACTCGGCCATGGGCTCGGAATGGGTGAGGTTGAGGCCGCCACGGCCGGCCATCAGGAAGCGCCGTCCCAGGCTCGGCATGCGTTCATAGACCGTCACCGACAGCCCTGCGGCCACCAGGGTCTCGGCGGCCATCAGCCCGGCCGGACCGCCGCCGATGACGGCGACATCCGGCGTCTTGGGGTCGTCCATGTCTAGAACCAGTTCAGGTCTGCGCGGGCGCCGCCCACCTCGACGCCCTTCAGGCGTCCCCGGCCGTCCTGGCCGATGGAGACGATGGCGAAGGCTGGCGGAGCGGCGTCGTCGCCCTGGCGGCGCAGGGCGGCCTCCAGAGCCTCGGCCTTGGTCTGGTCGGCGTAGAAGCGATCGACGCCGATGTCGAGGGTGATGAAGGTCTCCTGCGGACGGTCGTCCGTCGGCGGCGCGGCCTCATCAGGCTCCCGCGGCGGGGCGAGAAAGGCCTGGCGGCAGTCGGCCTGGCCGCGCACCACGACAGGCCCGTGCTTCAGGGCGTCGTCGCGGGTGGCCCCGGCGCCGGTGACCCGATGGACGCCGCCCGCGGCCGGCGACAGGGCGACCCAGCTGTCGTCCTGGCCGTAATGAGCTTCGAGTTCTGGCGGGCAGGGGGCGCCGTCCGTGACGCGCTCAACCAGCTGCAGGGCTGCATAGTGGCCGCTGAGCAGGCTGCGCGGGTCGACGGCCTCCATAGCCAGCCGCACCTCCTGGCCGCCGGCCCGGGCGCGGTCCTCCCGAACCAGCAGGCCGACCAGGGCGGCCATCAGAAGGAGCGCTACGGCGCCGATCCGCAGGGCGAGCGCACGGGGGTTCGACAGCTGGTTCATGCCTTGACCCTTCTGCGGCGAAGCAGGCCGCCTGCCACCAGGGCCAGGATGGCGCAGCCGGCGAAGACTCCGGCCGCGGTCATGAGCCCGAGGCCGAGATCCATCAGGATGGCGCTGACCGCGGCGATGGCCGACAGGACGCCCGCGGCGGTGACCCCGCCGGCGCGGTCATGCAGGCCAAGGGCGATCACACCGCCGGAGATGATCAACCAGGCCAGGCGGTGCAGGAGCCCATAGACCTCGCTGGAGAGACCCGCCGCGGCGAAGGCCGCCAGGGCGCCGACCGCCATCCAGGCGAAGATGATCCCGGCCGCGCGCCGCTCCTGCTCGCTGGCCCAGCGGGCGGCGGCGCAGGCGAGCGCGAAGGCCGCCGCCAGGGCCAGATAGCCCTCCGGCCGCACGTCGGGGGCGGCGAACAGCCAGCCAAGCACCAGGGCCGGTCCCGCCAGATGGGCGAGGCTGCGGCTGCGCCAGGCCAGGGCCAGGAGCGCCCCGGCGGGCGCGGCGATGGCCAGCCAGCGAAGTTGCAGTCCGAACAGGCCCTCGGGTCCTGCGAAGTCGCCGAGCGCGATGAGGGCGACCGCGGCGATGGCCGCGGCGTTGGCGCGACCGGCCAGGGCCAGCAAGGCCGCGGCCAGGCCCGCCCCGCGCAGGGCGGCCTGCGGATCGCCGGCGAGATCAAAGATCTGTCCGGTCAGGCCGATGGCGCCGGCATAGATCAGGGCTGCGACCCCGAGCAGGACGTCACGGACGAGCGGACGGCCGCGCAGGGCCGCCCAGGCTGCGCCGCCGCATGTGGCGGCGAAGACGCCGAGGATCAGGGCGAACCTCGCCAGTCGGGGGATGACGTCCCAGTTGGCCGCCACAAAGGCGATGGCCGCCAGGCCCGCCAGGACCGCACCCATGACCGCCAGGGCGACGCCGGCGTCAATGCGGCGGGCCTCGGCCACGCTGTCGAGAATGGGCTGTCGCGACTCAGGCGCCACCAGGCCCTGGGCGATCCAGCGATCGAGGTCTTCGCTCAGCCGCGCCTTGTAGGCCGCCATCCTTGCGCTCCCTCCGATGGGGTTGGCCGGGACGCTCACGCCCCGGCCTTGAACCCGCGTCTAGTGCAGGCGGTGCTCGGCCGCCTCTTCCGGCGAAATGTCCAGGAAGCCTGGCATGACGGCGTTGTAGGAGTCCGTTCTGTCGAGCTTCACCACGGCGTTGCGGTGGCCTTCCCAGACCATGGAGAGCGCCACATAGAGCACCACGACCAGACCGATATAGCCGATCCACCGGTACTTGTGCAGCAGGCTGGCGATGTAGGTGGCGGCCACCCCCATCAGGGCGATGGACAGGATCAGGCCGAAGACCAGGATCCCTGGATGTTCCCGGGCCGCGCCGGCCACCGCCAGCACATTGTCCAGGGACATGGACAGGTCGGCGATCAGGATCTGGATGAAGGCGGCGCGGAAGCTCTTGACCGGCCGGGCGGTGGGTTCGGTGGTCGGATCGCCGTCCAGCACGGCTTCGGCGTCGGCCTCGTCGATCACCGCCTGCTCGCGCAGCTCCTTCCACATCTTCCAGCAGACCCACATCAGCAGCAGGCCGCCGGCGAACAGCAGGCCGATGATGCCGAGCAGCTGTGTGGTGATCAGCGCAAAGCCGATCCGCATGATCACCGCGGCGATCAGGCCGTAGAGGATGGCCTTCTTGCGCTGATCGGCGGGCAGGGCGCCGGCGGCCAGGCCCACGGCGACGGCGTTGTCGCCAGCCAGGACCAGATCGATGAGAAGCACCTGAAAGAGTGCGGTAAGGGCGGGGCCGTGTTCGGCGAGCAATGACTCAAACATGATCGCCTCAATGCGACAGGCTCAGGGCCTCCGCAACGCCTATTCGTGGGGGCGGTGACTCAGCAGCGCCGGGGCGCTGCTCAGGCGGGCTCATGCTCGGGTTCGGCCTTGTGGGCCTCGTCGTGCTTGTCCTCGTCCTTCTTGTCCTGGTGATGGGCGAAGGCCGTGGCCGCCACGGCGCCGGCGGCGGCTGCGGCCAGGGGGGCGGCAAGACCGGGACCCCGGTCGCGCTCCGGCTCATCGGCGGCGGCGGAAGCGCCCGAACCGTAGCCGAAGGTCTGGAACCTCCGGCGGCGCTGGGACTCCCGGCGCTTGGCCGCGGCGTTGCGTGAAATGGCCGCCAGGATCAGGACCCCGGCCAGGACCGCCAGGGCCAGCAGGACGGTGCGGGTGGAGACACCCTGGTTCTCGACCGCCTGGCTGGCGTCGGCGGCCGCCGTGCTTGCGGCGTCGGCCGCCTGGCCGGCCAGCTCATCGGCCTGGTCGGCGGCTTGGCCGGCGCTTTCAGCAGCCCGTTCGGTGTCATCGCGATCCCAGAACTTGAAGCGCTCCAGGAAACTGAAGAAGCCGCCGCCTCTGGGGGTCTCGGCGTCCGGCGCCGCAGCCGGCGCACTGGCGCTGGGGGCCGGGGCGGGCGGCGCAACCGGAGCCTTGGCCTGGGGCGCCGTCACCGCCGGCGCCTTGGCGGCGGGCGGCTGGGCCGCGGGAGCCTTCGGCGCGGGCGCTTGAGCGACGGGCGCAGAGCGCGCCGGGGCGGCGGGGGTGGAGGCGACCGGAGCCGGGGTGCGAACGGGGGCCGGGGCCACCCGGGCGTCGCTGCTGTAAGCCCGCCGCGGCGGGGCGGCCGCTGCGGTGCGGGCGGGGCGATCCCCATAGACCCGGCGACGCTCCTCCGCAGTCATGTCTTCCGGATTGGCGATCGGCCGCATGGTGGTGACCAGCACCCCGTCGGCGCGCCGGAAGGTGACCACGCCGTCGTGCCTTGAGGCGGCAGGAGGAAGGGCCTGCCCTTGATACACATCGGCCGGGGGACCGCCCATGAGTCCGGAGCCGTCATCGGCCGAACCCGGCGCCCCGCCCATCAGGGGCGGCGGGGGCTGCGCTTCTGAATAGTAGTCACCGCCCTGGGCGCTGGGACCGGACGGCGCGCTGCAGCCGGCGACCGCCAGCAGGCTTGCGGTCGCCAGTAGGCCGAGGGCGCGACGCCCTGAGATCTGCTTGAAGGTCCTGATCGCCATGGGACGTCCCCCGTACCCGTGTTGATGCCCGCGCACGCGGCGCCGTCGATAGGTTAATCAAGAAATCACGACGTGGCGTTGAAATCAAAGCCGTGAATCGGCGGAGGGGAACCTACTTCCCCTCAGGGGCGAGGCCGGGAGGCCTCATAGAGGGCGATCGCGCCCGCCGCCGAGACGTTCAGGCTCTCAAAACCGCCGGGCATCGGAATCTTCGCCAGGACGTCGCAATGCTCGGACACCAGCCGACGAAGGCCTGAGCCTTCCGACCCCATGACCAGGATGGTGGCTGACCCGTCGAGGGCTGAGTCCAGGGTGGCCTCGGCCTCGCCATCCAGCCCCACGGCCCGCCAGCCCATATCGGCCAACTGGTCCAGCGCCCGCGAAAGATTGACCACCCGTGCCACCGGGATCTTGTCCACGGCGCCGACAGCCGCCTTGGCCAAGGCGCCGGTGAGTTGCGGCGCGTTGCGGTCCTGCAGGATGACGCCTGTGCAGCCGAAGGCCGCGGCCGAGCGCAGCAGGGCGCCGACATTCTGCGGATCGGTGACCTGGTCGAGCATCAGCAGCACCGCGCCCTTTTCCGGCGCAAACGCTTCTAGATCGACGCTCGGCAGCTCGCCTGGCCGCAGGGCGACCCCCTGGTGCACGGCCCCGGGCAGAAGGTTGGCCAGCCGCTGCGAATCAACCGTCTCGATGGTCAGCTTCGGAAAGCGTTTCGACAGCTCGGCGGCCCGTTCGGCGGTGGCGAGGATTCGCTCAGGGGGCTCTCGATCAGGGTTCTCGAGGGCGGCCAGAACGGCGTGCCAGCCCCAGAACCAGGCCGCGGAGGGGGCCTCAGCCCTTGTGACAGAAGGGGTTTCTCGCCCACTTCGACGCTTGTTTCGGGGCGCGTTGCGTTCCCGGATCGACGACACTATAAGACGCGCTCCATTTTGAGGCCGGGACAGGTCTCCGCCCGTTCCGGCGTTGTTGGCGATGCTTCTAGCAGAGGCGGCAACCCGGGGCGGAGGTAATTTGTTCAGGGCTCAGGACGGTTCCGAGCGCGCGGGGGAATGTCCCGAGTGGCAAAGGGGGCGGACTGTAAATCCGCTGGCGTACGCCTTCGTAGGTTCGAGTCCTACTTCCCCCACCACGCCTCGGTTCAAAAAGGAGTATTGCGGCGTCCCCGCAGCCTTCGGCGCGGGTATAGCACAATGGTAGTGCAGCAGCCTTCCAAGCTGAGGATGCGGGTTCGATTCCCGCTACCCGCTCCAATATATCGACACTCACCCCTACGCCCCCGGGCGCATCGCCGGCAGGACCCTGATGGCCAAAGAGAAGTTTGAACGCAATAAGCCGCATTGCAACATCGGCACGATTGGTCACGTTGACCATGGGAAGACGACGCTGACGGCGGCGATCACGATGACGCTGGCGAAGTCCGGTGGCGCGACGGCGAAGACGTACGACGAGATTGACGCGGCGCCGGAAGAGAAGGCCCGCGGGATCACGATCAACACCGCGCACGTGGAATACGAGACGGCCAACCGTCACTACGCCCACGTCGACTGCCCCGGTCACGCTGACTATGTGAAGAACATGATCACCGGCGCTGCGCAGATGGACGGCGCGATCCTGGTGTGCTCGGCCGCTGATGGTCCGATGCCGCAGACCCGCGAGCACATCCTGCTGGCCCGTCAGGTTGGCGTGCCGGCCCTG
>NZ_JAUYAW010000055.1 GCF_030693405.1 Phenylobacterium sp.
TGTCGGCCTGGTGACGTCGAAGTCCTTTGTGGGCGCCTCCTACCGGGCCTTCGACGGACGGCGGATGGAGAGCTTCAACTCGGGCCTGATCGCGCTCGACCGGCGGGACATCGCGTTCGGCGCCACGCCCACCGACATCATCGATGATCCCTTCTCGCCGGAGACCTACGGCCTGCAGTGGGAGAACGACAACAGCTCCACCTGGAGCCAGGCGGGCATCTTCTTCACCTCCGACATCTTCATCGGCGAGCGTCTGAACCTGATGCTCGGCGGTCGCTACGACCACTATGAGGTGGAGGCGGAGGATACAGGCCTCGTCAGCTACCAGCCGCCGGGCAAGTTCGAGGACAGCCAGGGTAAGGGGACCTATTCGGCCTCGCTGACCTATCAGACCGACTTCGGTCTGATGCCCTACATTACCTATGCCGAGACCGCGGCCCTGGAGATGAGCCAGGCGGGGGACATCGCGCCGTCCCTGATCCAGTCGGACTCCTGGCTGTCAGACTCCGACCTGGCCGAGGCCGGGGTGAAGTTCCAGCTGCTGTCGGGCTCCCTGGTGGGGTCGGTGGCCGGTTACCGGCAGAACCGCACCCAGCTGACCGGCGGTCCCAACCCGACGGTGCGCGGCTCTCGGGCCAAGGGGGTCGAGGTGGAGATCCGCTACCTGGCCACCGACAACCTGTCCTTCACCTTCGCCGGCAACACCCAGCGCACGACGATCAAGGGGCCGGACTCCAGCTTCGCCTACATCCCCTACTATGTGACGGGCGTGGATCCGGTGAACGCCTTTGGCGGCACCTATGTGGTCTGGGCCTTCTCTGGTCTGCCGGGCCGGGGCGGCGACTATGCCTACACCCTGATCCCGCGCACCGTGCTCAGCCTCTACGGCAGCTATACCAGCGACGAGTATGACTGGGGCCAGGTGGGCGGTGTGTTCGGGGCGACCTCGGTCAGCGAGACGGCCCAGACGGTGGAAAACCCGATCACCTATCCGGAATACACCACCGCCAACCTGTCGCTCTTCTATGCGCGGGGGCCGTTCCAGGCTTCGCTCAACGTCGATAACGTGTTCGACGAGCTCTTCTTCACTCCGGCGGCGGACTCCTACGCCAATCTGGCGGCCATTCCCGGCAAGGGCCGCGAGTGGCGGGTGACCCTGAAGCGCTCGTTCTGATCTGGCGCCCGTCGCCCGGCTGAATGGCCGGGCGACGGGACAGTGTTCCTCTGTGGAGGCATGACATGCCCCTGAGCCAATGGCGCCCCTGGGTGCTGCTAGGCGTCTTCAGCCTGCTCCTGTTCCTGATCTCGGCGGCGACCTTCTCGTCGCTCGGCGTTGTGCTGCCAGCCATGGTCGCCGACCAGCAGTGGAGCTGGGCGCAGGCCGGGCTCGGCTTCACCCTGCTGGGCGCCTGCTGCGGCGGCTCGGCCTGGTTCCCGCCGATGATCATCCGCAGGTTTGGGGTCCGGGCGGCCCTGCTGCTGGGCACAGCGGTCATGGCCGCAGGCTTTATCTGCCTCTACCTGACCCCCAATGTCTGGATCTACTTCCTGGGCACCGCACTCTGCGGGGTGGCCTATCAGCTGATGGCCCTGATCCCGGGCACCCATGTGCTGGCCGCGGTCTTCCAGAAGCGGGCCATGGCCTTTGGCCTTTATTTCACCCTGGGGGGGCTCGGCAGCGTGGCCGGGCCGTGGATGGCGCTCGGCGTCATGGAGGCCACCGGCGGCGCCTGGCGGCCCTTCTGGGCCCTGCAGGCGGTGGCGGCGCTGGCCATCGGCGTCATCTGCTCGCTGCTGATCCCGTCCAGCGCCTGGCTGAAGGAGTCCTCGGAGCAGATCGACAGCGCGGTGAAGGCAGACGCCGAAGCCGCCGCCGCGGCCCCGGTCCAGGCGCCCCTGGCGGTCTATCGCACGGTCCACGACTGGACCCTGAAACAGGCCATGGCCACGCCGCAGTTCTACATCCTGGTCTCGGCCTATTTTGTCCATCTGCTGAGCGGGGTGACGGTCTCCAGCCTCTCGGTGGCCCATCTGTCGGAGCGGGGCGTCGTCGCCGGCATCGCCGCGGGAATGCTGAGCCTGGAAGGGCTGATGGCCACGGTGGCCCGCCTGGGCGGTGGCTTCATCGGCGACCGGATCGACCCCAAATGGCTGCTGATGTTCGCCGTCGGCGTCCTGGGGGTCGGCTCCCTGGCGCTCAGCGTGGCTGACACCTATCCGCTGATGATCATCTATGCGGTGGGGACCGGGATCGGCTTTGGTCTGACGTCTCTGGCGGTCACCATCCTGCTGCTCAACTATTATGGGCGGAAGAACAACCTGGAGATCTTCTCCACGGTCTGCCTGGTTGGCGCGCTCTCGGCGCTCGGCCCGCTGATCGGCGGCTCCCTGCGTGATGCGCTGGGCAGCTTCTCCCCCACCTTCCAGCTCTTCGGCGTCGTCGCCGCCGTGGTGTTCATAGCCTCGCTCTTCATGCGCCCGCCGCAGTGGAAGACAGAGGCGAACGCCCCGGCTGCCCCGCCTGCCGGCCTTGTCAACGATCCCGTCTGAGGCGTACCCCCATGTTCCAGAAGCCCTCCCCCAACAAGGAATTCGGCGTCTTTCTGCCGGTCGCCAATGGCGGCTGGATCATCTCGGAGACCTCTCCGCCGCTCAACGACCTCTGGGCCCAGAACCGGGCCGCAGCCATCGCCGCCGATGAGGTCGGCATGGACTTCGTCATGTCCATGGGCAAGTGGCGGGGCTTTGGCGGGACCACCAACCACTGGGGCTCGTCGCTGGAGTCGGTGACCATGATGGCCGGCATCGCCGAGGCCACCAAGAATGTGAAGATCTGGGCCACCGTCCACCCGCTGCTGCAGAACCCGGCCGTGACGGCCAAGATGATCTCGACCCTCGATCACATCAGCGGCGGCCGGGCGGGCCTGAACATTGTGGCCGGCGCCTATCGGGCCGAGTTCGACCAGATGGGCATGTGGGACGACAGCCTCGACCACGACGCCCGCTACGCGCTCACCGAGGAATGGACCGCCGTGGTCAAGCGCCTCTGGAAGGAGGAGAGCGTCGACCATGAGGGGCGCTTCTTCACTATGAAGGACTGCCAGTCCTCGCCCCAGCCCCTGTCGCGGCCGCGGCCGCAGCTGATCTGCGCGGGCCAGTCGGACCGGGGGTTCCAGTTCTCGGTGCGCGAGGCCGACATCTGCTTCATCGGCGGCCGCACGGCCGAGGAGCGCCGCGACAACAGCCTGCGGGCCAAGAAGGTGGCTGCCGACCTCGGCAAGTCGATCAAGACCTACGCCATGTGCACCATCGTGCACGGGGAGACCGACGCAAAAGCCGAGGCGATGGTCGAGCACTACAAGACCGGCGTCGACATGGGCGCCATCCTGGAGATGCTGCGCAGCTGGGGCGTGCCGGCCGACAAGCTGGACGTGGTGGCCAAACAGCAGGGCGCCTTCATGACCCACACCGCCGTGGGCTCGCCGGCCACCTGCGCTGAGCAGGTGCAGGAGTTCGTGGAGTTCGCCCAGCTGGACGGGCTGATGCTGATCTTCCCCAACTATGTGGAAGGCCTGCAGATGTTCGGCGCCGAGATCCTGCCGGGTCTGCGTTCGGCCTTCGCATGAGCGCGCTCGCTGCCCCCGTGCAGGCTGACGACGGGCTGGCGACCTGGATCGCACCGGCCCGCACCGCCCTGGTAATCATCGACATGCAGGTGGATTTCGCCGCCCCGGAAGGCCGCCTGGGCCAATGGGGCGTGGACCTGTCCACCGTGCCGCCAGCCTTGGAGAAGGCGCAGGCCCTCGCCGACGCCGCGCGCAAGGCGGGCGCGCCGGTGGTCTTTGTCGGCCTGTTCACGCGGCCGGAGACCGACTCCAGCGCCTGGCGCGAGCGGATGCGCCGGCGCGGCGGCGACCCGGACTCGGACTCCGGCCTCTGCCGGGCCGGCGAGGTCGGGTCTGACTGGCATGGCCCAAAGCCCCTGCCGGGCGAGGCGGTGGTGGAGAAGGCCCGCTATTCCGGCTTTCATGACGCGCCGCTGGACAGCGTTCTGAAGGGCCTGGGCGTCGACACCCTGGTGGTGGCGGGCCTGACCACCGAATGCTGCGTGGACTGCACGGTCCGCGACGCCTTTCATCTGGACTATCATGTGTTCCTGGCCAGCGATGCCTGCGCCGCCTACGAGGCCGAGGTTCATGCGGCCTCGCTCAAGGCCCTGGAACTGAACTGCGCGATCCTGGTCGAGACCGACCAGGTGATCACCGCCTGGGAGGAGGCCGCGTAATGGCCGATGGATTTCAACTGCCTGGCGCCCAGGCGCCGTTCGCTGTCACCGACGTTGACCGCGCCGCCATCGCCGCGGCGATCAGCGAGACCGAGATCGTCGAGCTGGCCCTGGCGCTGGGCAATATCCCCAGCCCCGCCGGTCATGAGTTCGCCGCCGGCGAGTTCGTCCATGACTGGATGAAGCGCGAGGGCTTCAATCCCCGCCGGGTGGGCGCGACGCCAGAGCGCAACAACATCATCGGGACCTATGGCGGGGCGGGCGAGGGCAAGAACCTGCTGTTCACCGCCCACCTGGACACCGAGGCGCCCACCTGGAACCCCGACCTGGACGCCTACAAGTACCGTCCCGAAACCCTGGACAATCCGGAGTGGGAGAAGTGCTGGCTCGAGGACGGGGTCCTCTATGGCTATCCGATCGCCAACGACCGGGGGCCGATGAGCTGCTTCATGATCGCGGCCAAGGCGCTGAAGACCGCAGGCTATGACCTGGCGGGCAAGCTCTATCTGACCGCCTGCCCCGGCGAGATCGGCCCCGAGCCCATCGAGGAGCACCGGGGTGTGGCCTATATGGGCAAGGACATCGGCGCCCATTACCTGTTCCACCACGGGGGCGTGGCGCCGGACTACGCCATCGCCGCCGAGGGCTGCGACTTTGGCCTGACCTGGGT
Source organism: Phenylobacterium sp. (assembly GCF_030693405.1). Taxonomy (GTDB): domain Bacteria; phylum Pseudomonadota; class Alphaproteobacteria; order Caulobacterales; family Caulobacteraceae; genus Phenylobacterium. The sequence continues at coordinate 4,956 of NZ_JAUYAW010000055.1, forward strand.
CGGCTGCGGCTATGCCGTCTTCCGTTTCAGGCTGTGGGGGGAGGGGGTGTTCACCCCGCTGCTGACCCAGCCGGAGAAGTCGGGCGACCATCCCAATCCGATCTACCGGCTAGGCGCGCTCACCGACGCCATCCACCAGTGGAGCCGCCAGTACGAGGCCGACAGCGCCTATGAGAGCGCCGGTGGCGTGGCCCTGCCCAAGGCGCAGATTTCGGCGGTGCGTGGGGGCGTGCCCTATGCCTTCGGGGCCGGGACCGAGCTCGTAAACCTCTATCTGGAGGTGGGCCTGAACCCCCGCCAGCGGATCGCTGATTTGCAGCACTCCCTAGAGCGCATGGTGCGGGCCGCAGGGCTCGGCGAGGTGGATATCGAGCCGGTCGTGGTCCGCCACGGCTTTGAGGCGGACGCCGGCGAGGTCGCCCCCCTGGTGGGCGCGGTGGACGCCGCCACCCGCCTGTCGCTGGGCCATCCGGTGCAGCGGGCCGCGCCGGTCTATTCCAGCATGTGGCGCGACCATAACGTGTTCAACATGCAGCGGATTCCGGCCATCACCACCGGCTTCAAGCGCTGGCGTCCGAGCCCGAAGGACCTGACCGACAGCGCGCTGGTCTATGCCCTGACGGCGCTGGCCATCTGCGGTCGGGCCGAGACTGCGGAGGCCAGGAGCGGGCCTGCGCCGGTCTATGGCGACAATCCGTTCGGGAGCGCCTGATGGGACAGGCGACAACCTTCGGGGACCTTGCGATCAGCGCGCCCTTTGACGGCCCCGCCTGGCGCGCGGCCATGGGCGCCTTCGCCAGCGGCGTGGTCATCGTCACCACCCAGGGCGAGGACGGCGAGCCCGTGGGCACCACGGTCAGCGCGTTTTCTTCGGTCTCGCTGGATCCGCCCCTGTTGCTGGTCTGCCTGGATCACAAGAGCCGCACGCGCGCGGCGGTGAAGCGGTCGGGCCATTTCTGCATCAACATCCTGGCCGCCGGTCAGGGGGGGCTCGCCCGCCTGTTCGCAGGCCCCGGCGCCACCGACCGGTTCGCGAACCTGGAGATCACGCCGGGCGTCCTGGGCGATCCGCAGATCACCGGCGCCCTGGCCAGCATCGACTGTCGCCTGCACTCCCTGCACGCGGCCGGCGACCACGACATCCTGATCGGCCGGGGCCTGAACATCCAGGCCGCCCCCGGCGATCCCCTCATCTACAGCCAGGGCCGGTTCCTGGGCCCAGAGGACTAAAGGTCAAAGACCATGGGATACGAAGTTCTGGACGTGAAGCCGATGACCCGCCGGATCGGCGCCGAGGTGTTCGGGCTCGATCTCGGCAAGCCGCTCAGCAACCGACAGACCGCCGAGCTGCGTGAGGCCCTGGCCAACCACCAGGTGCTGTTCTTCCGCGACCAGGAGATGGACCACGACGCCCACAAGGCGGTCGGCCGACTGTTCGGCGAGCTGGCCATCCACTCGGCCATCGCCGGCATTGAGGGCCATCCGGAGATCGTCGCCATCCACGCTGACGCCGACTCCAAGTTCGTGGCCGGGGAGAACTGGCACTCCGACCTGACCTGCGATCCCGAACCGCCGCTGGGCTCGATCCTCTATATGCCCGTGGTTCCCGAGAGCGGCGGCGACACGGTCTTCGCCTCGATGTACGCGGCCTATGATGCGCTCTCAGAGCGGATGAAGGTCTATCTGGAGGGGCTGCAGGCCGTCCACGACGCCAACCCGGTCTATCAGAAGCTCTTCCCGGACCTGGACCGGAAGTACAACCGCTCGGTCCATCCGGTGATCCGCACCCATCCGGTGACCGGCAAGAAGCTGATCTTCGTCAACCCGTCCTACACCACCCACATCGAGGGCCTGGCCGACGAGGAGAGCGCGGCGATCCTAAACTTCCTCTACGTCCATTGCATGAACCCCAACTACCAGGTCCGCTTCCGCTGGCGGGCCAACTCGGTGGCCTTCTGGGACAACCGCTGCACCTGGCATCAGGCCATCTGGGACTACTTCCCGGATGTGCGGTCAGGGTTCCGGGTGACGGTGGCGGGGGATAAGCCGTTTTGAGGCAGTTCAACGCGCCTTGCCCGGATTGACTAAGGCAAATCCAGCGAGCTTTCCCAGTCCCGGCCGGCATAAAGCACCCGCAGGATTGTGACCTCATTCTCGACCAAGAAAGCAATGGTCAGGCGTCGTTCGAAGCCGATGGGGCGAAGGCCTGGGCGGATATCATCTCGGCGAGTACCGCGTTCGGCTGCGGTTTCGAAGCCGGCGAGGAACTGCTCGATCCGGCCGATGTAGGCCATCGCTGTCTCGGGCGAGGCCTCGCTGGCGATCCAATCATATAGGGCGACGAGATCGTCTCTGGCTTCGGGACTGAAGACAATCGCGCGGCGGATCACTTGCGATCCTTCGACCGTTCCTCGTGCCGCGCCTGGATGTCGGAGAAGGCTGACGCTGAGGAGACCGCCCTGCCGGGGTCCTCTCGCATGGCGTCGTAGGTAGGAGCGACCTCTTCCCGGAGCCAGCGGCTGATGGCTTCGTCGCGTTCCTTGAGCGCGCGAAGGCCGGCGCGGACGACCTCGCTGGCTGAGGCGTAGTCGCCGGAGCTGACCTTGGCGTCGATGAATTCGGCTTGGTCCCTGGGCAGGCTTACGGTTCTCTTCTCGATCATGGCTTGGACCTTTCGCGCTCCAGCGAAAGCTACCATGCGGTATGACTTATTCATACCGCGGCGAGTGCGATGGAGGGGCTTCAAATGCTGACCGCACTTCTCGAACGCTATGACGCCGAGATGCGGCGGGACCCGCCGCTGACGCAGGGCGTGGAGGCGACCCGGGTCGGGGGCCGGGTGCGGCTCAGCGGGCCCTACAACTGCATCGTCTATTCGGACCTGTCGGAGGCCGATGCGGAGGCGCAGGTGGTCGCCGAGGTCGCCCATCTGCGAGCGACCGGCGGGGCGCTGGAGTGGAAGGTCCACGGGCACGACCGGCCGGGGGACCTGCCGCTCATCCTGGAGCGCCATGGCTTTGTCCCCGAGCCTCAGGAGACCCTACTGGTTCGCGCGCTGGACGAGGGCCTGCTTGGGCGCCCGGCGGACCTGGGCCTGTCGATCCGGACGGTGACCACGGCCGAGGATGTCAGCGACTTCCTGCGCGCCGTCGAGGCGGCGTTCGGCCACCCGTTCGGACATGATGCGGCGCTGCTGCTGGCTGACATCAGGGCCGGCCTGGCCTCCGCGCATGTGGCCTTTGTGGACGGCGTTCCTGTGGCGGCGGGCCGGCTGGAGATGCCGCCGGGCCGCAGCTTCGCCGGCCTTTATACGGGCGGCGTGGCGCCGGCCTGTCGCGGGCGCGGCCTCTATCGCGCCCTGGTGCAGAGCCGGGCGCGGGAGGCGGCGGCGCGGGGGTACGAATACCTGATCACCGAGGCCCTGGAGACCAGCCGGCCGATCCTGGAGAGGCTGGGCTTTATGCCCCTGACTACGGTTCAGGGCTGGGTGCTTGAGGTGGCGGTCGGGGAGGCCTGAGGGCGTTCGAACCCCCCGCCGCAGCCGGCGTCGGCCGCGGCGGGGAGGGGCTGACGGTCAAGGGGATGAGCCGTCAGGTCTCGGGGAAGCTGATGCTGGTGGACAGGCCAGCCCAGTCGCCAATCTCGGTGGTCATCTGGCCCATCTTGCGCATGGCGTAGTGCAGGGCGTCGGCGCCCAGCAGCAGGCGCAGGGGGGCGTCTTCGGCGCCGGCGATCTTCAGGATGGCCTGGGCGGCCCGGGCCGGGTCGCCGCTTTCCTGGCCGGCGTGCTGCGCCAGTAGCCTGGGCGCCATGTGAGCGGTCTCGGCATAGTCGTCGATCACCTGCGCCGCGCGGGTCAGCGAACGGCCGGCATAGTCGGTGCGCATGCCGCCAGGCGCCACATTGGTGACCTTGATCCCCAGCGGCGCCACCTCCTGGGCCAGGGCCTCGCCCAGGCCTTCCAGGGCGAACTTGCTGGCGCAGTAGACGCCGGTGCCCGACCAGGCGGCCAGGCCGCTGACCGAGGTGATGTTGATCACATGGCCGGATCGGCGGGCGCGCATCCCGGGCAGGGCTGAGCGCAGCACGGCCAGGGGGCCGAAGACATTGGCCTCGAACTGGGCGCGGGCCTCATCCAGGCTGGTCTCCTCCACCGCGCCGGTCAGGCCGTAGCCCGCGTTGTTGACCAGGATGTCGATCCCGCCGGACAGGGCCTCGGCAGCCGTAACGGCGGCGGCGACGGCGGCCTCATCGGTGACATCGGCGACGAAGCCGTGGGCTTTGGGGCCGAGGCCTGTGAAGGCGTCGCGGTCGGCGCCTTTGCGGACCGTGCCGGCCACGCTGTCGCCGACTTCGAGGGCGGCCAGCGCCAGGGCGCGGCCGAGGCCTGCGCTGACGCCGGTGATGAACCAGGTGCGCGTCATGTCAGTAGGGGGCGTCGCCCTTGGCCCACAGGCGGTGCATGGTCCGGAAGTACTTGGTGTCGTCGTAGAGGGTGCCAGTGTGCAGGGTGCAGCGGTTGTCCCACATGAGCACGTCGCCCACCTGCCACTTGTGGCGGAAGACGAAGGGCTCGCTGGTCATGAATTCCACCAGCTCGTCCACCAGCTCCAGACCCTTGGGATTCTCCATCCCCACCACCTCGGTCACCGTGCCGGTGGAGGGCCACAGCGCCTTGCGGCCATCGGCCGGGTGGGTGCGGATCAGAGGATGCTCCACATCGGGATTGTCGCGTTTGAGCTCGTCCGACAGCTCCTGGCGGCCGAACTCCCGGGTGGCCATGAAGTGCTGGTAGGAGTGGTGCAGGCGAAGGCCGTCGAGCTCCTTCTGGCGCTCCGGCGGCAGCGCGTTCCAGGCCGCGCAGCCATCGGCCAGCAGGGTGTCGGAGCCCTCGGCCGGCACTTCGACGGCATAGAGCATGGTGCACATGACCGGCTGGGCCTTGTAGGAATAGTCGGTGTGCCAGCCGACGCCGTCATTGTGCGCGCCGATCGGTTTGCCATCCACCTCGCGGTTGGACAGGACGAAGACCTTTGGATGGCCGGGCAGGGTGAACTGAGTCTGGGTGTGGTCTTCGGGCTCGCCGAACAGGGCCACGAAATCCACCAGCTGCTGGGGCGTCATGTCCTGGCCGCGCAGCAGGATGGCGCCGTGCCGGTGGAAGGTGTCGACCACGCCGGCCAGGGTCTCGCCATCGGCGCGGGCGAGGTCCACATCGAGGATCTCGGCGCCGAAGCCGGGCTTCAGCTCGCGGGTCTTGAGTTGGACGGCGGTGGTCATCGACGGGCTCCGGCTGTGTGGCGACGACCTTAGCCGGGCAGGGGCGCGGCGGTCTTGTCCATCCGCGCACATTTGCTTGCCAGCGCACGAGCCGGCGGTTGCGCGGCTGATCAGCCCCTGATCACCGCCGCCTGCAAAGGAGGCGATCGGGGGCTTTGGCCGCGCGCCGGCCAAGTTCTCGTGCGCGCTGGTGCAAGACCGCCCCCACCGTGGCGCCTACCGTCAAGGCCTCGACCGAACCGGAAGCCGAGGGTCTCAAAGCATGCGCGCGCACCTCCTGAACGACGCCTTCTTCGACGGGCTGTCCACCTCCATGCAGGGGTTCGAGACCGCCGAGACCCTGCCGCCGGCCTGCTATGTGGACGCCGGCTTCTACGAGTTCGAGAAGGAGGCGGTGTTCAACCACGAATGGCTCTGCGTGGGCCGCGAGTCGTGGGTGATGAGCCCCGGGGACTATTTCACCACCTCGATCATCGGCGAGCCCATCGTGGTGGCGCGGACGCGCAAGAACGAGCTGGTGGCCATGAGTTCGGTCTGCCAGCACCGGGCCATGCTGGTGGCCGAGGGCCACGGCAACACCCGCGGCTTCGTCTGCCCCTACCACCACTGGACCTATGGTCTGGACGGCAAGCTGGTGAACGCCCCGGCCATGGAGCAGACCTGCGGCTTCGACAAGAAGAAGATCGCCCTGCCGAGGTTCAAGGTCGAGGTGTGGCTGGGCTTCGTCTTCGTGAACTTCGATCTGAACGCCGCCCCGTTGGCGCCGCGCCTGACCGAGATCGAGGCCGCGCTCGCAGGCTACGACCTCTCCCATGCCGAGGGACCCCGGCCCGATCCCGCCGCCAAGCTCCCCTGGAACTGGAAGGTGATGTTCGAGAACAACAATGACGGCTATCACGCAAGCCGTCTGCACCAGGGGCCGCTGCACGACTTCGTGCCTAGCGCCCAGTCGGTCTTCCCCGATGCGCCCGAGGGCGCGGCCGGCTATCTGCGGTTCAACGGCACCCTGCATGCCGACGCCAGCTTCAACGTGACTCAGAAGGCCCTGCTGCCGGTTTTCCCCGGGCTGACCGAGGTCGACCGCAACCGGATGACCTTCGCCAACATCCCGCCGACGCTGTCGTTAGTGGTGACCAGCGACATGGTGATCTACCTGATCGTCCGGGCCGACGGGCCTGAGACCCATGAGATGGACACCGGCCTGCTGTTTGCGCCCGGCGCCATGGAAGACCCGGCGTTTGAGCACAAGCTGGCCATGAACATGGCCGCGGCCAGCGCCATCATCGCCCAGGACCTGCATGTGGACGGCCTGGTGCAGGCGGGCCTGCGCTCGCGCTTCGCCATCCGCGGCCGTTATTCCTGGCAGGAGGGCGCGCAGATCGCTTTCAACCGCTGGCTGACCCCGCGATATCAGCAGACATGGAAGGCGATGAGCGCCGACGCCCGGCCGCGCGCCGAGGTCCCGGCATGAGCGGGCCTGCTGAACGCCTGCCGGTGGTCTTCTTCGGCCACGGCAGCCCGATGATCGCCATCGAGACCAACGACACCACCGCAGCCTGGGGCGCCATCGGCGAGTCGATCGGCAAGCCCAAGGCCATCCTCTGCGTCTCGGCCCACTGGCTGACCCGCGGGGTGGGCGTGACCGCCATGGCCCAGCCGCGGACCATCCACGACTTCGGCGCGTCCTTCCCCCAGGCCCTCTTCAACGTGCAGTACCCGGCGCCGGGCGATCCGGCCCTGGCGCGGCGGGTGGCCGAACTACTGGCGCCCTTGCCCGTGACGCAGGACGAGGGCTGGGGCCTGGATCACGGGACCTGGTCGGTGCTGTGCAAGGCCTATCCCAAGGCCGATGTGCCGGTGGTCCAGCTGTCCATGGACGCCAGCAAGCCGCCGGCCTGGCACTATGAGATGGGCGCCAAGCTCAGCCCCCTGCGCGATGAGGGGGTGCTGATCGTCGCCACGGGTAACATCGTCCACAACCTGCCGGCCATGGACTGGAGCGCCCGCCACCGTCCAGCCTTTGACTGGGCCGAGGCCTTCAACACCCACATCAAAGACGCCATCGCCGCCGACGATCCCCAGAAGGCGGTGGCCTATGAGGCGTTCGGCGAGGCGGCCAGCCGCTCGGCGCCGACGCCGGACCACTACTGGCCGCTGCTCTATGCGCTCGGCGCCCGGATGCCCGGCGACCGCGCCGTCTTCGGCCCCGACCATATCGAGCACGGCTCGCTCAGCATGACCACGGTGATGCTCGACAGCCGCCAGGCCGCCCCGGCCGCCTGATTTCCAGCTTTCCCAAGGACGTCCCCATGGCCTTTATCTGCGAGCCGACTGAGACCCGGGCCGACACCCTGCCGGGCGCCCTGCACACCCTGAACGCCACGTCCAAGACCGTGCACTGGGGCTATTTCGATCCCGCCCGAGGCCCGGCTCTGCGGATCAAGAGCGGCGATCTGGTGCAGGCCGAGGCCATCACCCACCACGCTGGCGATGATCCCGAGCTGATGATGGATGAGGCGGTCACCGCCATCTTCCGCGAGATTCCCGAGGCCGACCGCAACCCCGGCGTCCACATCATGACCGGCCCGATCCATGTCGAGGGCGCCCAGCCCGGCGACATGCTGGAGGTGCGCTATCTGCGCATGGTCCCGCGCTGCAACTACGGCTCCAATCTCGCCGCCAACTGGGGCCATCTCTATGACGAGTTCGACCAGAAGGAGCGGGTGACCATCTATGAGCTGGACGCCAACGCCCAGACCGCCAGCGCGCTCTATGCCTACGACTTCCCTGGCAAGTATCTGACGCCCGGGACCATCACCAAGTGCCCGGTCTGTGATCGCCAGGGCGCGCTGCCCGGCGTGCGGGTGCCGGTGCGGCCCCACTTGGGCACGGCCGGGGTCGCGCCGAATGTGCAGGGAAGGGTCAGCACCATTCCGCCGGGGCTGCACGGGGGCAATATCGACAACTGGCGGATCGGCGCGGGCGCGACCATGTACTATCCGGTGCAGGTGGACGGCGCCCTGTTCTCCATCGGCGATCCCCATGTCAGCCAGGGCGACGGCGAGATCAGCGGCACGGCCATCGAGGCCTCGCTGAACGTCCTGATGCAGATCGTCCTGCGCAAGGATTTCACCTTCCCGTCGCCCCTGCTGGAGACGCCGAACTGGTGGATTGTCCATGGCTTCGACCCCGATCTTAACCGGGCGATGAAGAACGCGTCGCTCGACATGCTGGGCCTGCTCACCGAGCATCAGGGCCTGTCGCGCAATGACGCCTATTCGCTGATGAGCGTGGCCGCCGACTTTTCCATCACCCAGGTGGTGGACGGCACCCAGGGCATTCATGTGCGCATCCCCCGGGGCATCTTCCCGGCCAAGGGATCGGTGAAGGACCCCGCCTGACGAAAGACGCCCTGTGAAGGCCTGGCAGTTCACCACCGACACCTATCTGAAGCCGCAGCGCCGGGACGCCTGGCGCGAGGCCATGGAGCGGCTGCGTCTGCCCGTGGGCGACCTGCCGGCCGAGGGGGCCTTCCACGCCCAGGTCTCCAGCCTGACCTCGCCCATGGGGGTGGAGTTTTCGGTGGTGGCCTCGACGCCGCAGGAGATCTCCGGCCGTAATCCCCACCAGCCCGCCGCCATCTGGATGGCGGTCCTGCTGGAGGGCGAGGCGACCCTGCTGGATGGCGCGCGCGAAATTCCTATGGCGCCGGGCGACATCGTCTACGGCCCGACGGGGCAGACGGCCGGCCTGCGCCTGGAGAGCCGGTTTCGCCTGCTGTTCATCACCGCGCCGCGGGTGGCCCTGGACCACCGGTTGCTCGCGCCTTCGGCCCTGCGGCTCGGTCATCTGGCGGCGGGGCAGGGGATTAATCACGTCTTTTCAGGCCTGTTGCGCGCAACTGCTGAAGCCCTGGATGATCTGACATCCGACCAGCTTCGTCCCGTCGAACTGGCGCTGACGGAATTCCTGGTGGCCTGCCTGGCTCAGGATGGCGGGCCAGCGGCCCGGGGCGGCGCCGAAGGGGCGCGTGCGGTCCAGATGCACCGGGTTCGCCAGACCATCGAGGTTCTGCTGGCCGAGCCCGAGCTCACCCTCCGCCGGGTGGCCGATGAGGACGGGGTCTCGCCCCGCTACCTGCAGAAGCTGTTCGCCGGCCAGGGGCAGAGCTTCACCGGCTATGTGCGCGGCCGGCGCCTGGAGCGTTGCCGGGCCGATCTGGCCAGCCCCGCCTGCGCCCAACTCTCGATCTCGGAAATCTGCTTTCGTTGGGGCTTCAATGGCTCGGCCCATTTCAGCCGGGCCTTCCGCAGCGCCTATGGCCAGTCGCCGCGGGAGTACCGCCGCGCGGCGATCGGTGAGGCCGCCGCGGACCTGAGCGCCTAGGTTTCCGCCCGCAACGCCTCGACCTCGGCGGCGGTGGGCATGGAGGCCGCCGCGCCGGCCCGGGTCACCGAGACGGCGGCGGCGGCGTTGGCGAACGCCATGGCGGCGGGCAGGGCAAGGCCGCGGTCGAGGCCAGCGGCCAGCGCGCCACAGAAGCAGTCGCCGGCGCCGGTGGTGTCCACCGCCCGCTGGCGCAGGCCCGCCACGGCAAACACCTCGTCTCCCCGCACCGCCACCGCGCCGGCGGCGCCCAGGGTAGCCAGCACGGTCTGGCCGGGCCGGGCCAGCGACCGGGCGGCGGCGATGGCGGCCTCAGGGTCGGCCGGTTCGGCGTCCAGGCTGGCGAAGCTCGCCAGCTCGGTCTCGTTGAGGATCAGCATGTCGGCCAGGGCGAGCAGGTGCGCGCCTTCGGCCAGGGCCGGCGCAGTATTGAGGATCTTCAACGCGCCCACCGCCTCGGGCCGGGTGAAGATCGTCTCGATGGCCGCCAGGGTCGCCTCGAACTGGGTGAGGATCACGCCGGCGCCGGCGAGATCGGCGGCCCTTGCGGCGTCCGCGCCATAGAGGGCGTTGGCGCCGGCGGCGACCACGATCATGTTCCGCGCGGTCTCATCGACGGTGATGAAGGCTTGGCCGGTGGGGGCGTCGGCCCCGCGCCGCACGCCAGCCACGTCCACGCCTGCGCCGGTGAGGAAATCGAGCATGACGTCGCCGGCGGCGTCATGGCCCACGGCGCCCAGCAGGCGCACCTGAGCGCCCAGGCGGGCGGCGGCCACGGCCTGGTTGGCGCCCTTGCCGCCGGGAAACTGGGCCAGACTCCGGCTGGCGACGGTTTCTCCGGGGCGGGGCAGCGCCGCCACCTGAGCCACATAGTCCAGATTGACGCCGCCCAGGACGCAGACGCTCATGGGACGACTCCTCGCCAATGATCCAGGGTGCAGCACCTAGGACATTTGGTCTGAAATGTCAGCGGCGCGGTGGCCTCAGATCGCCTTGGCGTGCCTTTGAGCGTCCGGCGCCAGATAGGCGTCGAAAAGGGCGCAGATGGAGCGCACCAGCATACGGCCCCGGGGCGTCACCTGCAGCATCCGGCCGTCCCAGGTCGCCAGGCCGTCCTGCCGGAAGTCGTGCAGTCGGGCGATGGCGTCGTGCAGATCGGCGAGCGTGCGGCCGTGGCGCTCGCAGGCGGCGACGAGATCCACGGCGAAGTCGCACATCAGCCGCTCGATGATGTCGGCGCGGAAGCGGTCTTCGTCGGTGACCGCGACGCCCCGGGCGATGGGCAGCTTGCCGTCGGCGACCGCATGGCGCCAGCCCAGTTCGGCGGTGATGTTCTGCACATAGCCCCCCGGCGTCGTGCCGATGGCCGAGGCGCCGAGGCCGAGCAGCGTGCCGGCCGCGTCAGTGGTGTAGCCCTGGAAGTTGCGGTGCAGGGCGCCGTCGGCCGCGGCCTTGGCCAAGGTGTCCTCAGGCAGGGCGAAATGGTCGAGGCCGATCTGCACATAGCCCTCGGCCTTCAGCCGCTCGGCGGCGGCCTGGCTCTGCTCCAGCCGCTCAGCGGGGCCTGGCAGGGCGGCCTCGTCGATCAGCTGCTGGTGGGCCTTCATCCACGGCACATGGGCATAGCCGAACAGGGCGAGCCTCTCGGGGCGCAGGGTCAGCACTGCGTCCAGGGTGGACAGCGTGTTGCGGGTCGTCTGGTGGGGCAGGCCATACATCAGGTCGAGATTGACCGAGGCGACGCCGGCTTCGCGCAGGGTCGCCACGCACTCGGCGATGTCCTCGAACTTCTCCTGGCGGTTCACTGCGCTCTGCACCTCAGGCGCCAGGTTCTGAACCCCGAGGCTGGCCCGCGACAGGCCGTGATAGGCCGCCGCCCGGATCCAGTCGCGCGACAGGACGGCGGGGTCCAGCTCGGCGGCGATCTCGGCGTCCGGGGCCACATTGAAGACGTGCCGCAGGCCGCCGAAGATGGTGGCCAGCTCCTCGACGCTGAGCATGTTGGGGGTGCCGCCGCCCAGGTGGATATCGCCCACAGCCATCTTGCCCGGCAGAGCCTGCTCCAGGGTCGAGAGTTCTGTCATCAGCAGGGTCACATACTCGCCCACCGGCTCATGGCGGTTCACCGCCCGGGTGTTGCAGCCGCAGTACCAGCAGAGCCGGGCGCAGAAGGGGATGTGCAGATAGACCGACACCGGCGTGGTGACTGGCAGATCAGCCAGCCAGGCGCGGTAGGCAGCCTCGTTCACCTCCGGGGTGAACTGCACCGCTGTAGGATAGCTGGTGTAGCGGGGGGCGCGGCCATCGTACTTGGCGATCAGGTGCGCGTCGGCGGGGGCGTGGGGATTGTAGAGCACGGTCATGCCCCCATCATCCTCAAGCGCTTGGCGGGCCGCCGTGACCCAGATCAAAAGCCAGAAAGGCCGCCACGCCTGCGCGTGACGGCCTTCCAGAGTGCAGATGGCGAGGCGTGATCAGGCCTGATCCTCGTCATCGTCGATGGGCAGGCTGAACTCGTGCCAGAGGCCGTTGAGGACGCCAAAGGCCACCGCCAGGCCGATGCCCAGGATCCAGGCGAAATACCACATGATCGGGTTCCTTCCGGCGTTCAGTAGAGGTCGGGATTGGTGCGCAGGCTGTCCAGGGTGACCCGGCCCCACAGCACCTTGAACACCCAGGCGGTGTAGGCGAGCACGATGGGCAGGAAGATCACCGTGACCACCAGCATGACGAACAGGGTCAGGTGGCTGGAGGACGAATTCCAGACCGTGAGGCTGGAACGCGGATCGATGCTGCTGGGCAGGATGAAGGGGAACATGGACAGGCCGACGGTTGAGATGATGCCGAGCGCGGCCATGGACGAGCCGCCGAAGGCTAGGGGCTCGCGCCCCATGCGGATCCCGAGGAAGGCCAGGGCCGAGCCCAGGAAGCCCAGCACCGGGGCGGCGATCATCCAGGGATAGAGGCTGTAGTTGTCCAGCCAGGCCCCAGGGGCGGCGAAGGCGCCGCTCCGCAGCGGATTGGACGGTCCGGCGATGTCGGCGCCGGCGTCCAGGCTGAAGCCCAGGCCCCCGAAGCGGACAAAGGCGAAGCCGACGGCGAACAGGGCCAGGGAGGCGAGCGCGGTGACCGATCCGATGGTCCTGGCCCGGTCGCGCACCGGACCGTGATCGGCCTTGATGGTCAGCCAGGCCGCCCCATGGGTCAGCAGCATGGTCACCGACAGGAGGCCGCAGACCAGGGTGAAGGGGGTGAAGAGGCCCAGGAACGGACCCTCGTAGAAGGATCTGAGGTCGCTATCGAGGCGGAAGGGTACGCCCTGCAGGACGTTGCCGACGGCGACGCCAAAGACGAGGGCCGGCACGAAGCCGCCGACGAACAGGCCCCAGTCCCAGAAGGCGCGCCAGCGAGGATCAGGCCGCTTGGACCGGTACTTGAAGCCCACGGGCCGCAGGATCAGGGCTGAAAGCACCAGGAACATGGCCAGGTAGAAGCCGGAGAAGCTGACGGCGTAGACCATGGGCCAGGCGGCGAAGATCGCCCCGCCGCCCAGGATGAACCACACCTGGTTGCCTTCCCAAGTCGGGCCGATGGTGTTGATCACCTGACGGCGCTCAGCGTCATTGCGCCCCACGAAGGTCAGCAGGGCGGCGACGCCCAGATCGAAGCCGTCGGTCAAGGCGAAGCCGATCAGCAGGACCCCCATCAGGGCCCACCAGATGACGCGGAGCGTCGGATAGTCGAGGAGCAGTTCCATGGGGATGATCCTTACTCGGCCGCCACGGGGATCGGACCGGCCGGCTCATCGACCGGATGCTGGTCCTCGCTCTTGGCGTACGGGCCTTTCTTGATGGTGTGGAGGATGAGCCCGACCTCAACGATGGCCAGGATCCCGTAGAAGACGGTGAAGCCGATGATGGTGGTCCAGAGCTGCGGCACGGTGAGGCTGGAGGCTCCCAGGAAGGTCGGCAGGACCCCCTCGATGGCCCAGGGTTGACGGCCGACCTCCGCCAGAACCCAGCCCAGCTCGGCGGCGATCCAGGGCAGGGGTATGATCAGCACCGCCAGGCGCAGGAACCAGCGGGTCTCGTAGCGCCGCATGGAGGCCAGGACGAAGGCGGTGGCGAAGAAGGCGACCATCAGGAAGCCGATGCCGGCCATGATCCTGAACGACCAGAACATCAGCGGCACATTGGGCACGGTGTCCCAGGCCGCGGTGCTGATGGCCGCGGCGTCGGCCTGGCGGGGATCGTCCACATAGCGCCGCAGCAGCATGGCGTAGCCGAGGTCGTTCTTGTGCTCTTCGTACTGCGCCCGGGCGGCGAGGTTCTCAGGGTCGGTCTTCAGCCGCTCGACAGCGTCATAGGCGATGACGCCGGACTCGATGCGGGTCTCGGCCACGGCCACCAGATCAAGGATGCCCTCGACCTCCTGGTCGAAGCTACGGGTGGCGATCAGGCCCAGGACGTAGGGGATCTTGATCTCAGACCCGGTGGAGCGGGTCTCCAGATTGGGCAGGCCAAACAGGGTTAGCCCGGCCGGCGCCGGCTCGGTCTCCCACATGGCCTCCAGGGCCGCGAGCTTCATCTTCTGGTTGTCGGTGAGCGCGTAGCCGGACTCATCGCCCAGCACGACCACCGAGAGCGAAGCCAACAGACCGAAGGCCGCGGCTACGGTGAAGGAGCGGATGGCGAAGGCCCGGTGACGTTCCTTCAGCAGGTAGTAGGCCGAGATCCCCAGCACCACGACGGCGGCCAGGACGTAGCCGGCGCTGACCGTGTGGACGAACTTGGCCTGGGCGACCGGATTGAACAGCACCGCCTGGAAGTCGACGATCTCCATCCGCATGGTCTGGGGATTGAAGGCCGCGCCGACGGGGTTCTGCATCCAGCCGTTGGCGATCAGGATCCACAGGGCCGAGAGGTTGGATCCCAGGGCGACCATGAAGGTGACGCCCAGGTGGGCGAGCTTCGACAGCTTGTCCCAGCCGAAGAACATCAGGCCGACGAAGGTGGCCTCCAGGAAAAAGGCCATCAGGCCCTCGATGGCGAGCGGCGCGCCGAAGATGTCGCCCACATAGTGCGAGAAGTAGGACCAGTTGGTCCCGAACTCGAACTCCATGGTGATGCCGGTGGCCACCCCGAGGACGAAGTTGATTCCGAAGATGGTCGCCCAGAACCGGGTGACGGTCCGCCAGATCTGGCGGCCGGTCATCACATAGATGCTCTCCATGATGACCAGCATGAAGGAGAGGCCCAGGGTCAGGGGCACGAAGAGGAAGTGGTACATCGCCGTCAGCGCGAACTGGAGGCGGGATAACTCGACGACAGCGAGGTCCATGAGGGACTCCTAGGAAGCTGCGCCATTCGTATATGCGATGTTGCGCATATTCCTTGATCCAGATCAGGCTGCGACGCCGGTCGGGGGTCTAAGAGGGATCGATGCGCCTTCCCCTGTCTGAGCACCTGGCCGCCGGGCCTCGTTCGTCCCGTCTCGGGCCGGGGCTGTTCTGGGTCCTGGACGCCGCCGGCGCCGTGGTCTTCGCCCTGGGTCTGGCCGGCGCCGTCACCCATCTGAGCGTCGGCGTGGCGGGCGGTCCCTGGCCGTGGCTTGGCGCCCTGCTGGCCGGGGCGATGCTGCGGGCCGTCTCCATCTTCGCCGCCACCAGCGCCGGCGCGCGCCGGGCTCGCCAACTGAAGGGCTTCCTGCGGGAGACGGTCTTCCGGGCCGCCCTGCGGGTTCCGGCGGGCCAGGCCGCGCCGATCGGCGAGCGGGCCGCCGCCGTGGTCGATGAGGTCGAGGCCCTGGACGGCTGGTTCTGCCGGTTCGAGCCCCTGAGCTTCGCGGCCAGGATCAGCCCTGTCCTGGTGCTGGGCGCCATCGCCCTGGCCAGTCCGATCAGCGCCCTGATCCTGGTGGGCGCGCTGATCCCCTTCGCCCTGATCATGGCCCTGGCCGGCATGATGGCCGCCGACGCCGCCCGGGCGCAGTTCGAGGCCCTGGGCCGGCTGTCGGGCCTGTTCATCGATCGCGTCCGGGCCCTGCCGGTGGTGCTGGCCTTCCAGGCCGAGGCGGTCGAGGCCGCCAAGGTGGAGGGCGCCGCCCGCGGGGTGGCCCGCCGGACCCTGGCGGTCCTGCGGTTCGCCTTCCTGTCATCGGCCGGGCTGGAGTTCTTCGCCGCCCTGTCGGTGGCCCTGGTGGCGGTCTATGCGGGCTTCAACCTGTTGGGGCTGTTGCCGATCCCGGTTCCAGAGAAGCTTGATCTCGGCCGCGCGCTCTTTGTCCTGGCCCTGGCGCCGGAGGTCTATCTGCCGCTCCGCCGGCTGGCCGGGGCCTATCACGACAAGCAGGCCGGTCAGGCTGCGGCTGAGAGGCTGGCGCGGCTGCTTGATGGCCCGGCCGTTCCCGCGGCGGGGGGCGAGGGTCTCCCGGACGGGCCGAACCTCGCTTTTGAGGAGGTGCGGCTCACCTATCCCGGCGGCGCGACTATCGGCCCCATCAGCTTCACCGCCCCGGCGGGCAAGGTCACCGTGCTGCTGGGCGCCAGCGGATCTGGCAAGACCTCGCTGTTGTCGGCGCTGGTGGGCGCTGCGCCCCTGTCGGCCGGAGAAGTGAGGGTGGATGGACTTCGCCTGTCCTCGGAGGGCTCCTTCGCCCGGTCGGTGGCCTGGGCTGGTCAGGCGCCGGCGCTGGCGCCCGGAAGCGTGGCCGACAACATTTCGCTGGGGCGTCCGGGCGCATCAGCCGAGCTCGTCGCGGCGATCGCCGACAAGGTCGGCCTGGCGGCGGTCATGGCCGGGCGCGCCGAGGGGCTAGACACCCGACTGGACGAGCGGGGTTCGGGCCTCTCAGGGGGTGAGCGTCGGCGGATCGGCCTGGCGCGGGCCTGGCTGAAGCCAGCTCCTATTCTCTGCCTGGACGAGCCCACGGCCGATCTGGACGCCAGGGCCGAGGCCGAGATGATCGAGGTTCTGGCCAGCATGGCGCGCGGCCGCACCGTGCTGATCGCCAGCCATTCCGAAAAGGTGGCGGCCATGGCCGACCATGTGGTGCGTCTCCCATGACCCTGTCTCTCCAGAGCCTGGTCGCCGAGCAGCGGCGAGCCCAGGGACATGCCCTGATGCTCTCGGCCCTGGCCGCCGCCGTTCTGGCGCTCTGCGCCGTGCTGCTGATGGGCCTGTCTGGATGGTTCATCGCCGCGGCGGCGGCGGCAGGGGCCGGGGGCAAGGCCGCGGTGATGGCCTTCAACTATCTGCTGCCGAGCGCCGGCATCCGGCTGCTGGCGATCCTGAGGACCGGCGCCCGCTATGGCGAGCGGCTGGCTGGCCACGCTGCGGCCCTGAACGCCCTGGCCGAGATCCGGCCGGCCCTCTACCGCGCCCTGGCCCTGGGCCGTCCGGAAGCCGCCCTGGCGATGTCCGCAGGGGAGGCTTCGGCCCGCCTGGTGCAGGATGTGGATGCGGTCGAGACCCTGTTTGTGCGGCTTTCGGCGCCCTGGGCTGCGGCTGCAGCCCTGGTTGCGGGGCTTGCCCTGACCCTGCTGGCCGGTCCCGCCCCAGCGCTCTGCCTGCTGGCGGCCATGGGTCTGCTTCTGGTGGTCGGTCGGCTGCTTGCTCAGCGGGTGTCCACTGAGCCAGGGCGTGAGGTTCAGGAGGCGACCGGCCAGCTGAAGGACGCGGTGGCCGCCTATCTCGCCGCCAGTCCGGACCTCGTCTGCTACGATCTTGAAGACCGCGCCGTGGCCGCGGTCATGGCCCATGACCAGCGTCTGGGCCAGGCCCAGGGCCGCGTGGTCGATGGGGAAGCCCTGATGACCGCCCTGCAGGCGGTGGTCAGCGGCCTGGCGGTGGCTGCGGTGCTGCTGGCCGCACGGGACGTCGCCATCCCCCTGGCGGCCCTGGCGGCGCTCAGCACCGTTGTCGCCCTGGAGGGCGCCGCGGGCCTGCTGCGCGCCTTCGAACGGGCCGGCGCAGCGGCCGAGGCCGAACGCCGCCTCAATGAGGTGCTGATCCCTGCGTCCGAACCCGCGCGCAGTCCCGATCCGTTCGGGGGCCGGGACCTGACCCTGCCCATCGGCGGCGGCGTGCGGCTCGCGCCCGGCGTCCGGGCAGCCCTGGTCGGCCCGTCCGGCTGCGGCAAGACGCAGATGCTGGAGCGGCTGATTGGTCTGCGGACAGCCGGCCTTGAGGGCTTCGCCATCGCCGGAACGCCGCTGGCGCGCCTGACCCCGGCCTTCGTGCGCAGCCAGTTCGCCTATGGTCCGCAGGACGCCCGGATGCTGACCGGCAGCGTGCGGGACAATCTCCTGCTGGCCTCGCCGCGGGCCAGCGACGCCGAACTGTGGCTCGCTCTGGCCGACGCCGGTCTGGAGGACCGGATCTCCGTCATGGCCGGCGGCCTCGACGCCTGGCTGGGCGAGGGCGGCGCGCGGCTGTCGGGGGGAGAGCGCCGGCGATTGTCCCTGGCGCGCGCCCTGCTGCGCCCGTCGCCCTGGCTGGTTCTCGATGAGCCCACCGAGGGCCTGGATTCGCAAACCGAGGCCCTGGTCATCGCGCGGCTGGAGCAACGCCTGGCGCGGACGGGGCAGGGCCTGCTGCTGGTCTCGCACCGTCCAGCGCCGCTCGCCCTTTGCGACAGAACTCTGAGGCTGGCCGATCCGGTCGCCGGCCTTGAGCCCCTTGCGACCGCCGCCGGCTGAGGTCGCCAGCCGCCGGCGTGCGGTCGTGACGAAGGCGCCCCGGACATGGACCGCCGGGGCGCCTTCACAGACCTATAGGTTGGGGATGGAGTGCGACGGCCCCTGGCGAAAGCAAGGTTGCCGGCGCAGCGGGCCAGCTCCGTCTGGGGCGGAGCCGGGCGCTGCGCCGGCGGGGCGCTGAAGCTGGAGTTCGACCGCGACGGGGTGGTGCGGCGATGAACTCCCGTCTCGACAGGTCCGGGCGCGGGCCTGGGCGGGCCCGCGCTCGATGGCCTATTCGGCGAGGCGTTCCAGCGCGTCCCAGCGCGTGACACGGAAGCGGCGGCAGCCGTCGAACTCGACGACCGAGGCGCCCTGGAGCTGGGTCAGCATCCGCGACACGGTTTCAATGGTGAGTCCCAGATAGTCGGCCATGTCCTGGCGACCCATGGGCAGGGCGACCTGCTCGGACCGGTCACGTTGGGCCAGGTCCATGAGGAAGGAGGCGACCTTCTCGCAGGCCGTCTTGCGGCCGAGAACCAGCAGGTGCTCCTGGGTGCGTTCCAGCTCGCGACGGGTGGCCTGCCACAGGGCGCGGTCCAGGTCCTCGTCGCCGGCGAAGGTCTTCACCGCCGAGCGCTTGACCACCAGCAGGGTGCAGTCGCAGAGGGCCTCGGCGGAGAAGCGGTGCAGGTCGCCGGTCTCCAGGCCCACGAGATCGCCGGGATAATAGAAGCTACCCACCTGGCGGCGGCCGTCGCTCAGCAGGCGGGTCGTGCGCACCGCGCCGGTGACGACGATGTAGAGAAGATCGGCCTCTTCATCCTGACAGAAGATCTCCTCGTCCTTGGCGAAGTTCATCCGAAGGCCGAGGCGTTCCATCACCTGGGCGATGGCCGGCGTGGCGATGGGGGCGTCGGGGGCGTAGGCGAGGGTCATGGCGGAGGTCCTTGAGCCGATGACTGCATCCTGGCCCGCGCCGCCTTCGCCCAACATTCGGGTCTGCTACCTAAGTAGTTTCCCGGATTTGCGGCGTGGCCGTCTTCTGACATCCGATCTGCGGGGCGTCCTTGACCCTGGTCAAGGCGAGGGGGCGACCTTCCGTCTCAGTCTGGCCCGCCAGGAGCGCGCCCATGACGACCACCCGAACTGACCGCCGCAGGATCCTGCTGATCAACGGCCACCCCGATCCCCATCCCGACCGGCTCTGCTCGGCCCTCGCCACCGCCTATGGCGAAGGGGCGGAAGCCGCGGGCCATCAGGTCAGACGGATCGAGGTGGGCGGGCTGTCCCTGGCGCCCATCACCTCGCAGGCGGCTTTCCTGTCGCAGCCGACCCCCGAGGTGGCTGAGATTCAGGACGCGGTCCGCGAGGCCGATCATCTGGTGATGATCTATCCCCTGTGGCTCGGGGCGCCGCCGGCTGTGT
Organism: Phenylobacterium sp.; assembly: GCF_030693405.1. Taxonomy (GTDB): domain Bacteria; phylum Pseudomonadota; class Alphaproteobacteria; order Caulobacterales; family Caulobacteraceae; genus Phenylobacterium. The sequence continues at coordinate 24,727 of NZ_JAUYAW010000055.1, forward strand.
TCAAGGCCTTCCTGGAGCAGGTCTTCCGCTATGGGCTGGCCCTGGCCGCGCCCGGGGAGGCCAAGGGGGTGAAGGGATTGCTGGGCGGCCGCTCGGCCCGGGTGGTGGTGACCATGGGCATGCCCGGCTTCATCTTCCGTCTTGTGTTCTTCGCCCACGGTCTGAAATGCGTCAGCCGGGGCCTGCTGTGGATTTCCGGCGTGCGCCCGGTCCGCGAAATGGCCCTGGGGCCGGCGGAATCCCCGAGCCCGGCGCAGCGCTTGAGATGGATCGCCCGGATGCGTCGCCTGGGAGCGGCGGCGGCCTGAGGCTCAGAGCGGGAGGATCCGGTGGATATGGCCAAGGAGAAGGTCGCCCAGCAGGGGCTTCTCCACCAGCTGGGCCTGCAGCCGGGCGGCGCGGGCGCGAACCCCTGGAGTCGGATTGCTGGTGATCAGGATGGCCGGCAGGCTGACCTTCCGGTCACGCAGGGTCTGTAGCACGTCCAGCCCCGACATCCCCGACAGGCGGTAGTCCAGGACGAGGCAGGCGTCGCGATCCGGCAGATCCCGGGCGACCAGCTCTTCCCCCGTGGCGCAGGATTCCACCCGATAGCCTTCGATTTCCAGGGAGAAGGTCAGAGCCAGGCGCAGGGCGGCGTCGTCGTCCAGAAGGACGACCATGGGCGCCGGGCGGATCAAGGTGAGCGACTCAGGAAGCATGGGCCGGGGCTGCAGCGTGCGGGAGCCTCCACCCTAGGGATGGGTCACGTCCCGTCCTTGATCCACCGCAAACGCCGACGCTCGCCGGGCGGAGGCTAGGGCCTGACCAGCAGCACCATGCGGATCAGTTCCGACAGTCCCCGGGCGCCGGTCTTGGACATCACATTGGCCCGATAGACCTCAACGGTCCTGGGACTGATTCCCAATTCGTGGGCGATGACCTTGTTGAGCTTGCCCTCCACCACGCCATCGAGCACTTCGTGTTCCCGGGGGGATAGGCTGTCGAGCACCGCGCGGACCCGTTCCCGCTCGGGGTCGGCGGTGGTCTCGGCGGCCGGAGACTGCGCCGAGCGGATCGCCGCCAGAAGGGTCTCTTCCTCAAAGGGCTTCTCGAGAAAGTCCACGACGCCGGCCTTCATGGCCTCCACCGCCAGGGGCACATCTCCATGGCCGGTGATCATGATGACGGGATAGGCGCAGCCCCGCGTCTTCAACCGGCGCACCAGGTCGAGGCCGGTCATGCCCGGCATGCGGATGTCGGTCACAATGACGCCGGCCGCGACGGCCTCGAGGGCGTCCAGGAAGGCCTGTGCTGAATCATAGGTGCAGGCGGTCAGGCCGGCGGTGTCCAGGAGGAAGGCGAGGGAGTCCCGCATCGCCTCGTCATCATCGATCACATGAACCACAGACTCAGTCATCGGACTCCAAATCCTCACGCCGCACGGCCCGCAGGGTGAAGCGGAAGATCGTGCCCCCGCCTGGATTGGGCTCAGCCCAGATCCTGCCCCCGTGCGCCTCAACGATCGTTCGCGAGATCGACAGCCCGACACCCATACCTTGCGGCTTGGTGGTGACGAAAGGCTGGAACAGCTGATCGATCATCTCAGGGGCGATGCCTGGGCCGGTATCGGTGACCACCACCTCGACCATATCCTCGGCTGCTGGCCGTGTGGCGACCGTCAGCTCCCGCCGCGGCGAGGCCTCCATCGCGTCAATGGCGTTGCGCATGAGGTTGAGCAGCACCTGCTGGACCTGGACCTTGTCGGCCAGGACAAGGGCGAGCTGATGGTCCAGCCGGAACTCCAGCCGCACGCCGCGTTCCTTGGCCCCGATCATGGCCAGGGCGCCGGCCTCCTCCAGAAGCTGGGGCAGATTCTCGATGCGACGGTCCGACTCGCCCTTGGACACGAAGTCGCGCAGCCGACGGATGATGTGACCGGCGCGCAGGGCCTGTTCCGTGGCGCTGGACAGGGCGCCCTTGATCTTGTCCCGGTCAAGGGCCGGCGCATCCAGCAGGCGCTCAGAGCCCTTCATGTAGTTGGCGATGGCCGACAGGGGCTGGTTCAGCTCATGGGCCAGCGCCGAGGCCATCTCGCCGAGGGCCGTCAGCCGCGAGACGTGGACCAGCTCCGATTGCAGGTCCTGCACCCGTCGTTCGGTGCTCTGGCGCTCGGTGAGGTCGCGGACAAAACCGGTGAAGAACCGCTTGCCCGAGGTTTCCATCTCCCCCACGGCCAGTTCCATCGGGAAGGTGGAGCCGTCCTTGCGGGCCCCGACCACGACCCGGCCGATCCCGATGATCCGGCGTTCGCCGGTCTGCATGTAGCGTTGCAGATAGGAGTCATGCTGTTCCCGGTAGGGGCTTGGCATCAGCACCGAGACGTTGCGGCCCACGGCCTCGTCGGCCCGCAGGCCAAACAGGCGTTCCGCCGCGACGCTGAACGAGCGCATCACCCCATGGTCGTCGATGACGATCATGGCGTCCGGTACGGTTTCCAGGATCGAGCGGAGCCGGGCCTCGCTCTCGGCCAGGTGCAGGATCGCCTGGGCGCCCTCAAGCGTGCGTCGCTGAAGGTGATGGCCCGCCGCGGCGATGGCCAGGCCGCTGATGACGAATAGCAGGCTGTCCACCTGATTGGCCGCGCCTGCGAAGGCCGCGTGTCCGCCGAGCAGCCAGACGCAGGCCATCCCGGCCAGAGTCGCGAGCAGCGCAGCCCCCGCGCCGCCCATCAGTCCCCCGACCACAGCGGCGGGCAGAAAGATCAGATAGACCGTCCGCTCGCCCACCAGGGGCAGGATCGCGACATAGAGGGCCGCCGACAGGGCAGTGGCCCCGGCGGCCCACAGATAGCCGGCCCAGGCGGGCCTCCGAGCTGCGACGCTTTGCCAGGTCAGCCAATGCATGGAGACATGCGGTAGAAGGGGGCGCGGCGCTTGGCAAGCTTATGGGGTAAGGCTGCCGGTGAGGTCAGGTAGGTCGGCGCCGCCAGACCCGCGCGACAGGGGCGGAGGGGGCATCATCCGTGGACGATTTCAGATGGGCGTCCTTCCTGTTGGCGGCGGTGTTGATCGAACTGACGCCGGGGCCGAACATGGGCTACCTGGCGCTGGTCAGCGCGCGGCGCGGGTGGTCGGCCGGTCTTCTGACACTGCTCGGGGTGACCCTAGGACTCGCCGCCCACATGGTGGCGGCCGCCGCGGGCCTGTCGCAATTGGCGGTGGCTCAGCCGGTGCTCTACCAGGCGCTTCGCTGGGGTGGGGTCGCCTATCTGCTCTGGCTGGCCTGGGACACCTGGCGGGGGCCCGGAGCGTCGTCGGAGGTCGAGGATCTGTCGCTCGGCGATTGGCGGGATGTGCGGCGAGGCTTCCTTACCAATGTCCTCAATCCCAAGGCGCTGATCTTCTATGTGGCCGTGCTGCCGAGTTTTGCGCCGCCGCAGACCGACAGCCCGCTCAGGGCCTTTCTGACGCTGGGCGGCATCCATCTGAGCGCCTCGGTGGTGATCCACGTCGCCATCGTCGCCCTTGGCGCGCGGGCCTATGGATGGGTCGCCAAAGCCGACCGGGCGCCCCAGGTGCAGGCGGCCTTCGCCCTTGGGCTTGTGGCGGTAGCGGGCTGGGTGGCCTGGAGCACCCGGGGCGGTTAGGGCGCGCAGGCTAGCGCTTGCCGCCGTTCGACCAGTTGCTCACGGCGAACAGGGTGAAGGCGAAGGCGCCGAAGGTGGCGAGCACCAGGCCCAGGTAAAGATCGTGCGCAGTCATGATGTTGCTCCTCTCTGACGGGATGGAGGATCAGGGCGGAGAGCTTGAGGGAAAATTCCGGTCTGGCGCCTAGGTAGGATTACGGAGGCGGTGGGGTGGCCATGGCTCAACTAGGATAGAAGGGTTGGGCGACCACACTGCGGAGACCGGCCATGCGCGACATCCTCATCATCCTGAGCCTTGCTGGCGCGCTCGCCTCCTGCGCCACCCCGCAGCTGGGACCGCCGCCGCAGCCCCTGAGCCCGGCCGCGGAGCGCGGACTCCAGTTCGTCACGCGATCCTGTGGGGGGTGTCACGCCGTCGGCTACAGCGGCCATAGCGCCAATGCGGTGGCACCGCCCTTCGCCAGCGTGCGCATGCGCCACACGGCCATCGGCCTGGAACGGTCCTTGGCGCAGATTGCGCGGGAAGGGCATGGGGAGATGCCCCCCATCTACATGACCGCCGCCGAGATGCAGGACATCGTCGCCTACATCGAGTCCCTGGAGCCTGTGGCCGAGGGGCCGGGGCATGGCCCGGCGACCCACAAGGCGGCACTCTAGAGAATCCAGCGGCTCCAGTCGCCATAACGCGCCCGCACCGGTCCCCGGCGGATCGCCAGGGCGATGAGGGCCAGGCCCGCAGCGACGCCCGCGGCGGTGTGAAGGGTTGAACTCTCGAACGTAAAGGCGCTGACCGCCAGGGCGACGCCCAGCACCGGCAGGGCGAGCCTGGCCGTGCGGGTCACTTCGGCCGCGGCGATCGAGACGACCGTCAGCACCAGGGCGCCGATCAGATGGTCGGCGTTCGCCGCCGCGCCCTCCGCGCCCAGGGTGAGCCTGCTGAACATCAGCCAGATCCCGATGAGCGCAGCCAGGGCGAGATTCCAGGGCAGGTTCACGCCGCCACTGGCCATGTCACGCAGGATGGCGGGGGCGGGACGGGCGAACTCATCGGTCTCGGCCTCGACCTCGCCGTCGTCGGTGTCGCCGACCAGGAGGGTGCGCAGGATCGGATGGCCGGCCCGCTTGCGCCGCGCCAGGAACTGCAGGCTCGCGAGCAGTTCATCCATCGCATAGGGCACCTGCAGCAGCATGGCCGCCGCGCCGATCAGGCACAGGGTGCACCAGGTCCCGATGACGATGGGCTGGATGATGATGAAGGCGATGGAGACGACGCCCAGCGGCACGATCATCAGGCCAAAGGCGATGACCAGCCAGGGCATGGTCCGCCAGCGACGGCGCGACCCGATCAGGCCGGTGACGATTTCCAGGGCGTAGACCAGGGCGCCCACCGCCGCGTCGGGGATCGGCCAGGCCTTGGAGACGTCGGAGGTGATGATCTCCTCGGTCCCATTGCGGGGATCGGGGCCGCCCGGAAAGAAAGGCTCCCAGACCCTGTCGATGTGGCCGAGCTGGTAGGCCGACAGGGTGAGCGAGACAAACAGGCCGACCAGGGCCAGGACAATGATCGGGACGCGCTGAGTCCAGTCCGAAGGATTGTAGCGCCAGCCCGGCGGGGTCATGGGTCCGGCAAGCTCGGCCGCGGGCGTGACGCCGGGGTCGGGGCGCAGGCCCACCGCAAGCCCCATGGTGAGCCCCCCGACCAGAATTCCATTCAGGAAGGCCGCGGAAGAGGGCGTCCAGAAGAGGATCGGGGCGAACATGATCCACAGGCCGAGCGCGGCCGCGGCCCAGCGCGCCAGCCAGAGCCTGGCGCTCAGCGACAGGGCGCCGAGGATCATGAGGGCCAGGCCAGAGACGACCTGGCTGGTCATGAGGCGGCCGTCATCCAGCCCCATGGCCGGCATGGTGGCCACCAGCCAGGCGCCGAGCGCCATGACGCTCATCTGGGCCCAGCGCTGTCGGCTGTGCGCCTCGCCATAGGCCTGTTCGTGGCGCTGTCGAGCGTCCTCCGGGTCGAGGTCGGCGTCCTGGGCGTCGCTCATCCAGGCGGGGAGGGGAACCCCGTTCGCCTTGTGCCATCCCTCGGGATCTTCGGTCAGCGAGGCCACCAGGGCCGGCAACTCGTCGCGCAGATGGTGGCGCGGACGCCAGCCGAGCAGGTCGGCGGCCCGGCCGATATCGAGGGCGTAGTGGTCGTCGGCCATTCGCACCATGAAGGGACGGATGAACGGCTTTTCGCCCTGGTCCAGGGCGTCGGGGATGATCGGCTCAAGCTTCTCCTGCGCCCAGGCCCCCAGGGCGGCCACGGGCTTTGGCGCCTGGAAGGTGGCCCAGTCCTCCCCATGGATGAGCTGGCCAATCTGATCCTGCAGATCCTGGTAGGAGACCGCGTCAGCCTCGCCGATCAGGATCGCCGCGTGGGCGGGAAGGCTGTCGCGCCGGTCCACGGCGCGCACGAAGGCGTCCACCATGTCGTCCTTGTGCAGCATCGACTGCCCGACATCGGTGTCGCCGGAATAGAGGTGGCTTTCGAAGTCCCGCCCATAGATCCGCGCGATCTGCTGCGAAAGGGTCGGGACAGCGGCCGTGTCGTCATAGACCCCCGCCAGACGCAGCAGGAGGTAAGGGATCTTTCCGGCGCGCTCGGCGACGGCGGTTTCGGCTTTCGCCTTGGACTGAGGATAGATCCAGCGCGGATCCAGGGGCTGGGTCTCATCAATGCGCTCGCCGGGGCTGACCGGGGCATGGACCAGCATGGTGCTGGCATAGATGAACTGCTCGACCTGGAAGGCCTGCAGACCGTCCAGCAGGTGTCGGGTCCCCTCGACATTCAGCGTCTCGTAGAGAGCGTGGTCCTCGCCAGAGAAGTCGAAATAGGCCGCGAGATGGATGACGCTGGCCAGGTGGCCGCCATGATCGCGTCGGACCTGCTGGAGCGCCGCCTTGACCGAATCCCTGTCCGTCAGGTCCGCGGCGATCAGCGGATAGTCGCGGGGCGCGGCCTCAAGATCCAGGCCGACGATCCGGTAGCGTTCGGACAGACCCGCGGCCAGGGTGGCCCCGAGATTGCCAGCTGCGCCGGTGATCAGGACAAGCGGCTTGGGCTCGGCGGTCACAGCATCCGTTTGCGACATGCTCAGAAGGTCAGCAGGGCCGCGACAACCACAGCGGCCAGCATGAGCGCCGCGGCGATCGCCCAGACCGTGGGTGGCAGGACCAGACCGGGCGCCTGCGGGTCGGGCCGGGTGGGCATGGGCGAGCGGCTCGTCCCCGGATCTGGCCGCGCCGCGTGGGCCCCGCCGGCTTCAGCGTCGGCCGAGGCCGGGGCCGCCCCTGGATCGAACACCGGTTCAGCGCTGTTGGGGCGCTCGCGCCACTGATCGTCCTTGGTCTGCAGCGGATGGGTCATGGGGTGAGAACCCCGATGGTCAGACGAGGTTCCCCGCCGGGTCGTCGTGCTCCTCGCCGGCATGATGTTCAGAACGACCCGAGGCCTCAGCAGATGAAAACACCTCCTCCTGGCCGTCGTCCTGCAGGCCGGCGCGGGCCGCCGACACGTCCTGCTCAGCCTGCGCCAGCACGAGACGCAGGGCGGCGGCTTCGTCCTCAGCCTCGACGACCGCCCGGCGGAGGGGCGCGGCGTCGGGGCGGGTCCCCAGTCGGACTTCGATCACCCATGGGGTGGGCATGGCGGACTCCTTCAAAACACAGGCGCTGAACGAGTGAGACCGCAGACCGCTCCGCCGACCGGCCGCAAGCATGAAAAAAGGGCCGGCGCGGACGCCGACCCTTTTTTCGTTCAGACAAGCCTGAAGCGGTTTAAGCCGCTTGCAGATTGGCCGCGGACATCTTGCCGTTGCGGGCGTCGCGCTGCATTTCAAAGCCGAGCTTCTGGCCCTCGTGCAGCGAAGCCATGCCGGCGCGCTCCACGGCTGAAATGTGAACGAAAACGTCGGCGCCGCCGTCGTCAGGCTGGATGAAGCCGAAGCCTTTTTGGCCGTTAAACCACTTCACGGTTCCGGTGCTCATGTTGATCCCTTTCCGGGTCTAAATATTCACGCGCCCAAGAGCGGTCGCGCGATCAAATTTTCGGAGAGGGTCGAGAAGTCCAGACGTCGTACGAAGTGCGCAGCGGTGGATTTTAGGCGAGCCAAAACGATATTCGATGATCCAAGGTCGCACGAAATTGGCCCTGAAGGCAAGATTATTTTCCCTAAGGCTCGGACTTACAGCGGAAATTCCTATATACTAATTCTTCACAACACGTTCTGGCCGCCGGCCCTCATTGCGTTTTTCGCCCTGTGGTGGTTGCGGTCGGACCTTACGGGAGCCTGCCATGCGCGAAATTCGGGATCGGGTCGTTTTCACGGTGGCGCGTCATGACGGTTATTGGGCCGTCGAGCAGGACGGCGCCTTCTCTGACCACAGCCTCGACAAGGAAGAAGCCAAGGCCGCGGCCAACAAGCGCGCCCGCGCCGCCCAGGACAAGGGCCAGCCCTGCCTGGTGCGGGTCAGCGGCGAACACGGCTTCTTCGCCGCGGCCTAGAACCCAGCGCCGATCGACGGCCCTAGCTTCGCGGTCGATCGGCGCCTTTTTTGTCTAGCGCGACGTCTCACCGCCAGGAGGCGGCGGCATTTCGCTGCCGCTGGGTTGCGACCCAGGCTGGCTGTGCGCTTCGGCGGGGACCCCGCCGGGCTGCCCATAGGCTGGCGTCTGATCAGCAGCGCCGCCGGTCATGGCCCCGGCCGGAGGCGCATCAAGGTCGCCCGCTTCGTTGTCCACCACGCCCATCTCCGACCCCGTCGTGGCCGGATCGCCCTGGCCGCAGGCTGCGACCAGCAAGGCGGCGCCCGACAGCGCCGCGGCCAGGCCGAGACGGGGGCGCTTCGCAGTCATCATCATTTTCAAGCTCCTCTGGTTGAGAAGCCAATGCCCTGTACATGGCGAGGGTTCCCGCCCGGCGCCGGCGACTGCGCAAGCGGTGGGCGCCCGCCCGGGAATACGGGTCGCGTGTCCCATCCGTCCTGACGCCAAACCTGTGCCATACTAGACGGGAGACTCACCGCGCGGCGCGCATATCCGGCCTTGAGGGATCCCAAGCCATGACCGTCCAGTCCTCCTCAGTTTCGTGGCGTTCGGCGCGACGCGCGCTCGTTGGCGCGTCCCTGGCGCTGCTGGTCGCCGCCTGTGGCCAGCAGGCGAGCGAAGAGGTCGCCGCAAGCGACGCGCCGGTCCCGGCGGCGGTGGCCGAGCGCCAGGAAGGCTTCAAGGCGCTGGGCGCGTCGTTCAAGCTCATCAACGACCAGCTCAAGACCGACGCCCCAGACATGGCGCAGATCGTCCCGGCGGCCGAGCGGATGAATGTCCTGGCCAGCCAGATCCCCGGCTGGTTTCCCGCTGGGACGGGGCCTGACGACGGGGTGAAGACCGACGCCCTGGCGACGGTGTGGACGGACCCGGACGGTTTCGCCGCCGCCCAGACCCGACTGGCCACGGCCACCACCCGGCTGCAGGAGCTGGCGATCGCGGGCGACGCCGCTGGTCTGCGCGAACATGTGAAGATGGTGGGCGCCAGCTGCGGCGGCTGTCACGACAACTTCCGGGTCGAGCAGTAGCCGTGTCTGGTCGGGCGCCCCGCGTCCGGGTCTGGGACCTGCCGACCCGCCTTGTCCACTGGGCCCTGGCGGTCCTGGTGGTGGTAGCCTGGCTGACGGCCGGCGAGCGGATGAACATCCACCGCTACGCCGGCTACGGCATCCTGGGCCTGGTCATCTTCCGTCTCTACTGGGGCGTGGTGGGCGGATCCACGGCGCGGTTCTCGCAGTTCATGAAGGGGCCCGGCGCCGTGCTGGCCTACGTCCGCGGCTGGCGCGGGGCGCCGGCCAGCTTTGGGCACAACCCCCTGGGCGCGCTCAGCGTTCTGCTGCTGGTGCTCCTGTTGATCTCGCAGGTGGGACTTGGTCTGTTCGCCATAGACATCAACGGCATGGAGTCTGGACCCTTTGCGCGGTTTATCGACTTCGAGACGGGCCGTCAGGCGTCCGACCTGCATGAGCTGAACTTCCGGCTGTTGCAGGCCGCCGTGGCGCTGCATCTGGTGGCCATCGCCGCCTATGCCGTTTTCAAGCGGCGGAACCTGGTGAAGCCGATGGTGACCGGCCAGGACGCGACCCCAGGTCTGGAGGGCGAACTGCGCCCGGCGCCCCTGTGGCGCCTCGTGGTGGGCGTGGCGATCGCGGTCTTGGTGGTGGTGCTGATCGCCCGCGCAGGCTAGTCACCCGCCTCATGATCCTGACCCTATCCTGCGCCGACCGGCCCGGCATCGTGGCCCGCGTGGCCAACTTCCTGTTCGACGGCGGCGGCAACATCATCGACGCCCAGCAGTTCGGCGACGTCGAGACTGGCCGCTTCTTCATGCGCGTGGTGTTCGAGGCTGGCGACACCTCGGCCGAAAACCTGCGCGACGCCTTTGCCCCCATCGGCGTCGAGTTCGGCATGAACTGGACCCTGCGCGACCCCAAGGTGCGCAGGAAGGTGATGATCCTGGCTTCTCAGGCCGATCACTGCCTGTCGGACCTGGTCTGGCGCTGGCGTCGCGGCGAGCTGCCCATGGAGATCTGCGCGGTGGTGTCGAACCACCCGGCCGACACCTATTCCAGCATCGACCTCAGCGGTCTGCCCTTCCACCATCTGCCCGTGAACCGGGACACCAAGCTGGAGCAGGAGGCCGCGGTCTGGTCGCTGGTCCAGTCCACCGGGGCCGAGCTGGTGGTGCTCGCCCGCTACATGCAGATCCTGTCCGACGGCTTGGCGGCCAAGCTGGAGGGGCGCTGCATCAACATCCACCACTCCTTCCTGCCGGGCTTCAAGGGCGCGCGGCCCTATCATCAGGCCCATGCCCGGGGCGTGAAGGTGATCGGGGCCACGGCCCACTATGTCACCGCCGACCTCGACGAAGGCCCGATCATCGAACAGGACGTGGAGCGGATCAGCCACCGCGACACGCCCGCCGCCCTGATCCGCAAGGGCCGCGACATCGAGCGCCGGGTCCTGGCCCGGGCGGTGCGCTGGCACCTGGAAGACCGGGTGCTGCTGAACGGCGCCAAGACCGTGGTCTTCACCGACTGAGGCGAAGCTCTAGTAGGAGCGCGGCAGGCCCAGAACGTGCTCGGCCAGATAGGCCAGGATGAGGTTCGTCGAGATCGGCGCCACCTGATAGAGGCGGGTCTCGCGGAACTTGCGCTCCACATCGTACTCCTCGGCGAAGCCAAAGCCGCCATGGGTCTGGATGCACATGTCCGCCGCCGCCCATGATGCCTCCGAGGCCAGCAGCTTGGCCATGTTGGCCTCTTCGCCGGCCGGATCGCCCGCCTCGTAGCGGGCTGCGGCCTCATAGGTCATCAGCTTGGCCGCCCGGACCTGGGCATAGGCCCGGGCGATGGGGAACTGGACCCCCTGGTTCTGGCCGATCGGCCGACCGAACACCACGCGGCTGGAGGCGTAGGCGCGGGCCTTGTCCACGAACCAGCGGCCGTCACCGATGCACTCGGCGGCGATCAGGATGCGCTCGGCGTTCATGCCGTCGAGGATGTAGCGGAAGCCCTTGCCCTCCTGGCCGATCAGACAGGAGGCCGGGATTTCCAGATCATCGAAGAAGAGCTCGGTGGTGGCGTGGTTGAACATGGTGCGGATCGGCTTGATGGTCAGGCCGCGCCCGACGGCCTCGCGCATGTCCAGCAGGAAGACCGACAGACCCTCGGTCTTCTTCGCCGTCTCCTCCCGCGGGGTGGTGCGGGCCAGGAGCACCATGAGGTCGGAGTGTTCGGCGCGGCTGATCCACACCTTCTGGCCGTTGATGACGTAGGCGTCGCCCCGGCGCACCGCCTGGGTGGTGATGGCGGTGGTGTCGGTGCCGGCGCCGGGTTCGGTGACGCCAAAGGCCTGCAGGCGCACCTCTCCGGTGGCGATCTTCGGCAGCCACTGGGCCTTCTGGGCCTCGCTGCCGTGCCGCAGGACGGTGCCCATGGTGTACATCTGAGCGTGGACGGCCGCGGCGTTGCAGCCGCTGGCATGGATCTCCTCCAGGATGGCGGCCGCCGCCGACAGGCCAAGTCCGCTCCCCCCGTACGACTCCGGGACCAACACGCCGAGCAGGCCGGCCTCGGTCAGGGCCTGGACGAATTCGGTGGGATAGGTTCGCTCGCGATCCCGGGCGCGCCAGTACTCGCCCGGAAAGCCGGCGCACAGCCTGCGCACGGTTTCGAGAATGGCCTCATGTTCCTGCGCCGGGTTCATATCGATCTCCCACTGGCTGACCCTCCCAAGCCCTTAGATCAGGCGCGCGCGCCGGGAAACCGCGCCCCTACGTCAAGCTTCACGGGCGTGGGCATTCGCGGCCGCTAGCGCTTTGCGGCGGATTGCGGCAGATGGCGCGACAGAACCGCATCCCCATGGAGTCTACCCCTTTGGACCAGCTCAAGGCGCTGATCACCTCGCCGCGTACAGAGAAGATCATCACCGCTCTGATCGTGCTCAATGCGATCACCCTGGGGCTGGAGACCAGCGCCTGGGCCATGGCCAATTTCGGTAATGTTCTACTGCTGCTGGACCGGGTGATCCTGGCGGTGTTCGTCGCCGAGATTGTCGCCCGCATCGCCGTCCACCGTCTGGCCTTCTTCAAGGACCCCTGGAGCCTGTTCGACTTCGCCATCGTCGGCATCGCGCTGGTGCCGGCGGCCGGCGCCTTCTCGGTGTTGCGGGCCCTGCGCATCCTGCGGGTGCTGCGGATGATCACCCTGGTGCCGTCCCTGCGTCGGGTCGTCGGCGCCCTGATCAGCGCCCTGCCGGGGATGGGGTCGATCATCCTCTTGATGACCCTGATCTTCTATGTGGCCTCGGTGATGGCCACCAAGCTGTTCGCCGCCAGTTTCCCCCAGTGGTTCGGATCCATCCCGGCCTCGGCCTATTCCCTGTTCCAGGTGATGACCCTGGAGAGCTGGTCCATGGGCATCGTGCGGCCGGTGATGGAGGTCTATCCCTATGCCTGGGCTTTCTTCGTGCCCTTCATCCTCTGCACCACCTTCACCATGCTGAACCTGTTCATTGGCATCGTGGTCAACGCCATGCAGAGCGAACACGAGGAGGAGGCCAAGGCTGAACGTCAGCAGATCGAGGAGGACCTGCGTCTGGCCAGCGTCGAGCGACAGAAGGCGCATGCCGAGGATGCGGCTGATCTCGCCGCCCTGCGGTCCGAACTGGCGGCCCTTCGCCAGGAGATCGGCGCACTGAGCCATCGTCTGACGGACCGCTAGGGGCCTTACAGGCTTAAGCTTTGGTTGAGACGCCAAGGTCTAGGTTGGCCAGAAGGTATCGGCCGTTCGCCCTTGTCTCGGAGTTCCCCCATTACCCGTCAGAGCCGACAGCTCCTGCTCGCCGTCCTGCTTTACGGCGGCTATGTCGCCAATCTCTGGCTGACCAATGTGCTCAGGGAGACCACCGGCGTCGGCACGATCTGGACGGCTAACGCCTTTGTCATCGGCGCCCTTTTGCTGTTGCCGGCCCGTTGGGCGCCGGCCCTGTTGGCCGTGGGTTTCGTGCTGCAGGGCGCCATCATCCTGGCCTTTGGGCACCCGCTCTATGGCGCCGTGGGCTACAGTCTTCTGAACGTGGTCGAAGCGGTGGCCGTCGTTCATCTGGCCCGCAGGCTCAATGCCGTGCGGCTCACCACGCCGGGCCGGTTCGCCGCCTTGATCTTCCTGGCCTTGGCGCCGGTCCTCGTGATTTCGGCCCTGCTGCTTGGGCTAGGCGCCCTCGTAATCGAGGGTAAGTTTCCGACGGATATGCTGGTCAACCGGCTGGGCGCGAAGTTCCTGGGCATGTCGTTGGTGCTGCCGGCCATCCTGTTGCTCAGCCAGGGGCGACGGACGCGTCTTCTGTCCGAGCGCTCCTGGGAGATCACATTGGGCTATGTGGCCGTGGCCGTGCTGGTGGCGTTGATCATCACCCCGGCCGCGCCCATCGCCCTGCTGACCATGTTCCCGGTCATCACCATCCTTGGACTACGGACAGGTCCTCAGGCGGTCACAGTGTCTATGGCGGTGGCCTGCGTGGTCCTGCTGACGGTCGGCTTCCTTTGGGGGCGCGCGCCGGTCCTGGCTGAGACCCGGACGCTGTCTCAACAGGTCACGATCTTCCAGGTCTATCTGGGCCTTGTGTTCGGGACCGGCATTGTCACCGCCCTCATGACCATCCACCAGCAGCGCCTGCGCGATCTGATCCTGCGGCGCTCCATCAGCCATCAGCGGGCGCGGGAGCGGGCCGAGGCCGCCTCGGTGGCCAAGACCGACTTCCTGGCCACCATGAGCCACGAAATCAGGACGCCGCTGAATTCGATCATCGGCTTCGCCCAGGTCCTGGAGATGGACAAGGATATGCGCGCCGACAGCCGGCGGCAGATCGATCTGATCCGACGTTCGGGCATCGCGCTCCTGACCGTGGTCAACGATATTCTCGACTTCTCCAAGGTCGAGGCCGGCCGTATCGAGCTCGATCCCAAGCCGGTCGACCTGACCGTCGTCTGCCGCGACGCCCTGGCCATCGTCGCCGAGGCGGCCGACAGCAAGGGCCTGGCCCTGACCATACAGGTCGAGGGCGAACTGGCGGAGGGACACGTCTGCGACGATCACCGTCTCTGTCAGGTGCTCCTCAACTATCTGAACAACGCGGTGAAGTTCACCGATGCGGGGCAGGTGATCCTGACCCTGAAGGCGACCCCCGAGGGCGAGCGCGACCGGGTGCGGATCTCGGTCACCGACACCGGCGTCGGCATCGCCCCGGCTGCGGCCGCCACCCTGTTCCAGAGGTTCAGCCAGGTCGACTCCTCGGTCAGCCGCACGCACGGCGGCACGGGCCTGGGCCTGGCGATCTGCAAGGGCCTGGTGGAGGCCATGGGCGGTCAGGTCGGGGTCGAGTCAGCGCCGGGCGCCGGTTCGACCTTCTGGCTGGAGCTGCACCTGGAGCGGGCAGGGGTCTCGATCTCGGCCGCCGAAGACGATGACCGCGCCGCAGCCCTGTCGGCGCATATCCTGCTCGTCGACGACCATCCCATGAACCGTGAGCTGGGGGTGCTGATGCTGCAGATTCTCGGCTGCACCGCCGATGTCGCCTGTGACGGCCGCGAAGCCATCGAGGCCGCCAAGACCGGCCGCTATGACGCCATCCTGATGGACCTGCACATGCCAGGCGTGGATGGCCTGGCGGCGACCCGGGCGATCCGCGCGCTGGAAGGTGAGCGGGGCCAGGTGCCGATCATCGCCATGAGCGCCGACGTGCTGCCCGAACAGATCGCCCGCATGCGCGACGTGGGCATGGTCGATAGTGTCGACAAGCCGGTGAAGATCGAGAATCTCCACGCCTGTCTGAGCCGCTGGACCGGGGCAGGGACATCGGAGAGCTCCGCC
>NZ_JAUYAW010000064.1 GCF_030693405.1 Phenylobacterium sp.
CAGCTGCAGCTCGGCCAGCCGGTTGCCGACGCAGCGATGGATGCCGAAGCCGAACGACATGTGCTGGCGAGGCCGGGGCCGGTCGATGATGTAGGCGTCGGGGGTCTCGATCACCGTGTCGTCCCGGTTGCCCGAGACGTACCACATGACCACCTTGTCCCCCTCCTTGATGGTCTTGCCGCCCATCTCGAAGTCCTGGGTCGCTGTGCGCGCCATATGGGCCAGCGGCGTCTGCCAGCGGATGGTCTCTGAGACCATGGACGGGATCAGGTCGGGATTCCCCCGCAGCTTGGCGTACTGGTCGGGGTTCTGGTTCAGCGCCAGGACCGAGCCGGAGATGGTGTTCCGGGTGGTGTCATTGCCGCCGATTATCAGCAGGGCGACATTGGCGTGGAAGTCGGCCATCGACATGTGCCGGGTCTCCTCCCCATGGGCCAGCATGGAGATGAGATCGCCGGTGGGCTCGGTATTGACCCGTTCGTTCCACAGGCCGGTGAAGTAGGCGAAGCACTCCCCCATCACCTTGCGCAGCTCGGCGATGTCGGCCACCGGCCCATGCCCAGGCGGCGAGGTCATGGTGTCCGACCAGAAGGTCAGCTTGCGCCGCTCCTCGAAGGGGAAGTTGAACAGGGTGGCGAGCGTCATGGTGGTCAGCTCTTTGGACACCAGGTCCACCCAGTCGAATTCCTCCCCCACCGGCAGGCTGTCGAGGATGAATCCGGCCCGCTCGCGGATCAGCGGGGCCATGACCGAAAGCGCCATGGGCGAGAGCGCCGGGCTGACCGTCTTGCGCTGCACGTCGTGGCGCGGCGGGTCCATGGCGATGAAGTTGGCCCCCGACGGCGCATTGGGGTCGCGGAACCCCTGGGCGGCCTTGGGCGTCAGGGTGATGCCCTTGGCCGAGGAAAACACCTGGTGGTTGGAGTCCACCGCCAGGATGTCGTTGTAGCGGGTGATCGACCAATAGGCGCCGTAGTTGCTGTCGGGCGTGTAGTGGACCGGCGACTCCGCCCGCAGCCGCTCGAAAGTCGGCCACATGGCGTCGTCGCGAAACAGCGAGGCCCGCGCCGGATGCAGCTCCTCGATCGGGGTCTCATAGGCCGCCTTGCGGGCCGCCTCCCGCTTGTCGCGCAGCACGTCCACATATCCGTCAGCCATGACCGGTCTCCTGCCCTTGAGGGACGGAGGCTCTTGCCGGCCCCGCGCCCAAAACATTTCGGCGCCCATGGAGCCGAACCAAACACGGTTCACCAAGGGAAAATGCGCGGAGGAGGGCTCAGGTCTGGCCTATCCTGCGCTCGCGGTGACCTTCCCGGCCGGGCGGCGGCGGGTCTGGCCAAACCGGGTGAGGGCGGGGATCGCCAGGAAGATGACCCACTGGGGCATTGGCCAGACCGTCCCCAGCCGGGCGAGGCCATAGAACAGGAACAGGCCTGCAAACCCGAGCTGAATGCCAGACAGCACGGCCTCGAGCAGCGGGTCACGCCGCTCCGCCAGCCCCCAGAGGCCCACGGCCAGCACGGCCAGAACCACAGTCACCGCGTGCCAGAGGATCGAGGCGAAGGCGCCAAGGTCAGGCTCGCTCAGCGCGGCCAGCATGGGCGCGTGCACCTCTGGGCCGCCTGCGAAGACGTGAGTGAGAAACGTCGCCCCCATCAGGACGGCGGCCAATCGGGTCCAGACCATCTTCATCTCCATACGCTGGCGTATGGTCTAGCCAGGTCGCTTGCGCCCGTCAATACGCCGCCGTACGGTTTTCCCGTGGCGAACATGACAAGGCAAAGGCTCGGCGCCGAAGATTGGCTGAGAGCTGGGCTCCAGGCCCTGGCGAGATCTGGTCCCTCGGCCCTGCGCGCCGAGGCCCTGGCGCGCGACCTCGGCACGACCAAGGGCTCGTTCTACTGGCACTTCAAGGACCTGCCACACTACCTGGATCGCCTCATCCAGTTCTGGGAAGAACGCGCCTTCGAGGGCGTCGTGGCGCGGCTTGATGCGGACCTGCCGCCCCGGGGACGGCTGGAACAGCTATGCCTGTTGGCCGTCGGCCTTCGTGATCCGGACTATGGCGGCGCGGCGCTGGAGCCGGCTCTACGCGCCTGGGCGCTGTCTGATACGAACGTGGCCGAGGCCGTGGCCCGCATGGACGCCCGCCGGGTCGCCTATCTGGGCGACCTGTGTCGCGCGGCCGGGATCGACACATCCACCGCTCCGGCGATGCTCTACGCCCTCTATGTCGGCTTGGAGACCCTGGACCGGGACGACGCCGAAGGCGTCATGTGCGCAGCGCTGCTGCGGATTTGAAGCGACCGACTGTTAGTCCGAGACGGCCCAGAGCTGTTCGGCTCGAGGTCTAGCGGTCTCAAACAGTCATGGAGAAGTGGCGCACCCGACACGATTCGAACGTGTGACCTTTGCCTTCGGAGGGCAACGCTCTATCCAGCTGAGCTACGGGTGCTTGGCGCCTGAGGCGGAGCGGGTTTCTAGCCGAAAGGGGGCCGGACCGCAAACGGGTTTGGGGCGCCGTGCGCGGGCCGTTAGGCCACCTGCGGGGTCTTGTCGGTGGTGAGGTCGACGAAGACGTCCTCCAGGCTCGGATCCTCGGTGGCGATGTCGCGGATGCGCAGGCCTGCGGCGCGGACGGCGGCCAGCACCTGTTCGACGCTGGACTGGCCGGTGCGGTAGGTGACGCTGAAGGCGCCGCCGGCCCGGAGTTTGGTCTCAAAGCCCGCCAGGGCCGGTGCCTCTTCCACCGGGGTCTCGGGGGTCACAACCACGCTGCGGGTGTCGAGGCGCCCCAGCAGCTTGGCGGTGGATTCACAGGCCACCACCTGGCCCCGGTTGACGATGGCGATCTGGTCGCAGAGCGCCTGGGCCTCTTCCAGATAGTGGGTGGTGAGCACGATGGTCACGCCCTGGCGGTTCAGCTCGACCACATAGTTCCAGAGCTGGCGGCGCAGCTCCACGTCCACGCCGGCGGTGGGCTCATCCAGGATCAGGACCGGCGGATTGTGCACCATGGCCTTGGCCACCATCAGCCGGCGCTTCATGCCGCCTGAGAGCTGACGCACATAGGCGTTGGCCTTGTCGGCGAGGCCGAGCGCGGCCAGCAGCTCGTCGGTGCGGCGCTCCTTGCGGGGCACGGCGTACATGCCGGCCTGGACCTCGAGCGATTCCCGGGGCGTGAAGAAGGGATCGGCGGCGATCTCCTGGGGCACCACGCCGATGGCGGCCCGGGCGTCCCGGGGGTGGGTGTCGATGTCCCGGCCCCAGATCTTCACCGTGCCAGACGTCTTCTTGGTCAGGCCGGCGAGCGTGTTGATGAAGGTCGACTTGCCCGCGCCGTTGGGGCCCAGCAGACCAAAAATGGAGCCCCGGGGAATGGCCAGATCGATCCCGCGCAGGGCCTTCATCTCCGGCGTGGTCTTGGTGGCCGGATAGGTCTTGACCAGGCCCTGGGCCTCGATGGCGAATTCCGGAAGGTCCATGCGGTCCCCTTTGGCGCCTGCGCAAGGTCGGTTGGCGGGCGCGAACATTGACGGGCCAAGCCCGCCTCGCATACCTAGGCCCGAGCAGCCTCTGCGCCAAGCTTCCGACCGGAGATTTCCCCCATGGCCCGTGCGACCGAAAACCGTGGCGTCCAGGCCCAGACCTCCCCTGAGCCCATGCCGGCCAAGCCGGCGGTCACCGCCCTGACGGCCAGCGCGCGGCCGGCGCCGGAGGTGGTCTATGTGCGCACCGGCCGGATCGCCTGCGACGGGGTCGGCGGGGCGCTCGGCCATCCGCGGGTCTGGCTGGAGATGGGCGGGGCGACCTTCGTCGAATGCCCCTATTGCGACCGCCGGTTCGAGCTGGCCCCTGAAGCCGGCGAAGGCGCCGAGAACGAGCGCCTCGCGCCCGGCGTCTACGAAGGCCCCCACGGGCACTGAAGTCTAAGGCGCTTCAAGCGCCCGCCGTCTCCCCATCTCCTCCTGTCGTCATGCTCGGCCCTGTGCCGAGCATCCCTGTCGATGACGGGCGCAAGCGTCGCGAGGGATCCTGGGCACAAGGCCCAGGATGACGGTTGAGAGGTCCTGCGATCATCGCAGTCGCCTCAAGCGCCGCAGGCTACTTTTGAACCACGAAGAACACGAAGTTCACAAAGGTAAGCAGGGCCCCTTCGTGTCCTTTGTGTCCTTCGTGTCCGCCCTTAAAAGCGCTGCGCGCGGCTAGGCCACCGCCGCGGTCAGCCGGCGTGAGGCCCGCCAGAGGCCGTAGGCGAAGACGCCAGCCCCGGCCCAGATGAAGGCGAAGGCGGTGATCTTGGCCCATCCGAGCGGCTCGCCCTGGACCACACCCAGCACAAAGGTCATGGACGGCGCCAGGAACTGCATGAAGCCCATGGCCGACAGCGGCAGGCGCCGGGCGGCCCAGGCGAACAGGACCAGCGGCACCGCCGTCGCCGCGCCGGAAAAGATCAGCCAGGCCGCCGGCGTGATCCCGAGCGTGAAGTGGTCGGCGCCGGCCTGGGCCAGCCAGATGGCGAAGATCGCGCCGGGAATCCCCAGGAGCAGGCACTCGATGAACAGGCCAGTCTGGGCGTCCGCCGCCACCTGCTTGCGCACGATCCCATAGCCGCAGAAGCTGGCCGCCAGCGTCAGGGACACCCAGGGCAGGCCGCCGATGGCCACGGCCTGGAAGACCACGCCGATGGCGGCGAGCGCGATGGCGCCCTGGGCGATGCGGTCCAGCCGCTCCCGGAAGAAGAGCGCGCCGGCCGCCATGCTGAGCAGCGGATTGATGAAATAGCCGAGGCTGGTCTGCAGGACCTTGCCGTTGTTCACCGCCCAGATGAAGACCAGCCAGTTGGCGGCGATCAGCAGGGATGAGAGCGCCAAAAGGCCAAGCACCTTGGGCTTGCGGAACACCGCCAGGGCCTGGCCCCCCTGGCCTGCCATCCAGACGAACAGGCCTGCGAACGGAATGGCCCAGAAGGTGCGGTGGGCGAGCGTCTCCCACGGGCCAACCCCCATGGAGCCCAGCATCTGGAAGACCAGCGGGATGAAGCCCCAGATCAGATAGGCCGACAGGCCCGCGGCGAAGGCGCCCGGCGGCGGAGAGGTCGGTGATGACGGCGGCGTCGGGGCCAAGGGGCAGGCTTTCGGCTGGGAACGCGCCCTACCTAGACCTTCGCCCACGCTTCACAAGCGCCGATCCGTAGGCGCCCCGCGGGAAACGGACATGCAAATGGGCGGCCGCGGAACGGCCGCCCATTCTTAGACTCGACGTCGCGCTGCGACCTTAGGCGATGGCCTTGGTCTTGATCAGGCCGCGCTCGTCCAGCAGCTGGGCGATCTGGATGGCGTTCAGCGCCGCGCCCTTGCGCAGGTTGTCGGCCACCACCCACATGTTCAGGCCGTGCTCCACGGTCGGGTCATTGCGGATGCGGCTGACAAAGACCGGGAATTCGCCCTGGGCTTCCTTGGGCGTCATGTAGCCGGTCTCATCGCGCTTATCGATCACCACCAGACCGGGGGATTCGCGCAGCAGGTCGCGGGCCTCGTCCTCGTCGAGGGGCTCGTGGAACTCGATGTTCACCGCTTCGGAATGGCCGACCATGACCGGGACCCGCACGCAGGTGACCGTCAGCTTGATGGCTGGATCGATCATCTTGTGGGTCTCGTTCCACATCTTGGCCTCTTCGTCGGTGTAGCCGTCGTCGCCGAAGGCGCCGATGAAGGGGATGACGTTGAAGGCGATCTGCTTGGGGAACTTGTTTGGCGGGGTTGCGCCCAGGACGAACACGTTCTTCGTCTGGTCGAACAGCTCGTCCATGCCTTCCTTGCCCGCGCCGGAGACCGACTGATAGGTCGAGACCACCACCCGCTTGATCTTCGCCCGGTCATGCAGGGGCTTCAGCGCCACCACCAGCTGAGCCGTCGAGCAGTTCGGGTTGGCGATGATGTTCTTCTTGTGAGCGTAGGAGACGTCGTCCGGGTTCACCTCCGGCACGATCAGGGGCACATCCGGGTCCATCCGGAAGGCCGAGGAATTGTCGATGACGATGGGGCCGGCGGCGCCGATCTTCGGCGACCATTCCTTGGAGAAGGACCCCGACACGCTCATCAGCACCAGGTCGACGGTGGAGAAGTCGAACTGGGCGATATCCTCGCAGGCCACCGTCTGGTCGCCGAAGGACACCTTCACGCCGATGGATTTGCGCGAGGCGATCGCGTGAATCTTGTCCACGGGGAATTCCACTTCCTCGAGGATATTCAGCATCTCACGGCCCACATTGCCCGTGGCGCCGACGACGGCCACCCGGTAACCCATCGAACTCTCTCCTGAATGTCTTTGGCGGTGCGCTCCGTTACGCCGCCGCATGAACGCGCGCAAGCACGCCGCCGCAAGGGCCCGTCCGGCCGCAGCTTCGTCCCCCCTCACCTAGGGGCTAGGATGGGCCGGCGCAACCCGTGGGCGAGACACCGCCCGGGGCGCCTGAGGGAGAAACGACCATGAGCCAACCGTCCACCGGCATGCCGTTTGCTGACCTGATGGGGCTTCAGATCCTGGAGCGGGCCAAGGACAAGGTGGTCGGCCAGCTTGAGGTGCGCGAAGACCTCTGCACCGCCGGCGGCATCCTTCATGGCGGGGCCTTCATGGCGTTCGCCGACGCGCTCGGCGCCATCGGCGGCTTCCTGAACCTGCCGACCGGCGCCCGCACCACGACCCTGGAGAGCAAGACCAACTTCCTGGGGTCGGCCAAGGTCGGAACCACCGTCACAGGCGAGGCCACGCCCCTGCACATCGGCCGCCGCTCCAGCGTCTGGCAGACCCGCATCACCGCCGAAGACGGCAAGCTCCTGGCCATGGTCCTCCAGACCCAGATGACGGTGGAGGTCGGGCCGGCGCCTAAAACCTGACCACCGGCGCCTGATCCTCCCGCAGCGCAGCAGTGCGATGTTGCGTCGCAAAATTGTCGCTTGTGACCCGGGGGAAGGGGGCGCTAAAGCTTCTCTCAAGGCGGCCGACAACGACGCAATCGACGACGAAGGCCGCCAGAGGAACGCCCCGAAAAGTGGTTGTCATCAACCCCTCTCCGGGAACGAAAAAAATGATCGCTCGTATCGCTGCTCTCGCCGCCGTCGCGGCTGTGTCCATCTCGGCCCCCGCCTTCGCCCAAGGCGTCAAGGTCCAGGTCGCCGGCAAGTCCGTCGAACAGGTCCATGCCGACATCGTCAGCGCCGCCCGCACGGTGTGCCTGCGCGAAACCACCACCGAGACCTTCCGCCAGTCCGCCCAGGCCCGCTGCGTGAAGTCGACCGTGGAAGCCACCCTGGAAAAGGTCGGCGACGCCGATCTGGCCGCCGTGGCCGGCATGCAGCTGGCCCAGCGCTAAGCCTCGCCGCCGCAGGCCAGAAGCGCCTGCAGCGACCCAAAGTCTGGAAAGGCCGGCGGCGACGCCGGCCTTTCTTGCGTCTGGGGATCATGCTTGTCTGGATCGCCAGAAGGAGGACCCCATGGCCGAGCCCGACGACCTCAAGGTCACCAACAATACCGAGACCGGCCGGTTCGAGGTCCGCCTGGGGGATGACCTGGCCTTCGCCGAATACCGGCTTTTGAAGACCGGAATCCTCTTTCCCCACACCGAGGTCCCGCCCGCCTTCGAGGGTCGGGGCGTCGGCTCCCTGCTGGTCCGCACCGCCCTGGATTACGCCCGCGAGCACGGCCAGGCGGTGATGCCGGTCTGCCCCTTCTTCGCCAGCTACATCAAGCGGCACGCGGAATATCAGGACCTGCTGCACCCCGACTATCGCAAGAGCCTCGGCCTGGACTGAGCCTGTGAGCTTCGCCCTGCCCGCACGCATACGCGCATGACGAG
This sequence comes from Phenylobacterium sp., assembly GCF_030693405.1. GTDB lineage: Bacteria > Pseudomonadota > Alphaproteobacteria > Caulobacterales > Caulobacteraceae > Phenylobacterium. The sequence continues at coordinate 7,859 of NZ_JAUYAW010000064.1, forward strand.
AGGGGTTGGCGGCGCCCGACAACCTATTGTAGGAAAGTCAGGGCTGTTTCTGTTTTGTTCGGGGGCGAACCTTGCGGAGCTTTTGGGCGGCGTGTGTGCTGGCGGGGTGTCTTGCGCTGGCCGGACTGCCGGGGGCGAGGGCTGATGAGCCGGCGGAGGTTCACCCGGATCTGGTGACCGGGGAGCTGTCCAACGGCCTTGAATACCAGATCCTGCCCCTGGTGGGTCGCGAGGGGGTCGCCTTCCGCCTGCTGGTCTGGGTGGGCAGTCAGGCCGAGACCGACGACAATCGCGGGATCGCCCACTTCGTCGAACACATGGCCTTCCGCACCACCCGTCGGTTCGCCGATGGGGAGATGGACCAGGCCATGGCGAAGGCCGGCGCCGCCTTCGGCCGCGACCATGCGGCCTATACCGGGCGCTGGACCACCACCTATCACCTGGACCTGCCCAGCCGCGATCCCGGCCCGATCGCCACCGGCCTTGAGTGGCTGCGGGATGTGGGGGACGGCCTGTCCTTTCTCCCCGCTGAGGTGGCCGCTGAACGGGGCGTGGTGCTGGCCGAGCGCCTGGACCGGACCTGGACCGGCCAGGCGGTCGAGGAGCAGGAGACCGCCTTCCACTTCCGACCGGAGGACAGCCTCAGCCCGGGCGGAGCGGTGGCCACCCTGCGGGCCATGACGCCGGCGGATCTCAAGGCCTTCCACGCCAGGTGGTATCGTCCGGACCGGGCGTTGCTGGTGGTGACCGGGGATGTGGAGCCCAGGGCCATGGTCGCCGAGTTGGAGCGGCGGCTGGGGGGATGGGCCGGGGCCGGCGAGCGGCCGCGGATGGCCGACACCCCTGACCCCGAGCCGCCCGAGGCGCCGGTCGCCCTCATCCTGCCGCCGACACGCCTGCCCGCCCAGAGCCTGGCCTGTCGCAACGCCCCAGTTCCCGAGGCGGGGGCGGGAGGCCTCGAGGAAGACATTCTGCTGGAGGTGCTCAGCCGCCGCCTGGCCCGGGCTGCGGCGACCGCCCGCGGGGTCTACAGCCTGGAATTCGACACCACCGGCCGATATGAGACGCGGCAGGTGGCCTGCCTCATGGCGAGCCACGGTCCGCAGATGGGGCTGGACGCTCTGAACCTCGGCCAGGGCGAGCTTCGCGCCTTCGCCGTCCATGGACCCGAACAGGGCGAGATCGACGCCGCCGTCGCCGAGCAGCGGGCCAAGGCCCGGGGCGCCCTTACCGAGCGGGCCAACGCCACCGCCGCCGAGACCGCCGATGAGCTGGTCTATTCCATCGCAGGCGGCGGGACCTTCCTGCATCCCCACCAGATGATGCGACAGGTGAGCCGCGGCGCGCCGGGCCTGACCCCTGATCGTCTCCGGCAGACCTTCGCCGCCCTGTGGCCGGCAGACGCCCCGCCGACCCTTTCGGTGGAGGAGGCAGGCGCCACCGCCGAGGCCGTGGTCTCAGGCTGGCGCGCGGCGGCCGCCGGCCCCCTGCCCCGACCCACGCCGGCGCCCCGTCCCATCGACCTTGACCTAGGTCCGCCAGGCAAGGTGATCAAACGCGAGGCCCTGGCGCAGGGGGCGACGCGCCTCACCTTCGCCAATGGCCTCGTCCTCAACCACCTGGCCAGCGACCGCTCGCCCGGATCTGTGGAGATCATCATCCGCCAGGGGCCAGGCGCCCGCCAGCTCAACGCCGGCGACTTCGTGACCGCGTCGGTCGCCGTCTCCATCCTGCCCTATGCGGGGATCGAGGCGGCGAGCTACACAGCCCTCCAGGAGCTGAACGCCCAGTGGAGCTGGGATTTCGACGTCAGGTTCGGCGAGTACGGGCTGGCCGTCACCGCCCGCAGCTTCGCCGATCAGGTCGCCCCTCACCTGACCCTGATCACCGCGCACCTGGCGACGCCGGGTTTCTCCGACGAAACCGCCGACCAGTTGGCCCTGCTGGCCGCCCACATGGAGCAGGAGATCCAGCTCAACCCGGCCGAGGCCGCCGCCAACGCCTTCGCCCGGACCATCTGGCCCGACACCGCCGGCGCCGCCCGAGACCCCGACACCTATCGCCGCACGACGCCAGACGACCTCAGGCGAGTGATGGCCACCCAGTTGGCGGCAGGGCCGGTCGAGCTGACCCTGGTGGGCGATATCAGCGAGACCGCGGCGATCGCGGCGGCCGCCACGACCCTGGGCGCCCGGCCGCTCCGCCCGCCGCTAGCGCCCACGCCAGAGCGGCCGCCCCTCGACTATGCCCGCGCCCCGGACGGCCCCATTGAAGTCAAGCATCAGGGGTCAGCCGAGCGGTCCGCCGCCCGGATCTACTGGACCCGCCCGCCCCTGGAGGGCGAGAAAACCCAGGCCGCCGCCCTGGTGCTGAGCGAACTGATGGAGCTCGCGGTGACCGATGAGACCCGTCGGAAGCGCGGCCAGACCTATTCCCCCGTGGTCGATCTGGACGGCGACCTCGACGATCCGCACGACATCGCGATCTATGTGGAGGTGACCCCCGACGCGGCGAGCCTGGATGCGGTGACCGACGCCGTGCGCCAGACCGCCCAAAGCTTCATCGAGGCGCCCCCGAACCCCGCGGCGATCGATCAGGTGGTGCGGCCCCTGCTGGCCCAGCTGAAGACCGCCCAGCTCACCGACAGCTATTGGGCCATGGCCCTGGGGAGTCCTTTTGGCTGGGACGCCGCCCGCAAGGCCGTAGACGACCTGGGCGCGGCCCTGGCCGAAGTGACGCCTGCCGACGTCCACGCCCTGGCGGTCCCCTGGCTGTCGGCCCCGCCCATCCTCGTCCTGGCCCGCCCGGCCGCGCCCCTGAGAGACGCGCAATGACCCTTCGCCCCAAGATCCAATCAGCCCTGGCGGCCGGCGCCTTACTGTTCGGTTTCGCGGCCAACCCGGCGGGGGCCCAGGCCCCGGCGGCGGAAGACCCGGCCCCGCCCCAGGTGCAGGCCTGCTGGGATTCCGACCCCAAGAGCGCCCCTGACGCGACCCTCGCCCTCTGCCGCACAGCCCTGCTGGCGGCGGAGACCGACGAGGCCCGCGCCATGGTCCACCTGTGGACCGCCATCGCCCTGATTGAGAACGGCGACAACGACGCCGCCATCGCCGCCGCCGATCAGGCCGCGGCGATCTTTCCCCTGGCGGAAATCCGCAGCACCCAGGCTCTGACGCGCCTGAACGCCGGCCGCCCTGACGAGGCCCTGGCCTCCGTCGAGGCCGCCCTGCGCCAAGATCCCCAGGCGATAGAGCTGAGGCGCGCCCGCGCCCAAATTCTCACTGCCATGGGCCGCGGAGCCGAGGGGATCGAAGACCTTGAGCGACTGCACCGGGAATTGCCCGACGACTTAGAGCTGACTTTGAACCTGGTTGCCGCCCTCGACAGCCAGGGACAGACGAGAAGGCGGGACCAGATCCTCAACCGCGCCATCGCCCGAGCGCCGGAGGCGGCCGACCTTCTTGTCGAGCGGGCGCTCCTCTTGATGCTGACCCGGCCGGAAAGATCCGTCACCGACCTCGATGTCGCTATCGCCCAGGCCCCGACCGACGAAGCCCACGCGTTGCGAAGCTTCGCCCGCATCGCCGCCGGTGATGTTGAGGGCGCCAAGCGTGACCTTGCCGCCATAGGCGATCTGGCGACGCTCAGCGTTCCGGCCCTGGTCTATGCCTCCTTCGCCGCCGAGACGGCCGGTGACCTGGACGGGGCCCTCGCCCTCGCCGAACAGCTGGTCGAGAGCTCCAACCCAACCGACCGAGGGACCGCCCTCGCCCGGCGGGGTACGCTGCTGATCCAGCTGGACGACCTGACGCGCGCCAAGGCCGACCTTGAGCGGGCGGTCATCCTGGACCCTGAGGAGGCCATCGCCTGGGGCGGGCTCGGCGCGTTGGCCATGGAGACCGACCCCGCCCAAGCTGTGGTCTTCTATCGGCGCGCGCACGCCCTCGACCCAGACGATGCAAACTTGGAGCACAGCGTGGCGGAGGCCCTGTACTGGAGCGGTGACTATCCGGGCGCCGCGGCCGGTTATTCCAGCCTCCTGAAGCGCTATCCGGACAACCCCGAGATGCACGCCTCCTTGGCCGCGACCCTGGTCCGGATGGAGCGCGTCCAGGACGCCGAGCGGCCCAGCGCCCGGGCCGTGGCCCTCGCCCCGGACTATCCGGAATACATGCTGATCCGCGGCGAGGTGCTCTACCTGCTCGGCGAGGAAGACGGCGCCCTGGAGCAGCTGGACAGACTGGCCGCCGCGGGCGCCGACACCGCCTATTCCCGCTATGTCGCCGCCGTCATCCGTCGCGGCCAAGCCGATTATGAGGCCGCCCTGCGGGAGACCGACGCGGGCCTGGCGCTAGCCCCTGATAATGCGGACCTCATGGAGGAAAAGGGCGGCGTCTACTACATGCTGGATGACCCGCTCAGCGCCCTCGAATGGCTGGACAAGGCCCTGGCGATCAATCCGAAGCTGCCTGGCGCCCTCTACGTCCGCGGCCTTGTCCGCGCCGAGCTGGGGGACGCGGAGGGGGCTGCCGCCGACCAGGCCGCCGCCATCGCACTTGATCCCAACTTGGCCGAAGACCTCTAGGCACGAAGCCTCTAGGCGAGCGCCGCCAGGACCGCGTCGCCCATCTGCACGGTGGAGAGCGCGCCGCCCAGATCGCGGGTGCGGGCGCCGTTCTCCAGGGCCTTGATCACTGCGGCCTGCAATCGGTCGGCGGCGTCCGGCCGGTCCAGCGACCAGCGCAGAGCCATTTCGAACGACAGGATAGCGGCCAGGGGATTGGCCACGCCTTGGCCGGCGATGTCCGGGGCCGAGCCATGGATCGGCTCATAGAGACCCGGCTTGCCCGGCGCGCCCAGCGCCGCCGAGGGCAGCATGCCGAGCGACCCGGTCAGCTGGGCCGCGGCGTCCGACAGGATGTCGCCGAACAGATTGTCGGTAACCATCACGTCGAACTGCTTGGGGTTCTTGACGATCTGCATGGCCGCATTGTCTGCGAGGATGTGCTCCAGCTCGACATCGGCGAATTCGCGCTTGTGGAGGTCGGTAACCACTTCGCGCCAGAGCAGGCCGGAATCCATCACATTGGACTTCTCGGCCGAATGGACCTTGTTGCGCCGGCCCCTCGCCAGTTCGAAGGCCACCCGGGCGACCCTCTCGATCTCGGCGGTGGTATAGACCTGGGTGTCCACGGCCCGCTTGCCGCCGCCCGGCAGGTCCTCGATGAAGCGGGGCTCGCCGAAATAGATGCCGCCGGTCAGCTCGCGGACGATCATGAAGTCGAGACCCTCGACCAGTTCACGCTTCAGCGAAGACGCATCGGCCAGGGGCCCGAAGCACAGGGCCGGCCGCAGATTGGCGAACACCTCCATGCCCGCCCGCAGGGCCAGCAGGCCAGCCTCCGGGCGCTTGTCCCGGGGAACGCCGGCCCATTTCGGTCCGCCGACGGCGCCCATCAGCACGGCCTTGGACGCCTTGGCGAGCGCCAGGGTCTCGTCGGTCAGGGGCGAGCCCGACTGGTCATAGCTGATGCCGCCGAAAGGGCGCTCCTCGACCACGAGATCGGGGGTCAGGGCTGCGATCACCCGGCGGACCTCGGCGGTCACTTCGGGGCCGATGCCGTCGCCGGGCAGGAGGAGAAGGTCGGTCATGGTCATCGCCCCATCGCTGGTCGTGTGGGCGGGAACTAAACCGCCCTCTGCGAGGCGACCTCGTAGGCGATGAGACGGCGATCGGAAACCCCGAATTCCGGCCAGGCCGCCCGCCAGACGGCCAGATGCAGCGTGGCGAAGTGGGCGTCCAGGGCGGCCTGATCGCGCCAGGCTTCGAACACCCGGATCAGGCCGGGCTCGGCCACGTCCTCGGCATAGGCGTACTCAAGACAGCCATCCTCTGCCCGGCTGGCCTCCAGCATGGCCAGCATGTGCGGTCGAAAGGCGTCCAAGCGCTCAGGCGGAACGCGGATCGTCCCGGCGATGACCAGGCTCACGCCCGTTCCAGCCAGGGCGTGTCCAGGGCCCGAGCGCTCTCATAGACGTCGATATCGGGCGCCTTCTGCAGGGTCTCGCCGATGGCGTCGAGGCCGTTGAGCATCTTGTGCTTGCGGCTGGGATCGATCTCGAAGTCATAGACCCGGCCGTCCGGCGCGGTGACCGTCTGGGCCGCCAGATCGACGCTGATCACATGATTGCCGCCACGGGCCTGGGCCATCAGGTCCTCGACGGCCTGGGCCGGCAGCACCACCGGCAGCAGGCCGTTCTGGAAGCAGTTATTGTAGAAGATGTCGGCGAAGCTGGTGGAGATCACGCAGCTGATCCCAAAGTCCAGGAGGGCCCAGGGCGCATGCTCGCGGCTCGAGCCACAGCCGAAATTGTCCCCGGCGATCAGGACGCCCGCGTCCTTATAGGCCGGCTGGTTCAGCACGAAGTCGGGCTTTTCGCGGCCCGCCTCGTCGAAGCGGAAGTCGTAGAACAGGCCCTTGGACAGGCCGATCCGGTCCACCGTCTTCAAGAACTGCTTGGGGATGATCTGGTCGGTATCGATGTTGGAGAGCGCCAGGGGGGCGGCCTTGGCGTCGATACGGGTGAACGGCTTCATCGATCAGTCTCCGGAGGCGCAAGCGGCGCGCTCTGCTGAATCATCAGGGCCGGCAGGCCCGGGGCGCCCGCCCGCACGGTGAACACCTGGGTGCCGGGCTTGCGGCCCCGGCGCAGGTCAGACACATCCCAGCCCCCGGCGGCCAGACGGGCGTGGACGGCGGCGGGGTCATCCACCCGCCAGGCCAGGCCGCCGAACCTGTCCGGGGCGTCCGAGACGGGCGCCTTGAGGCTGGCGCCGATCTCCACCAGGGTCTCGCCGCAGCGGAAGAAGAGCTGCCGCGCCCCCCAGTCGGGATTGGACCGGTCGAGCCGAAGGTCCAGGCCGAGCTTGGCGCCGTATATGGCCAGGGCTCGGTCGGGATTGGGGGTATGGATGACCACATGATCGAGCGCGCTGACCGCGGCGGCCTCCCCATGGGTCGCCTCCGACAGGGGCCAGGGCTGGCCATCCCGGGGCGGTGCGGCCAGCAAGAGGCTGAGGCCGGCCGTGGTCTCAGGGTCCAGGCTTGATGTGGTCCAGTAGCGTTTGCGTCCATCGGCGTGGACGGTGCGGATCGATCCCGGATCGCTGGCCCCGATCCCCCGGCGACGGAGCCGGGCGGCGGCCTCGGCGATGTCGGGGGTGGTGAAGGCCAGCGCCCAGACGCCCTCGCCGTGGGCGTCAAGATGGGCGGCGATGGCCGCGCCGAAGCCGCCTTCGCCGTCCGGCGAGATCAGGTCCAGCGCCATGTTGGGCAGCTGGAACCAGGCCTGACGGACCCCGCCCTCGGCGCCGATCCAGTTGCAGGCCCGCCCCAGCAGTCGCGTATAGGCGTCCACCGCCTGATCCAGGTCGCGGACCACCAGGGCCACATGGTCGAGGCCTGCGATCATCAGATGAAGTCGCGCACGTCGGTCAGATGTCCGGCGATGGCCGCTGCCGCCGCCATCGCCGGGCTGAGCAGGTGGGTGCGCCCGCCCCGGCCCTGACGACCCTCGAAATTGCGGTTGGAGGTCGAAGCGCAGCGCTCGCCCGGCGCCAGGCGGTCGGGGTTCATGCCCAGGCACATGGAGCAGCCGGGCTCGCGCCAGTCGAAGCCCGCGGCCTTGAAGATGGCGTCCAGCCCCTCATCCTCGGCCTGAGCCTTCACCAGGCCAGACCCCGGCACCACCATGGCCCGCACATGGGGGGCCACCAGCCGGCCTTCCAGGAAGGCCTTCTGCACCACGGCGGCCGCAGCCCGCAGGTCCTCAATCCGGCTGTTGGTGCACGAGCCGATGAACACCCGGTCGATCTTCGCCTCGGTGATCGGCTGGCCGGCTGTCAGGCCCATATAGTCGAGCGCCCGTTCGGCCGAGGCGCGCTTGTCCGGCGTAGCAAAGCTGGCCGGATCGGGCACCCGCCCGTCGATAGGCATGACGTCCTCTGGGCTCGTGCCCCAGGTCACCAGGGGGGCGATCTGGGCGGCGTCCAGGACGATCTCCCGGTCGAAGACGGCGTCCTCGTCGGTGAAGAAGCTCTTCCAGTGGGCGACGGCCATGTCCCAGGCCGCGCCCTTGGGCGCAGCAGGCCTTCCGCGGATATAGTCGAAGGTGGTCTCGTCCGGCGCCACCAGGCCCGCCCGGGCGCCGGCCTCGATGGTCAGGTTGCACAGCGTCATGCGTCCTTCCATGGACAGCGCGCGGATCGCCTCGCCGGCATATTCGATCACATGGCCGGTGCCGCCGGCCGTGCCGATGGCGCCGATGACGGCCAACGCATAGTCCTTGGCGCCGACGCCGGGCGCGGGCGTCCCGTCGATGGTGACGCGCATATTCTTCGACTTGGCCTGGCGCAGGGTCTGGGTGGCCAGCACATGCTCGACCTCAGACGTGCCGATGCCCTGGGCCAGCGCCCCGAAGGCGCCGTGGGTCGAGGTGTGGGAGTCGCCGCAGACGATGGTCATGCCCGGCTGGGTGCGGCCCTGCTCAGGCCCGACCACATGGACGATCCCGTTCCGCAGATCGCCCATGGGGAAGTATTCGATGCCGTTCTCGGCGACATTGCGCTCCAGGGTCAGGAGCTGCAGGCGCGCCTCCTCGTCGGCCACGGCGCCCGCACCCAGGGCCTGGCCCTCGGTGGGCACATTGTGGTCGGCCACCGCCAGCGTGCGGTCAGGCCGTCGCACCGGGCGACCGGCGGCGCGCAGGCCGGCGAAGGCCTGGGGCGTGGTCACCTCATGGATCAGGTGCAGGTCGATATAGAGGATCGTCTCCCCGTCCCCTTCGGCGACGAGGTGAGCATCCCAGATCTTGTCATAGAGCGTCTTGGCGGCCATGGGCGGCTATGTAGGTGGGCGAAGGCCGTCCCGTAAAGGTCACACGCATCCTCACAGTCCCCACGATTTCGCCTGCTGCGGTTTCGGCCCGACGCCAAACCCGATAGGACGGGTCCCCATGAGCCTCGAGAGCGACCCGCAGGACGAGCGCGACCTCGACCGGGCGACCGCCCTGATGATGGTGGACTCCGCCGCCGCCACGGCGGTGACGGCGGTCACCTCGGGCATCGTGCTGGCCGCCTTCGCCCTCTATCTAGGGGCGTCCAACTCGGTCATCGGCCTGCTGGCCGCCCTGCCCTTCCTGACCCAGCTTATCCAGGCGCCGGCCGTGCCGCTGGTGGAAAAGCTGCGGCGGCGCCGGCTGATCGCCGCGACGGCCGCCTTCTGCGCCCGCCTGACCCTGCCGGTCATGGCCGCCATCGCGCTGTTGCCGCACAACGCCTGGAGCCTGACGGCCCTGGTGGCCGCCCAGGTGGTGATCGGCTCGCTGGGCGCAGTGACCAGCTGCGCCTGGAATTCCTGGGTGAGGGATCTGATCCCGGAGGAACGGCTGGGCGCCTTCACCGCCCGGCGCACCGTGATCGCCACCGGGGTGACCCTGAGCGTGACCATCCTGGCCGGGGTGGCCCTGGATCAGGTGGCGGTCGCCAACCAGGGCCTGGTGTTTGCGGCCTTCTTCGCCGTGGCCTTCATCCTGGGCATGATCAGCGTGGCCGCGCTCGCCCGCACGCCAGAGCCCCCCATGCCGCCGCCGGCCGCAGGCGTGAACCTCTACCGCCTGCTGCGCGCGCCCCTGCGCGACAGCAACTTCCGCCGGCTGATCCTCTTCCTGTCGAGCTGGCAGTTCGCCGTGAACCTGGCGAGCCCGTTCTTCACCGTCTATTTCGTCACCCAGCTCAACTATCCGCTGACCTTCGTCATGACGCTCAGCGTGGTCAGCCAGATCGCCAATATCGGGGTCCTGAAGTTCTGGGGGCAGCTCAGCGACCGGTTCTCCAACAAGTCGGTGCTGGCGGCTGCGGCGCCTGCCTACATCCTCTGCATCGCGGCCACGGCGCTCACCTCGCAGATCGACGACCGCCAGCTGGCCGGCGCCTATCTGATCGCCCTGCACGTGGTGTTCGGCGCCGCCGCCGCCGGGGTGGGCCTGGCCACCGTCAATATCGCCCTAAAGCTGGCCCCCCGGGGCGGGGCGACGGCCTATATCGCGGCCAACACCCTGATCACCTCCATGGCCGCCGCCGCGGCCCCGATCCTGGGGGGCCTGTTCGCGGACTTCTTCGCCGCCCGGGAGCTGGAGCTGCTGATCCGCTGGTCCCGGCCGGGCGAGGAGCTGGACGTGCTCCACCTGGCCTTCAACAATTGGGACTTCTACTTCCTGATGTCGGCCCTGCTTGGCCTCTACGCCCTCCACCGTCTGACCCTGGTGCGCGAGGAAGGCGAGATCGAGCACAAGGAGATGGTCCAGCAGATGATGACCGAGGCCAGGCGGGTTGTGGCCAACCTGTCGCCGGTGGCCGGTCTGAAGATGATGCACGCCTTCCCGGCCGGCCGGCTGATGGAGCGCCGCCGCCGCCGGCGGCCCGAGCGAGAGGCCGAGCAGCAGGCCCTGGCCGAGGCTGCGGCGGAAGAGGCCGACGCCGAAGGCGCGCCGGCCATCTAAGCGACGCTAGGCTCGCCGAACATTGTGCGGCGAAGCTGTAATCCCCATCATCTACCCATGCCGACGATCACCGCCGCCGACTGGGACCTGTTCCAGAGCCTGCACGCCGTCCTTGAGACGGGAAGCCTGTCCGCCGCCGCCCGGGTCCGGGGCGTCGCTCAGCCGACCATCGGCCGGCACATCGAGACCCTGGAGCAGCGCCTGGGCTCACCGCTCTTCCTGCGCTCTCCCCGGGGGCTGCAGCCGACGGAGCTGGCCCAAGAGCTTCGCCCCCGGCTGGAGGACATGGCCGCGGCCGCCGCGGCCGCCATGCGCGACGTGGCCGGCGCCGCCGCCCAGACCGGTGGCACGGTGCGGATCACCGCCAGCGAGATTGTCGGCTGTGAGATCCTGCCGCCGATCCTGGCCGCCTTCCACGCCGCTCACCCGACCATTGAGGTGGAGCTGACCGTCTCCAACCGGCAGGCGGACCTGGCCCGCCGGGACGCCGACATCGCCGTGCGCATGACCAGGCCGACCCAGAACTCCCTGGTGGGCCGGCGTATCGGGATGATCACCCTGGGCCTCCATGCTGCGCCCGACTATGTGGCGCGCCACGGGCTCCCGGCCGATTTCGACGCCCTGGAGGACCACGCCATGGTGGGCTTCGATGGAACGGCGCCCAAGCTCGAGGGGCAGGTCGATATCGGCCGGCCGATCACCCGGGACCTGTTCGTGTTCCGCAGCGACAGCGACGTGGCCCAGCTGGCCGCCCTGCGGGCGGGTCTGGGGATCGGCGCGTGCCAGACCTTGCTGGCCCGCCGCTATGGCCTCGTGCCGGTGCTGGCCGACCGCTTCCAGATCAATATGGAGATGTGGGTCTGCATGCCGGAGGGCCTGCGCACCACCCGCCGCATGCGGCTGATGTTCGACCATCTGGTGGCCGCCCTGTCTGAGGATCTGCGCGAGACCCGTGGGCCCGACGCAGAAAGGGCGGCCGCAGAACCTGCGGCCGCCCTTAAGGCGTCGATCAGAACCGTCGAAGCTTAGGCTTCGGCGTCCTTCTTCTTGGGGGCGTGAGCCGCGGCCGAGGCCTCGGCGCGAGCGTTGCGTTCGACCTTCTCGGCTTCGCGCTCGGCCGGGGTCATCTGGCGCTCGGCGATCCGCGCCGACTTGCCGCGACGATCACGCAGATAATAGAGCTTGGCCCGACGGACGACGCCGCGGCGCTTGACCTCGACGGACTCGATCATCGGCGAGAGGATCGGGAAGACCCGCTCCACACCCTCGCCGAAGGAAATCTTGCGGACGGTGAAATTCTCGTCGACGCCCTCGCCGGAGCGAGCGATGCAGACGCCTTCATAGGCCTGGACGCGCTCGCGCTCGCCTTCCTTGATCTTCACGTTGACGCGGACGGTGTCGCCCGGGCGGAAGTCGGGGAAGTTGCGGGCGGACTTGAGGCGATCGGCCTCTTCCTGGCGTAGCTGCTGGATCACGTTCATCGGTTCAATTCCTTTGTCACTGGGCTTTACGCGCCCTTTGCCTGTTGATTGGCGAGATGCTGCGCCCACAAGTCCGGCCGCCGCTCCCGCGTGGTCTCTTCCCGCTGCTGCGCCCGCCATTTGGCGACCTCAGCATGGTGCCCAGAAAGCAGCACCGGCGGGATGTCGCGCCCTTCGAACGTCCGCGGTCTCGTATACTGCGGATGCTCCAGGAGCCCGTCCTCAAAGCTCTCTTCACTCAAACTCAGCGCTTGGCCCAACACACCGGGCACAAGACGTACGCACGCCTCGATGGTCAGCATGGCCGCCACCTCGCCACCGGCGAGGACGACGTCGCCCACGGCGACCTCCTCGAACCCCCGGGCGTCGAGCACCCGCTGGTCCACCCCCTCGAACCGACCGGCCAGGACGATGACGCCCGGACCAGCAGCCCATGCCTTTGCACGCGCCTGGGTCAGGGGCTGACCCCGGGCGCTCATGTACAAAAGCGGCCGCCCTCGCCGCTCCACGCTGTCCAGCGCCGAAGCGATGACGTCCGCCCGCATCACCTGTCCAGGACCACCGCCTGCAGGGGTGTCGTCGAGGAAGCCGCGCTTATCCTTGGAAAAGGCGCGAATGTCCACTGTTTCCAACGTCCAGAGCCCCTGTTCGCGCCAGGCGGTTCCGATCAGGGAAACCCCCAGCGGACCAGGAAAGGCCTCGGGAAACATGGTCAGGACGGTGGCGTCGAAGGACATGGGCCCATCTGCACCAGCCGGCAGGCAAATGCCAAGGCCCCGGCGGCGCCTTGCCGCGGCGGGCCTCAGCGGTTAAGCCCTGGCGCTTTCGCACCTGCAACATACGATAAGTCATTATGGACAGCCCCGAAATCCTGCCTGACACCCTGGCGCTGGAGCGCATTGAGCAGAACCTGTTCCGGGGCGTGAGTCCGCAGAGCGGCCCTCCCCGCATCTTCGGCGGCCAGGTGATCGCCCAGTCGCTGCTGGCGGCCTATGAGACCGTCGAAGAGCGCATGTGCCACTCGCTGCACTGCTACTTCATCCGGCCCGGCGACCCGCGCATCCCGATCCTGTTCGAGGTCGACCGCTCCCGTGACGGCGGCACCTTCACCACCCGCCGGGTCGTCGCCATCCAGAACGGCAAGCAGATCTTCAACCTCGCCGCCTCCTTCCAGGTGGTGGAGGACGGCTTCGACCATCAGGCGCCCATGCCCAAGGTTCCTGGTCCGGACGAACTGCCCACCGAGGCGGAGTCCATGAAGAAGGTGGCCGACAAGATGCCGCCGGAAATGCGCAAGATGATGTCGCGCCCGCGGCCCATCGAGATGCGCGGCCGCGACGCCTTCGGCTTTGGCGGAAACACCAAGCCCACCGAGGGCAAGTCCGACGTCTGGATCCGCGCCACCGGCGCCATCGGCGATGATCCGCGGATGCACCAGGTGATCCTGGCCTATGCGTCTGACATGAACCTGCTGTCCACCGCCATGCGCCCGCACGGCGTCGCCTGGCAGACGCCGGGCCTGCAGTCGGCCAGCCTCGACCACGCCATGTGGTTCCACAAGCCGTCCAACTTCAACGACTGGCACCTCTACACCCAGGACAGCCCCTCGGCGTCCGGCGGCCGCGGCTTCGTGCGCGGGGCCCTCTACACCCAGGACGGAACCCTGGTGGCCTCGGTCGCCCAGGAAGGCCTGATGCGGATGCGCAAGGGCGACTGAGGGGGCTAAGGGCTGGGCGCGCCGATCCACCCCTATCCCGTCATGGCCCGGCTTGACCGGGCCATCCATGAACGCCGGATCTGGCCGCGGTGTGCATGGACCCTCGGTCAAGCCCGACGGATAGAAAAACTCCCTACTCGGTCTCTTCCGGCGGGATGGCGATCAGCTTGCCCTCGGCCAGCTTCACCTCAGGCACGTTGTCGCGGGTGAAGGGCAGCCACCAGGAGGGGCCGCTGGCGGGCTGGACCTCAAGCAGGTCGCCGGCGCCGAAGTCCTGCACGGACTTCACCTCGCCAAGCCGCTCGCCCGCCGGCGTCTCCACGACAGCCCCGATCAGATCGGTCAGATAGAATTCGTCCTCCTCCGGGGCCGGCAGGGCCTCCCGGGGGATGAACAGGCGCAGGCCGCGGGCCGCCTCGGCCTGCTCGCGGGTCTCGATCTCCTTGGCGCGGGCGACCACGCCGCCCTTGACGGGCCGGGCGCTGGTGATCGTCAGGGCCGGCGATCCGTCCTGGCGCAGCAGCGCCTTGAAGGCGCCCAGCGACATGGGGTCTTCGGTGAAGGTGGTGATGCGGAGTTCGCCGCGCACGCCGAAGGCGCCGGCCACCCGGGCCACCTGGATCAGCTTGTCGGGCATGTCGCCTTCGCGTCAGAGGGTCGTGTCACCCCCCGCCCGTCACCTTCGGGCTTGGCCCGAAGGTCCATGAACACCAGCCCCTCGAGAATGGGCGTCGTCAGTGTGCATGGATGGTCGGGTCAAGCCCGACCATGACGGAGGAGATGTGAGAGCGGCTCTTAGCCTTCCTTGGCGTCTTCGGCGGCCGGCTCGGCGGGCGCCTCTTCGGCGGCGGCGGGCTCTTCAGCCGCCGGGGCCTCAGCGGCGGGCTCTTCAGCGGCGGGGGCTTCGGGCTCGGGCTCGGGCGCCGGCTGGGCGGCGGCCTCGGCTTCGGCGGCGGCGCGGTCGGCCTCGCGCTGGGCGCGCTCTTCAGCCCGCTCCTTGGCCTTGCGGCCCGGCTCGGCCTTCTGCGGGTTGTTGCCGTGCTCCCACTTCACCAGGCCCTGCTGGGACAGGAAACGGGCGACGCGGTCGGTGGGCTGGGCGCCCTTCTTGACCCACTCCTCGATGCGCTCGATCTTCAGGACGACGCGGTTGGGGTCGTCCTTCTTGAGCAGCGGGTTATAGGCCCCGACCTTCTCGATGAAGCGGCCGTCGCGCGGGGCGCGGCTGTCGGCGACGACGATCGAGTAATAGGGGCGCTTCTTGGCGCCGCCACGGGACAGACGAATCTTGAGCATGGATGTTCCTTGTGAGCTCTAGGATTTCTTGAAGGGATTGATGCCTGGCGGCAGACCGCCGCCAAGGCCGGGAAGTTTGGGGAGGCCGCCGCCGAGGCCGCCCATGCCGGGGCCGCCTAGACCGGCGAGGCGGGCCTTGGCCTCCTCGATCTCCTGCGGGCTGGGGGCCTTGCCGCCGCCCATGGCCTTCATGCGGGCCATATCGGCCCCACCGCCGCCGGTGAGCATGCCCGCCATCTTGGCGAAGCCCTTGCCCCCGTCGCGGCTCATCATCTTGAAGGCGTCGGCCATCTGGCGGTGCTGTTTCAGGAGCCGGTTGACCTCGGCCACATCGACGCCGGCGCCCTTGGCGATACGGCGCTTGCGCGAGGCCTGCAGGATGTCGGGCTTCTTGCGCTCGGCCTTGGTCATGGACGAGATGATCGCGGCCTGACGGTCGAGGGTCTTGTCCGAAACATTGGCCTCGGCCATCTGCTTCTTCATCTTCTGGACCCCGGGCAGGAAGCCCATCAGTCCCTCCATGCCGCCCATCTTCTTCATCTGGGCGAACTGGTCGGCCATCATGTCCAGGTCGAACTGGCCCTTGGCCAGCTTCTTGGCCATGACCTCGGCCTTGGCCTGGTCGAAGTCCTGGGCCGCCTTCTCCACCAGGGCGACGACATCGCCCTGGCCCAGGATCCGGCCGGCCACCCGGCGGGCGTCGAAGGCGTCCAGGCCGTCGATCTTCTCCGAGACGCCCAGGAACTTGATGGGCAGGCCGGTGACCGCGCGCATGGACAGCGCCGCGCCGCCGCGGCCGTCGCCGTCCGACCGGGTCAGCACCAGGCCCGTCAGGGGCAGGCGTTCATGGAAGGCCTTGGCGGTGCGCACCGCGTCCTGGCCGGTGAGCGCATCGGCCACCAGCAGGGTCTCGGACGGATTGGCGATCCTGGCGATCTCGGCCGCCTCGGCCATCATCGCCTCGTCCAGAGTCGTGCGGCCGGCGGTGTCGAGGATCAGGACGTCATAGCCCTGCAGCTTGGCGGCCGAGAGCGCCCGCCGGGCGATATCCGGCGCCGATTGGCCAGCCACGATCGGCAGGCTGTCGACGCCGGCCTGGGTCGCCAGGGTGGCCAGCTGCTCCATGGCCGCGGGACGGCGAGTGTCCAGCGAGGCCAGCAGCACCTTCTTGCGCTCGCGGGCCAGGCGCAGGGCCAGGCGGCCGGCCGTGGTGGTCTTACCCGAGCCCTGCAGGCCGGCCATCATCATGACGGTGGGGGGATTGAGGGAGAGGTTCAGCCCCTGAACCTCATCGCCGCCCAGCATCTCCACCAGGCCGTCATAGGTGATCTTGATCACCTGGTCGGTGGGACGGACCGAGCGCAGCACCTCTTCGCCCGAGGCGCGCTCCTTGGCCTTGGCGATGAAGTCGCGGACCACCGGCAGGGCCACATCGGCCTCCAGCAGGGCGATGCGGACCTCGCGCAGGGCCTCGTCGATGTGCTTTTCAGACAGCACGCCGTGGCCCGACAGACGGTCGAATACCCCGGAAAGCCGTTCAGAAAGTGCGTCGAACATTCCATCTCCCATGGGGTGACGACGTCACGCCCGCTTGTCTTCCGGCTCCATGGCGGCCTGCAAGCAGGAAACCATGAGCCCAAACGCGATCAACCCCCGTGGACGATCACGTCGACGGGGGGCCTCGCCGCCCTCGTCCCATATGGTGATGGGGGTCGTGGCGGGGGAGGGCGCTGACCGAGGTTGCGCCGGAAGGGCGCGCTTATGCGCCTGTGGATGCTTTAGGTCAAGATCGGCGGGGCCGGCCGGGTCCGGGGCAGGGCGGCCGCGGCCCGAGCGAGATCGGTGATCGCGTCCCAGTCGCCGGCCGCCACGGCGTCCCTGGGCGCCACCCAGGAGCCGCCGATACAGGCCACATTGGGCTCGGCCAGATAGTCCGGCGCCTTGGCCGCATCGATCCCGCCGGTGGGACAGAAGACCGCCTGGGGGAAGGGGCTGGCCAAGGCCTTCAACAGGCTGACCCCGCCCACGACGCTGGCCGGGAACAGCTTGAAGGCGGTGAAGCCGTGGGCCATGCCCGCCATCAGCTCGGTGGCCGTGGCGATCCCTGGCAGCAGGGGAATGGGGCCGTCCAACCCCTCGCCGGGGATCAGGCCGGGGCTGACGGCGAAGCGGGCGCCGGCCCGGGCGGCGGCCTGGCGGGCGGTGGCCGAGGTGACCGTGCCGGCGCCGACCACGGCGTCCTCCACCTCGCCAGCGATGGCGGCGATGGCTTCGAGGGCGGCCGGCGTGCGCAGGGTCACCTCAAGGGCGAACAGGCCGCCCCGGGTCAGGGCGCGGGCCAGGGGGACGGCGTCGGCGGCGTCCTCGATGATCAGCACCGGCACCACCGGGGCCAGGGCCATGATGTCGTCCAGAGTCACAGGCGCACCCCTTCCAGCTGGGTCAGCTCCCGGCTGCAACCCACCAGGGCGGCAAAGGGATGGGTGATCAGATAGGTGGGGATTTCCCGCACATAGTCGGTGAGACGGCCCTTAGCCTCAAAGCGGTCCCGAAAGCCGCCGGACATCAGGCGCTCGACCATCCTTGGCGCGATGCCGCCGCCCACATAGACCCCGCCGCGCGCGCCATAGGTCAGGGCCAGGTCCCCGGCCACGCCGCCGAGAATGGCGCAGAAGCGGTCCAGGACTTCAGCGGCGGTCTCATCGCCCCCTGCAGCGGCCTCCACCACGGCGCGCTCATCGGCGAGTCGGGGTATGCGACCCGCCATGTCCTCCAGCGCCAGATAAAGGTCGTAAAGCCCCTGGCCCGACAGCACCCGCTCCACCGACACACGGCCATAGAGCCCCTGGAGCCGTTTCCAGACCTCGACCTCGACGGCGTCATGGGGCGCGAAACCTGCATGACCGGCTTCCGTGGCCACGGCGATGTCCACATGCTGTGAGCGCGCCACCGCGCCGACGCCAAACCCCGTGCCGGGCCCCATCACCACGATGGGGCAGGTGGAGGCCCCGCGCAGATCAGGTCCGATCTGGCGGAGATCGGCGGGCGCCAGCACTGGCGTAGCCATGGCCTGGGCGGCGAAGTCATTGATCAGCTTGATGGCGTCGAAGCCGAAGCTGGCGATCAGGTCAGTTTCCGAGACCTGCCAGTCGAGATTGGTGAACTCGATCTCCCCGTCCACCACAGGTCCGGCGACGGCCACCACCGCCTTGGCGGGGCGCCGCTTGCCGGCGGTCTCCTCCAGATAGTCGGCGATGATCTGATCCAGGCCGCTGTAATTGGCGCAGATATAGGTCTTGGTGTTGCGGAGATGGCCCTCGCCATCGACCAGGGCGAAGCGGGCGTTGGTGCCGCCCACATCTCCCACCAGGCCGGCATAGTTCGCGCCCATCAGGCCACCTCTTCGAACAAGGCCGAGGCGCCCGCCTCGGCGGGACCGGCGGCCCGACGCATCCAGCCAAACAGCTCCCGGCCAAATCCCCGGGCGTGAACCGGCGCCTGGGCGGCCGGTCGGGCCGCCAGGACGGCGGGGTCGACCATGAGTTCCAGCCGGCCCTGTAGCGCATCCACCAGGATCATGTCTCCATCCTGCACCTTGGCCAGGACGCCTCCGTCGGCGGCCTCAGGGCTCACATGGATGGCGGCCGGCGCCTTGCCAGAGGCGCCCGACATCCGCCCGTCGGTGACCAGGGCCACCTTCAGGCCCCGGTCGAGCAGCAGGACCAGGGTCGGCGTCAGGCTGTGCAGCTCGGGCATGCCGTTGGCCTTGGGGCCCTGGAACCGCACCACGGCCACGAAATCCTCCGTCAGCTCCCCTCGCCGGAATGCCTCCAACAGGTCCTCCTGGTCGTCGAACACCCTGGCCGGGGCCTCGATCACCAGATGCTCGGACTTGACCGCCGAGGTCTTCATCACCGCCCGGCCGAGGCCTCCGGCCATCAGGCGCAAGCCCCCCTCCGGCTGGAAGGGGTCATCGATGGGTCGCAGGATGTCGCGGTTGAGGGACTGGGTCGGCCCCTCTCGCCAGACCAGGGCGCCGTCCTCCAGGAAGGGCTCGCGCTGATAGGCCCGAAGGCCCCCGCCCCCCACGGTCACAACGTCCTCGTGGGCGAGGCCGGCGTCCAGCAGCTGGCGGATGACAAAGGCCATGCCGCCGGCCGCCTGGAAGGCGTTCACGTCCTCTGACCCATTGGGATAGACCTTGACGATCAGCGGGACGACCCGGGACAGGTCGTCGAAATCGGCCCAGGTCAGGAGGATCCCCGCCGCCCGGGCGATGGCCACCATGTGCAGGGTGTGATTGGTCGAGCCGCCGGTGGCCATCAGCCCGACCATGGCGTTGACCATGGCCTTCTCGTCGACCACCTGGGCCATGGGCGTATAGGCCTCGGTTCCGGCGATGATCTCCACCGCCCGCTGGGCGGCCGCCGCCGTCAGGGCCTCGCGCAGGGGGGTGTTGGGATGGACGAAGGCCGCGCCCGGCAGGTGCAGGCCGGTCATTTCCATCATCATCTGGTTGGTGTTGGCCGTGCCGTAGAAGGTGCAGGTCCCTGGCCCGTGATAGGACTGCATCTCGGAGTCCAGCAGCTCCTCGCGGCTCACCTTGCCCTCGGCATAGAGGCCGCGCACCCGTGCCTTTTCGGCGTTGGAGAGCCCCGAAGTCATCGGCCCTCCGGGGACGAAGATCACCGGCAGGTGTCCGAAGGCCAGGGCGCCCATGGTCAGGCCCGGCACGATCTTGTCGCAGATCCCCAGCATCAGGGCGGCGTCGAAGGCGTCGTGGGACAGCGCGATCCCCGTCGACATGGCGATCACGTCCCGGGAGAACAGGGACAGCTCCATGCCTGGCCGGCCTTGGGTCACCCCATCGCACATGGCCGGCACCCCGCCCGCCACCTGAGCCGTCGCGCCCACGGCCTCGGCGGCGGCGCGGATCACGTCGGGAAACCGCTCATAGGGCTGATGGGCCGAGAGCATGTCGTTATAGGCCGTGACGATGGCCAGGTTGGGCGCCATGGGATTGCGCATCTTCGCCTTGCCCGCCTCGGGCAGGGCGGCGAAGGCGTGGGCGAAGTTGGCGCAGGACAGCTTGGCCCGCCCGGGACCGGAGCGCTGGGCGGCGTCGATCTGGGCCAGATAGGCGGCCCGGGTCTCGCGACTGCGGGCGATGATCCTGTCGGTGACCTCGGCGACGACCGGATGAATGGGCATGGCGGCTCCTTCAGGGCGTCCAGAGAACCCGCACGGGAACGCGGGCCTGGGTCAAGAGGGCGGCGACCGGCAGATCGGCGCCGTCGCAGGCGCGCTCGACAACCTGCCGTTTTTCCGCCCCGGCGATTAGAATGAGAATGGCCTGAGAGTGTAACAACGCCCCCAGGGTCAGGGTGATCCGCGGCAGGGGCGGATCGCCAATGGCCTGGTCGAAACCCAGGCACAGCCGCCGCCCCTCCGGCGCCATGGCGGCCTCAAGCCCGACGGCGCCCGGGATGAGCGAGGCCACATGGCCGTCCGGCCCCATACCCAGCAGGGTCATGTGAAACGGCGCCAGAGCCGCGATGTCCGGCTCAGCGGCCTCAGCGCAGGCGACGGCGTCAGGCGCCTCCCGCCACAGGGGGACGAAGCGGGCGGCCCGGGCCTCCCCCGTCAGCAACCGCGACGCCACCAGCGCCTGGTTGGACGCCGGGTCGTCTGGAGGCACGAACCGCTCGTCCGAGAGGGTGATATCCACCTGGCTCCAGTCCAGGGGGATCTGACTGAGCCGGTCATAGATCAGTCCCGGAGAGCGCCCGCCGGTGACCACCAGCCGACCCCGCTCGCCCTGCGCGACGGCGGCGGCGAGGGTGTGGGCGACAGCGCCGGCTGCGGCGTCCGCCAGAGCCTCTGGTGTGGCGAATGTCTCGATCATGGCTTCTTCTAGTCCCATCGCCGCTTCGGTGCAGCCCACCTCAGGCGGAACCTTCCACCCCGTGGCCGGTTCCTAGGAGTCAGCACGTCGCAGGCCACGACGCGCCGCCTCCGGCCTTCGCCTCTGGCTAGCCGCCTAGGAGACGCGTCATGCGCATTGCGCAGGTTTCGCCCTTGTACGAAGCCGTACCCCCCCGGTTCTATGGCGGAACGGAACGGGTGGTCGCCCACCTGACGGACGCCCTGGTCGACCTGGGCCACGAGGTGACCCTGTTCGCGAGCGCCGAGGCCCGCACCAAGGCCCGGCTGATTCCCGTGCGGGACGAGGCCATCCGCCTGGACCCAAGCCCGCTGAAATCCGATCTGGCCGCGCACATGAATGCGCTGGCCCAGGTGAGGGCCTTGGCGGACGACTTCGATCTGATCCACTTCCACACCGACATGATCCACTTCCCCTTCTTCGGCGACATGGCGCATCGCACCTTGACCACCCTGCACGGACGCCTGGACCTGAAGGATCTTGCGGGCGTCTATGACCAGTGGCGGGACTTCCCGCTGGTCTCGATCAGCGATCACCAGCGGCTGCCCCTGCCGGGCGCCAACTGGGCCGGCACCGTGCATCACGGCATGGATGAGGGGCTCTATCGCTTCCACCCGGAGCCCGGGCGCTACCTGGCCTTCCTGGGCCGCATCTCGCCGGAAAAGCGGCCGGACCGGGCCATCGAGATCGCCATCGGCGCGGGGGTTCCCCTGCGGATCGCCGCCAAGGTCGATGCGGCGGATCGGGACTATTATGAGGGCCGGATCAGGCCGCTGATGGACCACCCCCTGGTGACCTATGTGGGCGAGATCGGCGACGTGGAGAAATCGGCCTTCCTGGGCGGGGCCCAGGCGCTGCTGTTTCCCATCGACTGGCCCGAGCCGTTCGGCCTGGTGATGATCGAGGCCATGGCCTGTGGCGCGCCGGTGATCGCCTATGACTGCGGTTCGGTGCCCGAGGTGCTGGAGCCGGGGGTGACGGGCCTGATCGTCCGCAGCCAGGCCCAGGCCATCGCCGCGGTGGCGCAAACCGCCCGCTACGACCGGGCGGCCATCCGCGCCCGCTTCGAGGCGCGCTTCTCGGCCCGGGCCATGGCGCAGCGGTATCTCGATCTGCACGCGGTCCGCGCCGCAACGCGGACCCTGGCGCCGACGGCGCCGGACCTTACCCTCGCCGCCAGCGCCTGAGTGACCATGGACGATCTTGCGCCTGACGCCCTCACCAGCACCGGTGAAACGGGCGAGTCCCGGTCGCCGAACCGGCTCTACGCCCTGAAGGACCGGGACACCTTCATGGTCTGCGACGCCTTTGGCGACGTCACCGGCGATGGCGACGGCCTGTTCCACAACGACACCCGGATTCTCTCCCGGTTCCGCCTGATGTTGGGCAGCGCCAAGCCCTCGCTGCTGTCTGCGGCCATCGGGCAGGATAATGTCTTCTTCTCATCCCACGGCGCCAACCAGGCCCTGCCCTTTCCGGGTGGACCGGTGGGGCCGCCTGGGGTCTTGCACGTCCAGCGCCGCCGCTTTCTCTGGGATGAGCGGCTCTTTGAGAAGATCAGCATCGTCAATTACAGCCGGGACGTGGTGCTGGCGCCCCTGACCCTGGAGTACGGCGCCGACTTCCGGGACATGTTCGAGGTCCGGGGGGCGACCCGACCCAGGCGCGGGGTCTTCCGCCCGCCGGTCTGCGACGGTCGTTCAGTCCGCTTTGGCTATGAAGGCCTGGACCATGTGGAGCGGGCCAGCATCCTGGCCTTTTCCGACGCGCCCTGGCGGATCAGCGCCCAGAAGGCCGAGTTCATGTGCAGCCTCAATCCGGAGGGGCATTTCGAGCTCTATATCGAGGTCGGGGCTCATGGCGGGCCGGTCCCCAGCCGGGAACGGTTCAATGAGGCCGCCATCCGCGCCCGTTGGGATATGAGACGACGGCGCCGGCATGGGGCGCGGCTGCGCAGTTCCGGCCGGCTGTTCAATGAGTGGCTGGACCGCTCAAGGTCGGACATCGCCTTGCTGACCACCCGGCTGGAGACCGGTCCCTACCCCTATGCCGGCATTCCGTGGTTCTCCACCGCCTTTGGGCGGGACGCGATCATCACCTGCCTGCAGCTACTCTGGTTTGCGCCTGGCCTGGCCAAGGGGGTCTTGACCTATCTGGCCGCTCACCAGGCCGAGGAGGTCTCCAGTTTCCGGGACGCCGCCCCGGGCAAGATCATGCACGAGACGCGCAAGGGCGAGATGCCGGCGGTCGGCGAAGTGCCCTTCGCCCGCTACTACGGGGGGGTCGACACCACGCCCCTGTTCATCGTCCTGGCCGGCGCCTATGCCGAGCGGACCGGGGACTATGAGCTGATCGACGCCTTGTGGCCGGCGCTGAAACGCGCCGTGGCCTGGATCGAGCGGTTCGGCGACTCCAATGGCGATGGCCTGATCGACTATGCCCGCGGCGAAGACTCGGGCCTGTCGAACCAGGGCTGGAAGGACAGTGAGGACTCCGTCTTCCACGCCGACGGGCGGTTCCCCAAGGGGCCGATCGCCCTGGTCGAGGTCCAGGGCTACGCCTTCGCCGCCTTCAGGACCATGGGGGAGCTGGCTGAGCATCGGGGGGACCTGGAGGCCGCCCACCTGTGGCGCGACCGGGCCGAGCGGCTGCGGATCGCCGTGGAAGAGCGCTTCTGGATGCCCGACCGGGGGTTCTATGGCATCGCCATCGACGGGGCCGGCGAGCTATGCGCCGTCGAGGGCTCAAACCCCGGCCACCTGCTGTTTGTCGGCCTGCCGGCGCCCGAGCGGGGCAAGGCTGTCGCCCAGCATCTGCTGTCGGGCGGCTTCTCCACTGGCTGGGGGCTACGGACCCTGGCGGCCGGCGAGGCTCGCTTCAATCCCATGTCCTACCACAACGGCTCGGTCTGGCCCCACGACACCGCGCTCTGCGTCCAGGGCCTGGCCAATTACGGGGAGCGGGACGGGGTGGTGCGGCTGATGTCGCACATGTTCGAGACCGCCGCCCATTTCGAGATGCGGCTGCCCGAGCTGTTCTGTGGCTTCCCCCGGGGGGCCGGCGAGCCGCCGGTGGCCTATCCGGTCGCTTGCCTGCCCCAGGCCTGGGCGGCCGGCGCCGTCTTCATGATGCTGCAGGCCTGCCTGGGCGTGAAGGTCGACGGCGCGGCCCGGCGGGTCGAGATCACAGACCCTCGCCTGCCCATCGGCATCGACCGTCTGCGGGTGGAGGACCTTCGGGTCGGCCCGCACAAGATCAGCCTCGTCTTCGAGGACGTGGACGGCAAGGTCGTGGTGCGCTGGCCGCCGGTGGACGGCGTCCGGGTCGTGGTGCGCTGAGCGCCCTAGCGTCGCGGCACGTGGGCCAGACGCAGGATATTGGCCGCGCCTGGCGAGCCCATGGGCAGGCCCGCCAGGATCAGGATACGGCGGCCCGGCGCCGCCAGGCCCAGGTCCCGGGCGATCTCGGTGGCGATCTTGGCCAGGGATTCAGAATCTGTCGGCTGCGGCACGACTCGGGCTTCCACGCCCCAGGTCAGGGCCAGGCGCCGCGCGACGCCCACATGGGGCGTGAGCGCCAGGGCCGGCTGCAGCGGCCGTTCGCGGGCCAGGCGCAGGGCCGTCTGCCCGGTGGTGGTGAAGCTCGCCAGACAGACGATGGACCGCCCTTGCGCGGCCCGGCCGGCGGCGGCCACCAGGGCGTCGGCGTCGGCGTCCTCGATCGGGTATTCCGCCGCCATCAGCTCGGGCCAGCGGGGGTCGCGCTCCACCCGGCAGATGATGCGATCCATGATCGACACCGCCTCCAGGGGAAAGTCGCCCGCCGCGGTCTCGGCCGACAGCATCAGGGCGTCGGCCCCCTCATAGACTGCGCCGGCCACGTCGGAGGCCTCGGCCCGCGTGGGGGTCGGAGCGGTGGTCATGGATTCCAGCATCTGGGTGGCGACGATCACCGGCAGGCCCCGGGTGCGGGAGGCGCGGATCAGCGCCTTCTGGACCACCGGCACATCCTCGGGCGCCAGCTCCACCCCCAGGTCGCCCCGGGCCACCATCACCCCGTCGCAGAGGTCGAGGATCTCATCCAGGGCGTCCAGGGCGGCGGGCTTTTCGATCTTGGCCAGGACCGCGGCCCGGCCCTGGACCAGCTGGCGCAGCTCGGCCATGTCGGCGGCCCGCTGGACGAAGGACAGCGCCACCCAGTCGACCCCATGTTCCAGGGCGAAGGCCAGGTCCTTGCGGTCCTTGGGCGTCAGAGCCGGAATGGGGATCGGGTGGCCGGGCAGGTTGAGGCCCTTGTGGTTGGACAGGGCCTCGCCCACCACCACCTCGGTTTCGGCGAAGTCCTTGCCGTGGCGCACCACCCGCAGGCGCACCCGGCCGTCATCGATCAGGATGTCGGCGCCAACCTTCACCGCCGCCAGGATTTCAGGATGCGGCGCGCAGACCCGGGTGGCGTCGCCAGGAGTCGGGTCGAGATCGAGGCGGAAGGCCTGTCCCGGACGGATCGAGACCGGCCCGTCGGCGAAGCGGCCGAGCCGCAGCTTCGGACCCTGCAGGTCGGCCAGCACGGCCAGGGGCCGACCGACGGCGGCCTCGGCGCCGCGCACGGTGGCGATGGCCTTGGCGTGATCCTCGTGCGACCCGTGGCTGAAATTCACCCGGAAGACGTCAGCGCCCGCCCGGGCCAGGGCCTCAACCTGATCAGGACTGCGGCTGGCAGGGCCCAAGGTGGCGACGATGCGGGCGCGGCGGGCTCGAATCATGGGTTCCCCGTTTGGCTGCGGACCCCGCACGGGGCCAAGAGGGCGGCGAGTCGCTCGGCGCGGCCACGATTACAGCTTAGCAAACGGCGCCCGCGCGCCGTCGAGAAAAAGGACGCACAGCCCATGCGACACAACACCAGCGAGGCCCTGGCCCTGTGATCCAGACCCTGGACCTGTTTCCCATCGGCAACTGCTCGGCCAGCGCGCTGATCGACCGGCATGGACGTTTTGTCTGGGGCTGCGTGCCCCGGGTGGACGGCGACCCCTTCTTCTCGGCCCTGCTCAGCGACCGCGATCCGGCCGACCGGGACGTCCAGGGCCTGTGGGACATCCAGGCCGAGGGCCTGGCCCAGACCCGCCAGACCTATCTGCGCAACACCCCCATCGTGCGCACCGAACTGACCAATAAGGACGGGGAGAGCCTGGAGATCCTCGACTTCGCCCCCCGCTACCGGCAGTTCGGACGGATCTACCGGCCCATGGCCATGATCCGGCTGATCCGGCCGATCAGCGGCGCCCCGCGCATCCGCATCCGCATGCGGCCCAGCATCAACTGGGGCCAGGCGCCCGCCCGCCAGACCACCGGCTCCAACCACATCCGCTATGTGGGCGGCCCGACCACCATGCGGCTGACCACCAACGCCCCGGTGAGCCACATCACCGAGGAGCGTCTGTTCCGCCTGGAAGAGCCCATCGCCATGTTCCTCGGCCCCGACGAGGGGTTCGACGCCGATGTGATGGCCACCACCACCCGCATGCTGACCGAGACCACCCACTATTGGCGCGAATGGGTGCGCACCCTGTCGGTGCCGCTGGAGTGGCAGGAGGCGGTGATCCGTTCGGCCATCACGCTGAAGCTCTGCGCCTATGAGGAGACCGGCGCCATCGTCGCCGCACTCACCACCTCCATCCCCGAGCATGCGGAGTCCGGGCGCAACTGGGACTATCGCTACTGCTGGCTGCGGGACGCCTATTACGTGGTCCAGGCCCTGACCCGCCTGGGCGCCGCCGACATGCTGGAGAACTACCTCTCCTACCTGCGCAACCTGGTGGCCGAGGCCGGCGGCGGCCATGTGCAGCCGGTCTATGGGGTCGGGCTGGAGCCGGGGCTGACCGAAAAGATCGCCACCGCCCTGCCCGGCTATCGCGGCATGGGGCCGGTGCGTATCGGCAACCAGGCCCACGAGCATCTACAGCACGACGTCTATGGCCAGATCATCCTGTCCACCGTCCAGGCCTTCTTCGACGAGCGCCTGCTGCGGCCGGCCACGGTGGAGGATTTCCGCGCCCTCGAGCCCGTCGGCGAGCGGGCCTATGAGGTCTATGCGACGCCGGACGCCAGCCTGTGGGAGTTCCGGGGCCGCGAGGCGATCCACACCTATTCGGCGGTGATGTGCTGGGCGGCCTGCGACCGGCTGGGCAATGCGGCGGTACAGCTCGGCCTGCTGGAGCGGGCGGCCCTGTGGAACGCCCGGGCCGATGAGATGCGCAAGGTCATCGAGGACCGCGCCTATAACGAGGAGCTGGGCCGCTACGCCGCCACCTTCGATGGGGACGAGCTGGACGCCAGCCTGCTGCAGCTGGTGGACGTGCGCTTCACCCCGGCCACCGACCCGAAGATGGCCGCCACCATCGCGGCGGTGGAGAAGGGCCTGAGGCGGGGCCCCTACATGCTGCGCTACGCCCTGCCCGACGATTTCGGCGAGCCGAAGACCGCCTTCAACATCTGCACCTTCTGGCTGATCGAGGCCCTCTATCTGAGCGGCCGCAGCGAGGAGGCCCGGGCGCTGTTCGAGGAGATGCTGACCAGGCGCACGGCCGCGGGCCTGTTGTCAGAGGACATCTCCTTCGACGGGAACGAGCTGTGGGGCAACTATCCCCAGACCTATTCCCTGGTCGGGCTGATCAACTGCGCGACGCTTTTGTCCAAGCCCTGGGCCGCGGTGCGCTAAGGCCGCCTCAGCCCGCCTCAGCCCGCCGGCGGCGGGGTGAAGCCGCGGACATTCTCGTCGATGGACTGGGCCAGGGACAGGAGCCGCGCGTCGGTCCCATAGCCGCCAATCAGCTGGGCGCCCACCGGCAGGCCGTCGGCGGCGATCCCGGCCGGCAGGGTGGTGGCCGGCAGCAGGCAGGCGGTGGCCAGGGCGATCCAGCCCAGCATGGTGATGTAGGGCGCGCCGCTCCCGTCGGAGAACTGCAGCCGCCGGGAGGCGAACGAGCCCTGGCTGTGGGGGAAGGCCGTGCCGGGCGCGATGGGCGCCAGGATAGCGTCATAGCCCTCGAACACCGCCTCCATCTCCCGGCGCAGGCGGGCGCGGATGGCGTCGGCCGCCAGCCAGTCCCGGTGGCGGGCGGTATAGGCCATCACCGAACCAGCCCAGGAGAAGGGGCCCGCGCCCCGGGCCCTTGCGAAGCGGGCGGCCGGACGCATCAGCTCCATGCGGCGGATTTGCTTGGCCGGCAGGTCGGCCCCGATGATCGAGCCCAGCAGCATCAGGTAGGACTCCAGCAGGGTCTCGACGTCCACCGGCGGGGAGATCACCTCGACCTGGGCGCCGGCCGCGGCCAGCTCCACGCCGTAAGCCTCCAGCACCGCCTTGACCTGCGGATCGAGCGGCAGGCCCGGCGCCTCCAGCCAAAGCCCGATGCGGGCCTTGGTCAGGTCGGCGGGCGGCGCCTTGGGCGAAACCCCGCCGTCGGCGATCACCGACAGCAAGAGCCGCAGGTCCCGGGCCGAGCGGGCCATGGGGCCGATGACGTTCAGGTCCGGCTCCTGCCAGGAGCCGGGCCTGGGCGGCACATGGCCATACTGGGGGGTCAGCGCCCAGGTGGGCTTGTGCGAGAAAACCCCACAGAAATGGGCCGGCACCCTCAAGGACCCGCCGATGTCCGAGCCGATCTCCAGGGCCGTGACCCCGGCCGCCAGGGCCGCGGCCGCCCCGCCGGACGATCCGCCGGGCGTACGGCTCACATCCCAGGGATTGTTGGTCGTCCCATAGAGGCCATTGAAGCTCTGCCAGTCCCCCGCCATGACCGGCACATTGGTCTTGCCCCAGATCACCGCGCCGGCCCGCCTGGCCTGCGCCACCACCGCGGCGTCCTCGGCCTGGCGGCGGCGATGGACCTCCAACCCCGCCGAGGCCGGCATGCCGCTGACGTCCAAGGTATCCTTGATGGTCATGGGCAGGCCGGCCAGCGGCCCCAGCGCTCCGCCCCGGGCGCGGATGTCGTCAATGGCCTTGGCCCGCTCCAGGGCCCGCTCCAGATCGGCCGCGACCACGGCGTTCAGCCGCCGATGGGTCTGTTCATGGCGGGCCAGGGTGAGCTTCAGCAGCTCCACGGCGGTGACCCGGCCAGACGCCAGCAGGGCCAGCTGGCCCGAGGCGTCGAGGCTGAGCAGGTCGAGATCGCCGCTCACTGGGCGGCCTCGGCCGCGCGGGATTTCAGACCCAGCACATCCTGCATGTCATAGGCGCCCGGCGGCTGGCGCACGGCCCAGAGGCCGGCCTCCACAGCCCCGCGGGCGAACAAGCTCCGGTCCCTCGCCGAATGGGACAGGGTCAGAATCTCGTCATCAGCGGCGAAGACCACCGAATGCTCGCCAATGATCCCGCCGCCGCGCATCACCGAATAGCCGATCTCGCCGTCCGGCCGCGCGCCGGTGATCCCGTCCCGGGCGGCCCGGGCCACGGTCTCCAGGGCCACGTCGCGCCCCTGCGCGGCGGCCTGGGCCAACATGATCGCCGTGCCGGATGGCGCGTCCACCTTGCGCCGGTGGTGGGCCTCGAAGACCTCGATGTCGTAGTCGGCCGCCGCCAGGGCCCGGGCGGCCTGGGCCACCAGGCCCAGCAGCATGTTGACGCCCAGGGAGAAATTGCCCGCCCGCACGATGGGAATGGCTGTCGCCGCCTGTGCGATCACCGCGATCTGGTCGGCGTCAAAGCCGGTCGAGCCGATCACCAGGGCGATATCGCCCCGGGCGGCGCACACCTGGGCCAGCTCGCAGGAGGCCTGAGGCGTGGAGAAGTCCACCACCACATGGGCCGCCGCCAGCGCGCTGGCCTGATCCACCAGCCGGGGATCATCGGCCCCCGGCCGATCGAAACAGGCGAACACGCCCGCATCGGAGCGCGCCTCCAGCACGGACACCACCGCCTGGCCCATCCGGCCAAGGGCGCCTGAGACAGCGAAACGAACAGGTGCGGTCAGGACGGTCTCTCCGGGGCTTGGCGACGCAAGGCAGCGAATGTCGCCCCTGGGCGTGTGGGGTCAAGGGCGCAGGTGGGGCGGGGCGTTTAACCCGTCGCCAGCCAGTCCTCGCAGCGCAGCCCGTCGACCCGGCGAAACTCAGACAGATTGCCGGTGATCACGGTCAGGCCCCGGCTGCGAGCGTGGCCGGCGATCAGGAGGTCATAGCCGCCGATCATCTCCCCCCGCGCCTCCAGATTGGCGCGGATATCGGCGGCGTGGTCGGCGGCGGCGGCGTCGAAGGCCAGCACCTCCAGCCGCGCGGCGAACCGCTCCACCTCATTGCGATTATGCGCCGGCCGCGCCGACTTGGCCGCGCCATGCAGCAACTCGGTCAGCACGATGGTGGAGATGCAGAGGCTGTCGGCCTCCAGATTGAACCGCTCGCGAACCTGAGGCGGCCGGTCCCGCAGCACCCGGATGCAGAGATTGGTGTCCAGCAGGTAGCGCAGCATTCAGAACGGCTCGCGGCCTTGCGCCGCCGGCTGATCCCGCTCGCCCAGATCCACCCCCGGCGCATCGAAGAAGTCGTCCCAGATGGCGTCGGCCGGCACGATGACCCGCCGCTTTCCATCCCGAAGCACCGCCACGGCCCGCACGCTGTCGGGAAAGGCCACGTCCTTGGGCAGGCGCACAGCCTGGGAGCGGTTGGACTGAAACAGGGTCGTGCGGGTCATGGGGCGCCTCTTGGGATATACGCAAGGTATATCCCACCTTGGGGTGAATCAAGGTCGGGGGTGGCCTTGAGCCGTTCAATCTCCTGGGCGAAGCGTCGCCACCCCCCCTGTCGCCCATAGTTGACATGTAACTGGAGAGCGCCAAGGTCACTGGGCGTAAATGGGAGACTTGAGCGGATGCCTCTGAAGACCAGCCGCTTTGATGCGGCCGCAGTTCTGGACACGCCCGAGGCGATCGAAGCCTTTCTGGAGGACGCATTCGAGTCAGGCGACCCGTCCTTCATCACCCACGCCCTGGGGATCGTCGCGCGGGCCAAGGGGATGTCGCAACTGGCCGAAGAAACCGGCCTCTCCCGCCAGGCCCTCTACAAGGCGCTCAGCGCCGAGGGCCGCCCAGAGTTCAGCACCGTCCTGAAGGTGGCCAGCGCCCTGGGCTTCCGCCTGCATCCGGAGCGGGTGGCGGAGGGCGCCTGAGCGGGCTCGCGGTCGGCTGAACGAGCGTGGCTCAGTCAGGCCCCCTTGAGGCGCTCGATCTCCCGGGCGAAGGCGGCGCGGAGTTCGTCAGCCTGATCCTGCGGCAGCCAGTTGGCCATCTGCGGAAACACCGTCTCCCACATCAGGGCGTCGCGGGCGGCCCAGGGCATGGTCTGCGCCCCCTGAACCTGCGCCAGCAGCCCGTGCAGCCGCTTGCGGATGGAGGCCGGGTCCGGCGCATAGCTGCGAACCGGCGGTTGCATTCGGTTCTTGCTGTCGCCGAACAGGCTGAGTTGTCGTGGCGTCTCGGCCATAGGGGTCAGTTCACGGCCTCTGGCTTGGCGCCTGCGCGCGCGCACTGGCCGGCAGGCGGCCATGGCGTCGGTGATGGGCGCCCGCTTCGTATGGTCATCCATTGCATCATCTCCGACCACACCGAGTATGTGGTCCTGACCAAGATCAAGCCGGATAAGCGGACGCTCGTCCGCGTGCACCAGGCGGACTTCGCCGCTCAAAGATCACACGCTCTATATCAAATCAAACTGATACTGATAGAGATGATCTACAGCTCGATCAGGTGATGTGGCAATTAAATTGCAGCCTCTGAAATATATAGGAAGTTGATTTATAACTGAGGAGTGCAACCCAAGTGTGGTGCCATACACAGTCTTGCCGCTGTAGTCTATACCCTCAAAAATGAGCTCCATCCCCTGCCTGTGGAATGAATATCCAAGAAAAACTAATCTCTCACACGTCGATACATAACTCTTTATCTGTGATAGGTGTTTCTCGTTTGTAAGGTCTTCAGAGTAAGTCTTGATGCGCTTCGCGACAGTCGACACGCATGTTTCATCTGATCCGCCGAACTCGACAGCTTCATCCACGCTTCTTATGCTAGGGAGGCGGCCCAACGATCCATAAACGTGGGTGATTGGCACATCGCTGACAGCGTCCTCAGCAACTTCCTGGGATACGCCGAACGCATCCCTGACCGAGGCAACTAGAAAATGCTCTACGCAGCGGTCATAGTTGAATATCACAAATGAGACGCTAGATAGCGCATGCCGAATTTCGCTTGGTTGGTGACCTCGCTTTATTTTTTGAAACAGAAATCCCAACCACGTTTCAGATAGGGAGGCATATCCATTTACCCTCTCATCGACGTTCGACGATTTGAGTTCGCACATTGGATACGACGCCGCCTCGGCGTTTAGAATGCACTCTGCGATGGCCATCCGGCAAAGTCTGACGACAAGTCTATTCTCTCGAAAGTCGTACAGAAAATCATCTACAGAAGCTGAGTGCAAAATTGCGCCTCGAATTATGGACGCGGCCTCCATAATCTGATCAGGTTTTTCCTGCAGCGCGTTCACTGCTCGACCAAATCGGTCAGTGTTGTTCAAGAATGCAACACTGTTAAGGCAAACCAATGTGTTCCTGACCCGATCCTTCAGTCCCACTCCCAGCGGGAAACCAAACTCCGCGCTTGCGCCAGCGCCGATCACGAAACACGTTGAACGCTTCATGGAGCCCCACACAGGCAATAGTGTCAGAGGTGCTTGCCGCTTCGGCTGAATTTCCCTGGATAGGACGGGCCGCGGCTATCAGAAAGCGCTGCCCGCAAGCAACGACGAGCTAAAGTTGCACAATGCGGTGCCGCTAGCCATAGCATGTGGAACTTTAGGCGCATCCCCCACCGTCACCCCACGCCCGCCGCCCGACACGCCCACCACCCCCCGCAATTCCTACCGCCCCGCGGGAGTCTTGCGGTTGTGGCGGGGGGGCGGGGTATGTAGGTTGCGGCCCTCTTCCATCACCAGTGTCTGCAAGGACCGTCCGCGCTCATGAGCGACGCCGAGAAACGCACCTTCACCGACGAGGAGGCGCTGAGCTTCCACCGTCTGCCCACCCCTGGGAAAATCGCCATCGTGCCGACCAAGCCGATGGCCACGCAGCGGGACCTCTCGCTGGCCTATTCCCCCGGCGTGGCCGTACCGGTGCTGGCGATCGCCGAGGATCCGGACAAGGCCTATGACTATACCTCCAAGGGCAACCTGGTGGCGGTCATCTCCAATGGCACGGCCATCCTGGGCCTGGGCAATCTGGGGGCCCTGGCATCCAAGCCGGTGATGGAGGGCAAGAGCGTCCTCTTCAAGCGCTTCGCCGATGTGGACTCCATCGATGTGGAGGTCTCGGCCACCGACGCCGATGAGATCATCACGGTGATCAAGAACATCGGCATCACCTATGGCGGCATCAATCTGGAGGACATCAAGTCCCCCGAGTGCTTCCGCATCGAGACCGAGCTGCAGGAGCTGCTCGACATCCCGGTCTTCCATGACGACCAGCATGGCACGGCGATCATCTCGGCCGCGGGCCTGCTCAACGCCTGCAAGATCACTGGCCGGTCGCTGGCCGATGTTAAGGTGGTGCTGTGCGGCGCCGGGGCTGCGGGCATCGCCTCCCTGGAGCTGATGAAGGCCATGGGGGTGCAGCATCAGAACTGTATCGCCGTGGACAATACCGGCGTCATCTATCGCGGCCGCTCCGAAGGCATGAACCAGTGGAAGTCGGCCCACGCCATCGACACCGACAAGCGCACTCTGGCTGAGGCCCTGGAGGGCGCCGATGTGTTCCTGGGGCTGTCGGTCAAGGGCGCGGTGACCCCGGAAATGGTCGCCTCCATGGCGCCCAATCCGATCATCTTCGCCATGGCCAATCCCGATCCGGAGATCACGCCGGAAGAGGTCCACGCGGTCCGCAAGGACGCCATCATGGCGACGGGCCGCAGCGACTATCCCAACCAGGTCAACAACGTCCTGGGCTTCCCCTACATCTTCCGCGGCGCGCTGGACGTGCGCGCCCGGCGGGTGAACATGGAGATGAAGATCGCCTGCGCCCAGGCGCTCGCGGCTCTGGCCCAGGAAGACGTGCCCGACGAGGTGGCCGCGGCCTATCACGGGGTGCAGCTGAAGTTCGGCCCGCAATACATCATCCCGAGCCCCTTCGATCCGCGGCTGATCTCCTACATCCCGCCGTTCGTGGCCCAGGCGGCCATGGACACCGGGGTGGCGCGCAAACCGATCGAGGACATGGACGCCTATCGCGCCCAGCTGGCCCAGCGGCTCGATCCCACCGCGGCCTTCCTGCAGAAGCTGCAGGGCTCGGTCCTGTCGGGGCCAAAGAAGCGCGTGGTGTTCGCCGAGGGCGAGGAGCCCAGCGTGATCCGCGCGGCCTACGCCTTCCAGACCGCAGGGCTCGGCGAGGCCATCCTGGTGGGCCGCGACGAGCTGGTGGCCGAGAACATGCGCGCCGTGGGCCTCAGCCCCACCGACGCCAATCTGCGGGTGGTCAACGCCCGGACGTCGGACCACAATCCGGAGTTCGCCGAGTTCCTCTACAAGCGCCTGCAGCGTCAGGGTTATCTGATGCGCGACGTGCAGCGGCTGGTGAACCAGGACCGCAACACGTTCGCCGCCTGCATGGTGGCGCTGGGCCACGCCGACGGCATGGTCACCGGGGTGACGCGCTCCTACGATCAGGTGCTGGACGAGGTTCTGCGGGTGATCGATCCGGCCCCGGCCGGTCGGGTGATGGGCATGTCAGTGCTGCTGGGCAAGGGCCACACCCTGTTCATCGCCGACAGCAATGTCACCGAAATGCCCGAGGCCGAGGACCTGGTGGAGATCGCGCTCGAGGCCGCGCAGGCCGTCAAGGCGCTGGGCTACACCCCGCGTCTGGCCTTCATGTCCTATTCCACCTTCGGCAATCCCATGGGCGACCGCTCCGAAAAGGTGCGCGACGCCGTGGCCATGCTCGATGAGATGGAGCTCGACTTCGAATATGAGGGCGAGATGCCGCCTTCGCTCGCCCTTGAGCCCGAGCGTCGGGGCAACTTCCCCTTCATGCGCCTGACCGGCCCGGCCAATGTGCTGATCATGCCGGCCATCCACTCGGCCTATATCTCGACCCAGCTGGTGCAGGCCTTTGGCGGCGCCACCCTGGTGGGCCCGATCCTGCTCGGCCTCGAAAAGTCGGTGCAGATCGCGCCCCTGTCCTCCTCGGTCACCCGCATCCTGCAGCTGGCCACCCTGGCCGCCTACGACCTGCGCCAGACCGAGGCGCCGCGCTGATGGCTTACGGCGCCCGCCAGCTTATCTGACGGATCGCGCGCCTTCGGGGCGGCGGGCGATCCGCCGTCCGCCCCCCGAAGGAGTCCGCGCCATGAGCGCCCCGCCCATGACCTCGACCCCTGCAGGCCTCAGCCTGGGGATCGACTTCGGCACCACCAACACCGTGCTCGCCCTGGCGGCGCCCGGCGCGCCCGCCAGCCTGGCGCGCTTTCCGGCGCCGGACGGCGATGTGTTCGCCTTCCGCTCGGCGCTGGCCTTCCACGCGCCCCCGGACCAGCCCACTGAGCGCACGGTGGAGGCCGGCCCCTGGGCCATCGAGGCCTATGTGGAAGACCCGCTGGAGACCCGCTTCATCCAGTCCTTCAAGACCTTCGCCGCCTCAGCGAGCTTCACCGAGACCCAGATCCTGGGACGGCGCTACGCCTTCGAAGACCTGCTCTCGGCCTTCCTGTTCAAGCTGCGCGAGCACGGGGGCGAGACGCTGGCCCACCTGCCGGCCCGGGTGATTGTTGGCCGTCCCGTCACCTTCGCCGGCGCCGCGCCTGATCCGCGCCTGGCGCTGTCGCGCTACGAGACGGCCTTCGCCCGACTGGGATTCTCCGAAATCCTCTATGTCTATGAGCCGGTGGGCGCAGCCTTCTTCTTCGCCCGCACGCTGAAGGCCGACGCCACCGTCCTGGTGGGCGACTTCGGCGGCGGCACCAGCGACTTCTCCATTATCCGCTTCAAGCGCGATGGCGAGGGCGCGTTCCGGGCCGAGCCGCTGGGGCGTTCAGGCGTTGGCGTGGCCGGCGACGCCTTTGACTACCGGATCATCGACCAGCTGGTGTCGCCGGCGCTCGGCAAGGGGTCCAGCTACAGGACCTTCGGCAAGACCCTGCCCATCCCCAACCGCTATTACTCGGCCTTCGCCCGCTGGGACCAGCTGGCCCTGTTGCGGGCCTCCCGGGACATGCGCGAGATCCGCAAGCTCGAGCGCGAGGCCGTGGAGCCTGAGAAAATCGCCCGGCTGATCGAAATCCTCGACGACAACCACGCCTATCCCCTCTACCGGGCCGTCTCGCGCCTGAAGGAGACCCTGTCGCGTCAGGATCAGGCGCGCTTCGCCTTCGAGGCCGGCGGGGTCTCCATCGTCCGCGATGTGGCGCGGGGGGAGTTCGAATCCTGGATCGCCCCGGAACTGGGCAAGATCGAAGGCGCCGTGGACGAGGCCCTGGAGGGCGCCGGCCTGACGCCCGACGGGATCGACCGGGTCTTCCTCACCGGCGGCTCATCCCTGGTGCCGGCGGTCCGCGCCATTTTCACCCGCCGCTTCGCGCCGGAGACGATCGAGACCGGCGGGGAGCTGGAGTCCATCGCCTCGGGCCTCGCCCTCATGGGCCACGAGCCCGACCTCGCCCGCTGGGGCGAGCGGGCAGTCTTGGCTTAAGCCTGACGCGCGTTTCGTCCGATAACCGGTTCCCACTTATCGGAATGCGCTCTAGGCCGGGACGACCACCGCCTCGCCGGCCGGAACCGCCAGTTTCGCCCGGGTGCTGACCGCGCCGCCGGGGGCGCTGACCTTGTCCATCACGCGGAAGGCGGTCTCGAACCGCTCTGGCGTCACCTCGCAGAGCAGGTAGCCCCGCTGGGAATTGTTGAACTTCAGCTGCGGATTGGCCGCCTGGACCTGCGCCATCCGCGGCGACTGGTCGGTCCCGTCGCCGCCTGAGGTGATGGAGGTGGCCACGAACTCGGTGGCGATCGCCCGTCGCTCGGGCTCACGGCCGTTCAGGTGCAGCTCGCCCGCATAGTTCTGATGCTCGTCCCCGGTCAGGACCACCGGATTGGACACCTGACGGTCGCGGATATGGCGCAGCAGGCGGGCGCGGGGGGCGCGATAGCCGCTCCAGGAGTCGGGATTGGCCATGTAGCCCGGCCCCGGATCGCGATCGACGTCCATGACCATCACCTGCTGGGCCAGGACGTTCCAGCGGGCGGGCGATGACGACAGGCTGTCGAACAGGAACTGTTCCTGCGCCGCCCCCAGCATCTCGGCCTGCGCCCGCTCCAGCTCATTGCATGCGCCCCAGCGCCCGCCGCAGGGCTGGCCGGTGCGATACTGCCGCGTATCCAGCAGGTTCAGCCGCAGCAGGCTCCCGTAGTCGGCCCGCCGGTAGAGCCTCATGGCCGGGCCGGCCGGGAAGGCCGAGCGCCGCAGGGGCATGTGCTCGTAATAGGCCTGCATGGCCGACTGCTGGCGCAGGCGGAAGATGGCCGGGTCGGTCCCATCCTGGTCGAGGTCGGCGGCCCAGTTGTTGTCGATCTCGTGGTCGTCCCAGGTGACGAACCAGGCGGCCGCGGCGTGGCTGGCCTGCAGGTCGGCGTCCATCTTGTACTGAGCGTAGCGCCGCCGGTAGTCGTCCAGGCTGTAGGTCTCCTGACCCACATGCTGGCGCTGGTTGGCCTGGGGGCCGGCCGCGGAGTTCCACACCCGGGCCGAGCGGCCCTCATAGATGTAGTCCCCGTAGCAGAAGACGAAGTCGAGCTCGTCCTCCTCCGCCAGCCGCCGGTGGGCGGTGTAAAAGCCCTGTTCGTAGTGCTGGCAGCCGACCACCCCGAACCGCGCCCGGGCCAGGGTCGCCCCGGCCGCGGGCATGGTGCGAGCCCGGCCTGCGAGACTGCGCTCGGCCCCGGCCATGAACCGGTAGTGATAGGTCCGCGCCGGCGACAGGCCGGCCACCTCCACATGGACGGCATGGGCCAGTTCAGGCCTAGCCACGGCCTCGCCCTTGGCGGCGATGCGGGCGAAGGCCTCGTCCTCAGCCACCTCCCAGCTGACCGGCACGGGCCGGGCGGGCATGCCGTAGCCCGGCGCCAGGGGGTCCGGCGCCAGCCGCGTCCAGATGACGAAGCCGTCCGGGGCCGGGTCGCCGGCGGCGACGCCCAGCTGGAACGGATAGTCGGCGAACACGGGCTGGGCCATCGCCTGGCGCGGGTCCAGCGCCGGCGCCAGGAAGGCCCCCAGGCCCGCGGCCAGCATCCGTCGGCGCGACAGGCTCAGGGCTCGGGTGATGTGATCGTCCATGCGCGCCTCCCCAGGAACGCTCCAGATCCTAGCCTCGCTTGATGACGCCCGTGAGTCAGGCCTCCCGCAGGCCCAGCGCCGCCAGCGCCTCGTCAGCGGCCCGCAGGCCGCTCTCCCAGGCGCCATGGGCGGTGGAGAAGGACCGGGTGGACGTGGCCTCGCCGGCGAAGAACAGTCGCCCGTCCACCGGCTCGGCCAGGGCCCGCCTGGCCGCCGCGCAGCCGGGCAGGGCGTGGGAATAGGCGCCCATGGCCCAGGGATCGACGCCCCAGCCGGTCTCGGCCAGGGGCTGCAGCTGGCCGCGCACATCGGCGCCGTAGTGGGCCACCAGCTCATCGATGGCGAAGGCCGTGGCCGCCCCGGGCCCGGCCGCCGACAGGGCGCGGGCGTGGTCGCCGCCGAAATAGGCCTCGATCACCGGCCGCCCGAGCGGTCGCAGATAGTAGCTGCCGGTCTCGGCCCGGTCGGTGACGCCCCACAGATGGCTCTCCCGGGGGAAGACCTCCGGGGCGGCGGGGCGCAGGAACACCTTCTCGGCCTGGCCAAGCGGCAGGCCCGTGGCCGCATCCACCTTGGCCGGCAGGCGGGGATGAATTCGGATGGCCTCCTGGGCGATCAGCGCGCTGGAGACCGTCAGGACGGCGGCCTTGGCGGTGATGGCGCCCCGCGCGGTCTCAAGCCGCAGCCTCGGCCCCGTATGGTCGATGGACAGCACCGCGCAGTGGGGCACGATCAGGGAGCGCGGCGCCAGGCCGCAGATGGCGGCGCCGTAGCCATCCGGCGCCCGCCAGTTCACCCCTGTATCGGTGAAGGCGCCATAGTCCTGCACCGAGACCTGCGAGAGCGGCGCACCGTTATAATAGGCGCTGAAAGCCTCAAGCATCGGATGCCACCGGGCGGCCTTTGGCGGCAGGTGGGCGATGGCGCGGCCTTCCTGTCCGGCCCGGGCGGCCTGGTCCAGAGCCGCTTCGAAGTCGCGCATGGCCCGGGCGAAGGCGGCCTGGTCTTCCGGTGTCAGGCTCTGATTGGCCTCCGGACGGCTCCAGGCCGGCGGGGTCTGGTCCAGGGCCACGCCGGCCCGGGCGAACAGGGCGGCCAGGGGGTTGC
The DNA here is from genome assembly GCF_030693405.1 of Phenylobacterium sp. Taxonomy (GTDB): domain Bacteria; phylum Pseudomonadota; class Alphaproteobacteria; order Caulobacterales; family Caulobacteraceae; genus Phenylobacterium. Next base: position 47,325 of record NZ_JAUYAW010000064.1, read on the forward strand.
GATCGGCGCTGTGCAGCCATCCGCAGCCCAGATCCAGCGGCAGGTCAGAGCGGGCGGCCAGGGTGTGGGCGCGGCCGCCGATGCGGCCCTGACCCTCCAGAACCACCACCGAAAGGGCGGCCCGCGACAGGCGCGCCGCCGCGGCGAGGCCCGCGGCGCCGGCCCCGACCACGACTACATCGAACTCATCCTGCATAGGTCATCTAGGCAGGTTCTATGGCCAAGGTTCAAGCCCTGGCGGGCGATTGGCTCAGCTGGCGGGCGTGGTCAGGCCCGGGGCTTCCAGATCCAGGGTCTTGGCGGGGATGCGCCGCAGGTCCGGAGCCTTTTCCTGCAAGGCCTCCAGGAACAGGGCCGCGTCCCCGGCGATGATCACGGCGGCGTCCTGCGGCGACAGGCGCTCGGCGGCGAAGGCCCGAACGGCCTCCGGGCTCACCGCTTCGACCTTGGCGGTATAGGCGGTGATCTCCGACAGCGGGACGTCCTGCAGGGCCAGTTCGCCCAGCACGCCGCCCAGGCCGCCGGCCGTGCCGAGCGCCCGGCCAAAGGCGCCGATCAGCACGGACTTGCGCGCGCTGAGCTCCTCTGGGGTCACCGGCTCGGCCGCCAGTCGGCGCATTTCGGTGGCGATCAGGTCCATGACCTCCGGCGCCGACTCATTCTTGGTCTGAGCCTGGGCCTGGAAGGCGCCGGTGGTCCGCCGGGCGGAGAGGCTGGAGCCCGCCCCATAGGAGAGGCCGCGTTTGATGCGGATCTCCTGATTCAGCCGGGCCGAATAGCCGCCGCCCAGCACCGAATTGGCGACAATGCCGGGGTAGTAGGCTTCGTCCCGGCGGGAGATGGCCGGCTTGACCAGGCGCACGGCGGCCTGGCCGGCGCCGGGCAGGTCGATGACCACCACCTGGCGGGCGGCGGTGGGCGTCACCTGCGGCTGGGCCGGCAGGGGATCGGCGGGCCGCGCCCAGTCGCCGAAGGCCTCGCGGGCCAGGGTCAGGCCCCGCTCAGGGGAAATGTCGCCGCTGAGCACCAGGATGGCGTTGTCGGGCCGGAAGTGGCGCTGATGCAGGGCTTTCAGCCCCTCGGGCGCGAGCCTCGGCAGGGAGGCCGGCGTGCCGTCGGCGGGATGGCCAAAGGGGGTGCCGGCGAAGACGACGGGGCCCACGGCCATGGCCGAAAGCTGGCCCGGGTCCTCATAGGCCACCGACATGCCATCCAGCGCCTGGGCGGTCTGGCGCTCTAGCTCCTCAGGGGCGAAGGCCGGATTGCGGGCGACGTCGGCCAGGATGGCGAAGGCCTGGGCGGCCTTGTCCGACATGACGGTCAGGCTGACATTGGCCTGCTCCAGCCCGGCGGAGGACGACAGGCTCGCCCCCAGGGCCTCGATCTCCTGGGCGATCTGCGGGGCGGAGCGGGTGGTCGTGCCCTCGGTCAGCATGGCCGCGGTCATGGACATGGCCCCAGCCTCGCCTTGGGGATCGGCCCAGGCGCCAGCCCGCACGATGAGAGCGGCCGAGACCAGCGGCAGGTCGCTGGAGCGGGCGACGATCACCCGCAAACCGTTGTCGAGCACCGTCTCGGAAGGAGTCGGCAGGACCGGGTCCACCGGCGCGCCCACCGGCGGCGGCGCCTGGCGCTCGGCCTCGGGGGCGAGGGTGACGATCTCGCCGTCGAAGACCACCGCCTGGGCTGGCGGCGGGGCGGGTTCAGCCGCCGTCGATCCTGCCGGACGGGCGCTCTCAGGACGGTAGCGAATGGTCATCCGACGGTCTTCGGCCAGGTACTTCTGCGCCACGGCCTGGACGTCGGCGGCGGTGACGGCGGCGAGGTCGGCCAGTTCGCTATTGGCCTTGGCGGGGTCCCCTTGCGTGGCCCAGGCATAGCCGAGCGCAAAGGCGCGGCCATCGACCGTCTCGCGCTCGCGCAGGGCGCCGGCGATCAGTTCGTTGCGGGCCTCCGCCAGCTCGGCCTCGGTGGGCGGGGCGGCGCGCAGACGTGCCACCTGCGCCAGCAGGGCGGCCTCGCCGGCCTCCACCGTCTCGCCGCTCGCCAGAATGGCGCCGACGGCGAACAGGCCCGGCTGCTGCGGCAGGTCGGCCTGGGAGAAGGCCTCCACGGCGATCTGCTGCTCATAGACCAGGGCGTTATAGAGCCGCGAGGACTTGCCGCCGGACAGGATGGCGTCGAGCACCTTGAGCGCCGGGGCGTCGGGGCTCGCGGCCTGCGCCCCCAGCCAGGTGAGGACCACAGCCGGCAGGGGCACATTGGGACCATAGCCGTCGAACACACCGGGGCCTTTGCGCGGCGGCTCCACCGCCTCGACCCGCTTGAGCGGCGCGGCCGGCGTCTTCAGGGGCGCGAAATAGCGGTCCACCCAGGCATCGAGCTGGCCCTGATCGAAGTTGCCGATGACGATCAGCACCGCATTGTCGGGACGGTAATAGTCCCGGTGAAAGGCGCGAACATCGTCGATGGTGGCGGCGTCCAGCTCGGCGATGGAGCCGATGCCGGGGCGCTTGTAGGGGTGTTCCTGATAGCTGGCCTGAGGGATCATCAGGCCAAACAGCCGGCCGTAGGGGGCGGCGAGGATCCGCTGGCGCAGCTCCTCCTTCACCACATCCCGTTCGGAATTGAAGATCTCGGCGTCCACCACCAGAGAGCCCATCCGCTCAGCCTCGGCCCAGAGCAGACGCTCCAGGTGGTTGGCCGGGATGACCTCGTAATAGTTGGTGAAATCGTCCCAGGTCGACGCGTTGTTGAACCCGCCCACGTCCTCGGTCATCCGGTCCAGGGTCTCGGACGGCATGTTGCGGGTGGCCTTGAACATCATGTGTTCGAAGAGGTGCGCAAAGCCCGAGCGCCCCTGGGGGTCGTCCTTGGAGCCGACCCCGTACCAGACCTGCACCGTCACGTTCGGCGTGGTGGCGTCGATCCCGCTCAGCACCCGCAGACCGTTGTCCAGCACCCGCTCGCGATAGTCGATCGGCGGAATGTCGGCGGCCTGAACAGCGACCGGCGCCGCCAGCAGGGCGGCGGCGAGGGCGAGGCGGGCGAAGGCGCGAAACATGGCGGGCTCCCGGACGACGACAAGCCCCAGCCATATCATCCTGAGCGGGCGGCGAAAGGTGGGTGTGGCCGGCGCCTAGCCTCAGTAGGCGCCCTCAGTAGGCGGTCTGGGCGATCAGCTCGGCCTCGGCGGCGCAGGCCCGGTCATCGGCAAGGCCCCTGGCGCGGGCGGCGTCCACCTCGGCCATGGCCGCCTCGAAGTCGGCGCGGAAGGCGGGCGTGGCGTTCAGGGCCGCGACGATGGCCGCGCCATTGGTGCGCCCGGCCTCCACGGCGCTGGGGGAATGGACGCCGCAGACCACCCGGCTCTCCCCATAGGCCCGGCCGCGGGCGAGGATCTGGCCCGACCGTTCGGGGGCCATCTGGGCCAGGATCAGGGCGTTGGCGAAGCCCCAGGTGGAATGACCCGAGGGATAGTCCGGGCTCTCGTCCAGCTCGTGCGAGGCGGGCACGCAGATCGGCCCCTGCTGGATCAGATAGGGCCGCGGGCGCTTGAAGATGTCCTTCACGCTGGCCACCTGGGCGCCCAGCTGCAGGCCTACCCGGGACATCAGCAGGTTGAGCCTGGGCGCAGTCTGCGGGGTCAGGTCGGCGCCCAGCGCGCAGGCGAAACTGGTCATCATGGACGCTGGCGCGGTGGGCACATCGGTCTGGGCGAGCGCCCAGCGGGCAGAGCCCTCCAGGGCCCGGGTCTTGCGGAAGACGTCCCGGTCGGCCTGGTCCCGGGCGCTGCCGGCCGCCGGCGGGGCCGGCAGCAGCAGCGCCGCATCAGGCAGGGTTTCAGCTGTCAGATAGCCCGCGGGCCGCGGGGCCTCCTGGGCCAGGGCCGGTGAGGCGACGAGCGCCAGGGCGGCGAGGATGGCGGGCGTGAGCAGCTTCATGGATCCCCCTCAGGATTTTCCATGATCATGCGCCCGATGCGCGGCGAAGCGAAAGGGGGCCGCCCCTCCACCGTCACCCTCTGGCTTGACCCGAGGGTCCATGCACACGGCCCCTCGCCGGTGTTCATGGATGGCCCGATCAAGCCGGCCATGACGGAGTGAGAAGAGGCGGGCCAAGCTCGCCCAACGAAAAAGGCCCCGCCGGAGCGGGGCCTGATCCTTAGGCTTTCTTTTCGAACAGCTTGTTCCAGCGGCGGCGCTCGCGGGTCTTCCACGATCCCCGGTGCCAGGCGTCGGAGGCGATCAGCGGGACCACGGTGGTGGCCTCGGCGAAGACCATCTGTTCCCAGGTGACGTCGACCTTGCCCCAGGAGCAGGCCTCCTGCAGCGTCGAGGACGAGCAGGCGCCGTCGCGCACATCGGCCACGGTCAGCTGGATGGCGTATTTGTGCATATCGACTTCCTCGCCGAGGATTTCGGCGCAGACCACCGTGTCCTGGGCGAAGTTCTTGGGCACGCCGCCGCCGACCATGAAGAGGCCCGTGGTGCCGGCGGCGATCTTCACATCGGTCAGCTCGCGGAAGTCGGCGATGGAGTCGATGGTCAGGTAGGGCTTGCCCGCCTTCATCCGCTCCACCTGATGCTTGACCAGGCCGAAGCCCGCCGAACTATCGGTGAAGGCCGGGCAGAAGATCGGCACGCCTTCTTCATAGGCCGTCTGGATCAGCGAGCCGGGCTTCTTGGCGTTGCCCGCCGCCAGCCACTTGCCCATCTCCCAGATGAATTCCCGAGAGGAATAGGGCCGCGGCTCCAGCTGGTCGGTGATCTCCTTGATCACCGCGTCGCAGGTCTGCAGCTCTTCTTCATCGATATAGGTGTCGTAGATCCGGTCGATATAGAGGGCGCGCAGGTCGCGATCGTCGACCGGCTCCTTGGCCTGGTAGTGCTTGAAGCCCAGGGCCTCGAAGAAATCCATGTCGACGATGGAGGCGCCGGTGGCGACCACGGCGTCGATCAGGCCGTACTTCACCATGTCGCGATAGATGTGCATGCAGCCGCCGGCGCTGGTCGAACCGGCGAGCGTCAGCCAGGTCGAGCAGGAGGGATCCTCCAGCGCCATGGAGAAGATGTCGGCGGCGCGCGCGGTGTCGCGGCTGGTGAAGCTCATCTGACGCATGGCGTCGATGATCGGGCGGGCGTCGTACTGGTCGATGGCCACATGCTCGACAGTGGACGAGAGCAGCTCGGCCTTGCGGTTGGACTGAACCTCAGCGTTCATTCTCTTGGAGTCCTAGAGTTTGAGCGCCCGTCCATGGAGAAAGGACGCGACCGGGACGGAGCGACCGGTCGCGTCTCTATGCGGTTGTGCGTTGAGCCTAACGCACTAGCGCCGACGACGTTTCTTGCCCCGGGCCCGCGACAGCTTGACGACATTGTGCGTCTCGGTCCGCGGCACCGGGATGGAGCGACGGGCCAGGCCGTACATCGAGGCCATGGGCGGGTCGTTCACCGCCACGGTCTCGGTGTCGCCGAAGCCGTTGAAGCGGGTGTTCATCGCCACCCCATAGGCGCCCAGCATGCCGATCTCGACATAGTCGCCCTCGCGCACATCCTCGGGCAGCCAGAAGGGGCCGGGCATGTGATCGAGGGAGTCGCAGGTGGGGCCATAGAAGCGGTAGGGCTTCAGCGGGCCTTCGACTTCCCGGGCCGAGCCATCGGCCTCCCGGCGAAGCAGTTTCACCGGGAAGGGCCATTTGGTGTGGGTGGCGTCGAACAGGCTGCCATAGGAGCCGTCGTTCAGATAAAGAGCGTCGCCCTTGCGCAGCTCGACAGCGGTCAGCACCGAGGAGGCTTCCGCCACCAGGGCCCGGCCCGGCTCGCACCACAGCTCGGTGGTCTCATGGACCATCATCTCGGCGAAGCCGCGATCGATGGAGTCCATGTAGTCGGCGAGCGCCGGGGGCACCATGCCGGGATAGACCGACGGGAAACCGCCGCCCACATCCACCACATCGGCGAACACGCCAGCGCGGACAAGCGCCCGGGAGGCCTGGCTCATGGCCGCCTGATAGGCGGTCGGCCGCATGCACTGGCTGCCCACATGGAAGGAGACGCCCATCAGCTCCTGGGTCGCCCGGCGGGCGGCCAGCAGGAGGTCGGGGGCCTCGTGCGCATCGACGCCGAACTTGCCCGACAGGGAATAGGCCGCGCCCTCGGCGGCGACGCCCAGACGAACCATCAGGTTCAGGTCCTTGGCGTGGCCCGTGGCGTCGAGAATCTTGGCCAGCTCTTCGTGCGTATCCAGCGCGAAGGTCCGCACCCCATGGTCGAAATAGGCCGTGGAGATGGAGCGGCGGCTCTTCACCGGATGCATGAAGGCCATGCGTGAGCCTGGGGCGTATTGGGCCACCAGCTCGATTTCGGGCACCGACGCCACGTCGAACGACCGCACGCCATTCGCCGCGAGGGTTTCAAGCACCCACGGCGAAGGGTTGGCCTTCACAGCGTAGAAGACGTCGCCTTTAAAATTGTCCTGGAACCAGCGCGCCGCTAGGGCCACGGCGTCCGGTCGCGCAAAGGCGACAGGACGTTCCGGTGACCGCTCACGGACCAGGTCCAGGGGCGTATGGTACGTATGCACCTCACGCAACCCCCAACAGATTGTTGAACCCAATCCGGCGTTAGCAACGCTTAGGACAACGGGGTCCGCCGGAGCCGGTGCAGATAGTGGCATCTGAAAGCGATGTAAAGGGCGGAAGCCAAAAAGGTCCTTGGCCGGCCAGGGTTTGGCGGGCCCCGGGGGGCGTTCGACCGTCCCCGCGACGTCGCCCCACAGGCCCCATGCTGGACCGCGCCCGGCGCCCATGTCATGAAACCGTCGTGGGGCTCGGCGATCACACGCTGATAAGAGTTGGGCCGCCAAACGCCCAGGGGATATTCGCCATTCATGTCTGACGCAGCCGTTCTTTCGGTGCGCCAAGTGTCGAAGAGTTTCGGGTCCCGCCGCGCGCTGGACACCGTCTCCCTCGACGTCGCCCGCGGCGAGATGATCGCCCTGATCGGTCCTTCGGGGTCGGGCAAGTCCACCCTGCTGCGGGCCATCAATGGCCTGGCGCCCATCGACAAGGGGCCAGGCCGGATCGAGGCCTTCGGCGGCGCCGTGCAGGCCCAGGGCCGGGTGGACCGGGACGTGCGCCGCACCCGCATCCGCATCGGCATGATCTTTCAGCAGTTCAACCTGGTGGGCCGGCTGACCCTGTTCACCAATGTGGCCATGGGCTCCCTGGGGCGGATCGGCTTCCTGCGGGGCCTCCTGGGCTTCTGGCCGGCCGAGACCAAGGGCGCGGCCATGGCGGCGCTCGCCCGGGTGGGCGTGGCCGAATATGCCGGGCAGCGGGCGGGCACCCTCTCCGGCGGCCAGCAGCAGCGCGCCGCCATCGCGCGCGCCCTGGTGCAGAAGGCCAAGATCATCCTGGCCGACGAGCCGGTGGCCTCCCTCGACCCCGTGGCCGCCCGCAAGGTCATGGAGATTCTGCGCGACCTGAACCGGGCCGACGGCCTCACCCTGATCGTCACCCTGCACCAGGTCGACTACGCCATGCGCTATTGTGACCGGGTGATCGCGCTGAAGGCTGGCAAGGTGGTCTATGATGGGCCGCCCACCGGCCTGACCCGCAAGCAGCTTATCGACATCTACGGTCCGGAATTCGAAGACGTCTTCTGGGAAGGAGCTCCCCAATGATCCGTCGCAGCCTGATCGGCGCCGGCCTTACGCTCGCCCTGGCGCTCGGCCTCAGCGCCTGTTCCGAGCGCGAGACGGCGAACAGCGCCGCGCCCGAAGTGCTGAACTTCTCGATCCTGGCGACGGAGAACTCCACCAGCCTGGACACCTTCTGGCGGCCGATCCTGGCCGACATGGAGAAGGAGATCGGCATTCCGGTGAAGCCCTTCTACGGCTCCAACTACACCGCCCTGATCGAGGCCCTGCGCTTTGGCCAGACTGATGTGGGCTGGTTCTCCAACCTGTCGGGGCTGGAGGCCGTGCGCCGGGCCGACGCCGAGATCTTCGCCCGCACCTTCGATCCCTCCGGCGAGGACGGCTATCGCTCGGTGCTGATCGCCACGGCGTCGAGCGGCCTGACCCTCGAAGACGTGCTGAAATGCGACCGCACCCTCGATTTCGGGATCGGCGACGCCAAGTCCACCTCGGGCACGCTTGCGCCCATGACCTATCTGTTCGCCCCTGAGGGCATCGAGCCCGAGCGCTGCTTCAAGCAGGTGCGCACGGCCAACCACCAGGCCAATCTGTTCGCCGTCGCCAATGGCGTCCTGGACGTGGCCACCAACAATTCCACAGCCATCCGCCTGCAGACCGCCCGGGATGTGGAGAACCGCGCCAATGGCCAGCCCACGGTCACTGACAAGGTCAATGTGATCTGGGAGTCGCCCAAGCTGCCTGAGGATCCCATCGTCTGGCGCAAGAACCTCGACCCGGCGGTCAAGGAGAAGGTCCGCCAGTTCTTCCTCACCTATGGCAAGGGCGAAGGCCCCGAGGCCGAACGTCAGCGCAAGCTGCTCTCGGCCATCTCCATCGGCGGCTTCCTCCCGGCGGATTCGAGCCACCTGCTGCCGGTGCGCGAGATGGAGGCCACCGAGGCCCTGCTGCAGGCTCGAAACAGCCGCGACCAGGCGCGTATCGCCGAGGCCCAGGCCACCCTGGACGCCATCCGCGTCGAGCGTGAGGCTCTGGACGCCCGGGCCGGCGAGGCGCCGCCGCCCGCCGCCGCCGTCACGCCCGCGGCGCCTTAAGGCCCCGAGACAAAGAGCCCAACGCCTGTGAACGCCACCGCGCCCCGCGCCGCCCACACGCCGGCCGCCCCGCCTTCGGCCGCCCTGACGCCGCCGGCGCGGCCGCTCGGCCAATGGATCTTCGACGTCCTACTGTGGGGCGGCATCGCCATCGTCCTGGCGCTGAGCTTCGGCCCCGCCGAGATCGAGAAGTTCCCGCTGCTCTTCTCCGGCTCGGACAATATGCGCGAGTTCGGCCGGGCCTTCGTGAACCCGGACTTCGAGCTCCTGCCCTTCTTCATCAGCCAGATGTGGCTGACCATCCAGATGGCCATGTGGGGCACGGCCCTGGCGGTCTTCCTGGCCGTACCGCTCGGCCTCTTGGGCGCCCGCAACATCGCCCCGCCCGCCATCCAGTGGCCGGTGCGCCGGGTGATGGACATCCTGCGCTCGGTGCCTGACCTGGTCATCGGCATGGTGTTTGTGGTCGCCGTGGGCCTCGGCCCCTTCGCCGGCGTCATGGCGCTGGCGCTCAACACCGGCGGGGTGCTGGGCAAGCTGTTCTCCGAAGCCGTGGAATCGATCGACAAGGGCCCGGTCGAGGGGGTGCGCGCCACCGGCGCCCACAAGCTGCAGGAGATCGCCTGGGGCGTGGTCCCGCAGGTCGCCCCGCTCTGGACCTCGTATGCCCTCTACCGCTTCGAATCCAACAGCCGGGCGGCCACCATCCTCGGCCTCATCGGCGCCGGCGGCATCGGCCAGATCCTGTTCGATAGCCTGAACAGCTTCAACTATTCCCGCGTCGCCGCCATCGCCATCGTGATCGTCGTCGCCGTGACCCTCATCGACCTCCTGTCCCAGGCCATCCGCTCGCGGCTGATCTAGGATGGCCGCCAAGCAGCTCGACCTAGCGTATTGGCCGGGGGCGCTGCTGGGATGCCTTCTCCTGCCGTTTGCCTGCCGGTCGCCTTTGTCGTTCAGCTGCTACCCATCAAGAAGACACGCGATCGCACGCCTGAGGGGGTGGCTGCTCAACTGAGCGCATTCCTCAATGGGACCGAAGGACCCTACGACTGGGACGACTTCGAGTGTGGCGGCCCCTTTACTGATCCGGCGCTTGAATCCATTCGAGAAAGGGCGATGGTCGCTGCACCGCCCAACGGTGATCTTGCGGCGCTCCGCCACCTGATCGCGGAATGCGACGCCCTGGCGGCGGCCCGGGCCTCGGCGGCATAGGTGAACCTCGACGCGCAGGTTTGAGTCGGGGTCCAAACCTGCCAAGCTGGCGGGATGTTGAGCGCGCCTTTTGTTTCGAGCATCACGGTCCTGGCCCTGGCCGCCATGTCGCTGGCCCTGGCGCGACGCGTGCCGGCGGGAACGCGGCTGCCCATGCAGTGGGGGATCAAGGGGCTGCCGACCTGGTCGGCGCCGCGGGACATCGCCCTGTCGATCACCCCGCTGCTGGCGGCCTTCACCCTCACCCCCTTCACCCTGGCGAGCCTCTGGGTGGAGCCGGACGAGCGGCTGACCTTCCGGATCGTTCTGGCCCTGGTCTGCCTGGTCTATGTCGCCGTCCACGGCCTGCACCTGTATCTGCTGAGCCGGTGGCTGAGGTCGCAGGACGGGGGCTAGGCCGGACCCTCACCTCACCGTCGTCACCCTCGGGCTTGTCCCGAGGGTCCCCGGGAGATCGAGGTGTTGATGGATGGTCGGGTCAAGCCCGACCATGACGGGTGACAAGGGACTTGCGGCCGCCCTCGTCCTTCGAGGCCCTGCTCGCGCAGGGCGCCTCAGGATGAGGACGGAGTGAGACACCGCACCCACGGCCCTCATCCTGAGATGCGGGCGACTGCGAGCCTCGAAGGACGCAAGGCCCCTCACCCCACCGGAAGGTCGAACATCAGCTGGCGCGACACCCGCACCGGCGGGGAGCCATGGCTGAGCAGCTCGTCGTGATAGGCCTTCATGTCGAAGGCAGCGCCAGCCTTGGCCTGCGCTTCCCGCCGCAGGGACCAGTGTTCCCGCCAGCCGACGAAATAGGTGGGCAGCTGGGCGGACGAGACTCTGGCCCGCGTCCACTTGCCGGCCGCTTCGCGCTCCTGCTGGAAGGCGTCGTGGGTCATCAGGTGCATGGCCCGGGCCTCGTCCCAGCCCTCGACGTGGACGCCGATGTCGAGGATGGCGTTGGTGATCACCCGCAGCAGGAACTTCAGATTGGCCAGGCGGTAAAGGGGATGGCCGTCCCGGTGACCGGCCTCGACCATCACGTCCTGGGCGTAGCAGGCCCAGCCCTCCACAAAGCTCCCTGACCACAACACCGAGCGCAGCACCGACGGGTGACGGTTGGAGATGGCCAGCTGCAGGTAGTGGCCCGGCGTGCCCTCGTGAACGGTCAGGCCCTCAAGCGTCCAGTTGTTGTATTCCCGCAGGAAGGAGTCGGCCTGTTCCGGCGTCCAGTCCTCAGGGATCGGCGAGAGCTTGTAGAAGGTGGGCAGCTCCCGATCCAGCGGGCCGGGCGGATCGCAATAGGCCACGGCCACGCCCCGCTGGAACTCCGGCGTCAGGACCAGCTCCACCGGCTCGGTGGGTGGCGTGACGATGGGGTTGGCCGCGACAAAGGCGATGGCGGCGTCCAGCTTGGCCTGGGCGGTCGCGATCAACGTGTCCGGGGTCGCCCGGTCGGCATAGACCAGCTCCATGGCCGCGGCGATGGCCGCCTGCTCCTGGTCCGGAGTCGGCCTGGCCGGGGTCGGCGGGGCGTCCCTGGCCACCAGCACCTGACGGGCGATGTCGTACATCTCGGCGCGCACCTGGGCGAGCGCCTGTTCGGCCGCGGCCTTGATCTCGGCGCGGCTCAGGGGGCTGTCGAGGGCGAACGCCAGCTTGGCGTCATAGAGGTCGGCGCCGAGACGCCATTCGCCGGCCGCCTGCGGGACCAGGGTCTGATCGATCCAGGCCTGCTGCTCGGCGATGGCCGCCTTGGCGAGGTCGGCCGCGGCGCGGAGCTTGGCCTGCCCCTCGGTGTCGAGGGCGCCGGCCTCGGCCAGCAGCAGGTCGACGAGGCTCACCAGGCCCGCATTCTGACCCGATACGGTCTGCGCATGGATTTTCGGCGTCCGGGCGGGATCCAGGCTTTCCCGCACCTGGGCCATCAGCCCCGGGAAACCGGTCATCCGGGCGGTGGCCGAGGCCAGGCGCTGGGGTAGGGGGGCGAAGTCCCGGGCGATGAGGCCATAGAGGGCCGAGCCCACCGAGGACTGGTAGATCAGCGGGTCCCAGCGGTGGGCCTGCAGGGTGTCGTGGGTCCAGACCTCGCCGGCCAGGCTGTTGCGCAGGATGGCGGCGTCCACCTGTCGCTCGCGGCTGAGTTCAGCGGGCGCGATGGCGGACAACTGAGCGAGGAAGGCCGCGGAACTGTCGCGCCGGGCGGTCCATCCCGCAAGGCTCAGATCATCCAGCCGGTCGTCATAGCGATGATCCCCCCACAGGGTCGCGGTGATCGGGCTGAGCCGCAGACAGGCCTCCAGCCAGGCCGCCGCCAGGGCGTCGAAGGCCTGATCGGCTGGGCTCTGCGCCGGGGTCTGGGCGCGGGCGGCCGAGAGCGGCAGGGCCGCGGCGGCCCCGAATACCATCAACATGCGGCGGTCGAGCAGGAGAGGCATGGCGGTGATCCCAAGACGCGCCGAACCGGGCGCGGGCGCACTGTCGGTCAGGGGGGCCTTACGGGCAAGCTCGCGCCCCGAAGAGGGGGACACGAAGGGCGCAAAGGGGCGTGAAGGACACCAAGACGAAGGCCGCCGACAACTTCGTGTCCTTGGCTATCTTCGTGGTCTTTGTGTCCCCTCTTTTCTAAGACCCCTCAGGCCGTTTTCGGCCGCCGTCGCACCCTCGCCAGCCGGCGGAGCCTGCGCCAGAAGCGGGTCTTTTCCGGCTCCGGATAGGGCTGCAGGTTGCGCACAAAGTCCTCGGCGCAGGCGGTCCAGGAGAAGGTCTCGGCGAAGGCTCGCACGGCCTTCCGGTCCAGGGCCAGGGCCTCCATGCAGGCCTCTTTCAGCCCCTCAGTAGCCGAGGCGGCCAGGGCGCCGGCCCCGGAGTCCGGGATGATGTCGATGGGGCCTGGCGCCGGATAGGCCGCCACAGGCGTGCCCGAGGCCATGGCCTCCAGGATCACCAGGCCGAAGGTGTCGGTGAGCGAGGGGAAGACGAAGACGTCGGCGCAGGCGAAGTGGGCCGACAACTCCTCACCGAACTTCGAGCCGGTGAAGACGGCCGTACGGTAGCGCTCGGTCAGCTCGTCCTTCTGCGGGCCATCGCCCACCACCACCTTGGTTCCAGGCAGGTCGAGCCCCAGGAAGGCCTCGATATTCTTCTCCACCGCCACCCGGCCCACATAGAGGAAGATCGGCTTGGGCAGGTGGGCGAAGATGTCCGGCTCGCCCTCGGCGCGGGGGCGGAACATCTCGGTGTCCACGCCACGGGACCAGGAGGAGATGTTGCGGAAGCCGTGCCGGGTCAGCTCGTCGCGCATGGTCGGCGTGGCCACCATCAGCCGACCCGAGGGCCGGTGGAACCAGCGCATATAGGTGTAGCCCACCGACAGGGGCAGCGGCAGACGGGCCGAGACATATTCCGGGAAGCGCGTGTGGTAGCTGGTGGTGAAGGGCAGCTTCCATTCCACGCAGATGCGCCGCGCGGCCAGGCCGATGGGGCCTTCGGTGGCGATGTGGATGGCCTCGGGCTCGAAGGCCTTGAACCGCTCCTGCACCGGCTCATAGGCGCCGATGGCCACCTTGATCTCGGGATAGGTGGGCAGGGGCAGGGTCTTGAACTGGTCGGGGCTGATCACCTCGACCTCGTGGCCCAGGTCGCGCAGCTCGCGCACCACCCGGGTCAGGGTCCGCACCACCCCATTGACCTGCGGCTCCCAGGCGTCGGTGGCCAGCAGGATACGCATGGGCCGCTGCACATCCTCGCTCGGCGCCGCCGGCTGCCACATGCGCTGGGCGGGCGAACGGGCGGGCGGCGGGGCGGCGGCGGGTTGCGGGGGCGCCGGGCTTTGCGCCTGGGGCTGCTGGACCAGAGGCAGGGTGGCCTGGGCCTGGGCCCAGGCGAAATAGGCGCCCAGCAAGGCCTCGCGGGTGGGGAAGTGGCGATAGACGGTGCGCTCGCCGACCCCGGCGTCCTTGGCGATGTCGGCGAAGGACAGCTCGTCCAGGGGACCGCTCTCCAGGCGTGCGCCCACCACACGCAGGATCTGGTCGCGGGTGGCGGCCTTCTGGCGGTCGCGGGCGTCGCCGGCGGTCTGGGAATCGTCACTCATGACAGTCTCACTGTCATGAGGCTCGGCGGGTGTCAACGCAAGGTGGCAGGTCAGGCCGCCACGGGCGCAGGCCGGGGCTCAACGGCCGGCGCGGCCGCGTGTTCCGGCCGCTCCGGCAGGGCGCGGGTCTCGCGCACCGCCGACCAGCTGCGCAGCTTGGCCCATTCGAGGATCTCCATCCGGCCGTCCATGTGTTCGACCAGCGCCGTGCAGCTCTCCACCCAGTCCCCGTCATTGATGTAGAGGATGTCCTCGATCTGGCGCATCTCGGCCTTGTGGATGTGGCCGCAGATCACCCCGTCGACCCCGCGCCGCCGGGCCTCCTCGGCCACCGCGCCCTCGAAGTCCTCAATGAAGTGCAGGGCGTTCTTCACCTTGGTTTTCAGATAGGCCGACAGGCTCCAATAGCCGAAGCCCATACGGCGCCGCACGCGGTTGAACAGGGTGTTGGCCGACAACAGCGCCCGGTAGGAATAGTCCCCCAGGAAGGCCAGCCACTTGGCGTGCTGCACCACCCCGTCGAATTCGTCCCCGTGGGTGACCAGGAAACGGCGGCCGTCGGCGCCTTCGTGGATGGCGTCACGGGCGACCACGACCCCACCGAAGTGAATGCCGCAGAAGTCGCGGATGCGGTCGTCATGGTTACCGGGAATATAGACGACGTTCACGCCCCTTCGGGCCAGGCGCAGGATCTTCTGCACCACGTCATTGTGCGCCTGGGGCCAGTACCAGCCGCTTTTCATCTTCCAGCCGTCGACGATGTCCCCGACCAGATACAGGGTGTCGCACTCGATATGCCGGATGAAGTCCAGCAGCATCTCGGCCTGGCAGCCGCGGGTGCCCAGATGAACGTCGGAAACGAAGACAGTCCGATAACGTCGGATTCCCAGATCGGTCACGAACGCCTCCGAAGCGCCTCTATTTGACCGTCCGGTAGGCTGATTGCGTGTCGCTTTGATGAAACCGCACTGCAACACTGGCGCCGCAGCATAGCTCGCCATATGTCGGCCGCACTTTCATTGAAGCCTTGCCTGTGCAGATGGACGCCCGAACCTATCCCGCCAAGGAGACCCCGAAGTCTCGCCGGACCCGCGCCAGGATTCTGGACGCGGCCATGCGCCTGTTCGCCGAGGTCGGCTATCACGCGGCCACCAACGCCCTGATCGCCGAGGCGGCCAATCTGACCCGCGGGGCGATGCTCTATCACTTCTCCAGCCGCGAAGAGCTGGTGGAGGCCGCCGTCAGCCATATCGAGGTCGAGCGCGCCCGCCTGTTCGAACAGGCCGCCTCCGCGCCCGCCGGCCCTGGGGTGGACGCCGCCGAACACGCCATCGACGCCTACTGGTCCCTGCTGCACGAGACGCCCTTCGTGGCCTTCGCCGAGCTGGAGGCCGCCGCCCGCACCGACCCCATGCTGCGCGCCCGCCTGGCCAACGCCCAGAGCGCCTTTGACCGCAATCAGGTGGGCGAACGTTTCCTGGCGCTCACTCAGGCCGGCAGCGACCCGCGCTTCCAGACCAGCCGCGACCTCGGCCGCTTCCTGCTAGAGGGCCTGGCGAGGGGCTCGCTCACCTATGACGAGATGGCCCGGCGCGAACGGCTCATCGCCGTGGTCAAACGCGCCGTCCGCGCCCTCAACCGCAAGGGCGAGGCCCAGGACCTCTGGGTGGACTAAGCGTCCCGCCTATTCCGCCGGTTCGGCGCCAGGCGCCATACGTTCGGCGAGGCGGATCAGGTACTGGCCATATTCGCCCTTGGCCTGGGCGCGACCCAGATCGGCCAGCTGCGCCCGGTCGATGAAGCCCTTGGAATAGGCCACCTCTTCGATACAGCCGATGCGCAGGCCCTGCCGCAGCTCGAGCGTGCGGATCAGCTCGCCGGCCTGGATAAGGCTGTCATGGGTGCCGGTGTCCAGCCAGGCGAACCCCCGGCCCAGCAGCTCCACATTCAGTTCGCCGGCGTCCAGATAGACCTGGTTCAGCGCGGTGATCTCCAGCTCGCCCCGGTGGGAGGGCTTCAACGTCTTGGCGTACTCGCTGGCCTTGCCGTCGTAGAAATAGAGGCCGGTCACCGCATAGTTGGACTTGGGCTGGGCGGGCTTTTCCTCGATGCCCAGCACCTTGCCGCCTTCGCCCAGCTCGACGACGCCATAGCGTTCGGGGTCGTTGACCGGATAGCCGAAGACGGTGGCGCCCTCGGTCCGCTCATCGGCGGCCCGCAGCATCTGGCCGAAGTTCTGGCCAAAGAAGATGTTGTCGCCGAGCACCATGATGCTGGGCTCGCCGCCGACGAACTCTTCCCCCAGCAGATAGGCCTGGGCCAGGCCCTCGGGCTTGGGCTGGACGATGAATTCAAAGCGCACGCCCAGCTGCGAGCCGTCGCCCAGCAGGCGCTTGAAGCCGGCCTGGTCCTCAGGCGTGGTGATGATCAGGATCTCCCGGACCCCGGCCAGCAGCAACACCGACAGGGGGTAGTAGATCATCGGCTTGTCGTAGATCGGCAAGAGCTGCTTGGAGACCGCCAGGGTCAGCGGGTGCAGCCGGGTGCCCGAGCCCCCCGCCAGGATGATTCCGCGTCTCACGCCGTCTCCTTCTGGGCCATCAACTCCGCCACCACATCCTCCAGCGCCTCCTGCCAGGGACGCAGTTGCAGGGAGAAGACCTCCTGCATGCGGCTCGTGTCCAGCACGGCGTTCAGGGCCCGGCGGGCGGGCGTCGGAAAGGCGCTGGTGGGCACGGGCTCCATGGCGGGCGGACCATCGGGCTGGGTCTGGGCGAAGATCGCCTGGGCCATCTCATAGCGACTGGCGACGCCCGAATTGACCACATGCAGCAGGCCCCATTCCCGGGCGCCGGCCGGCGACTTGGCCAGGCGGTCCCCCTGGCTGAGGATGAAGGCCGCCAGGTCGCCGCTGGCCGTGGGACAGGCCCGCTGGTCAGCCACCACCTTCAGCACCGGCTGGGTCTTGGCCAGCCGCAGCATCATCTGCAGGAAGTTCTGGCCATAGGCCGAAAACAGCCAGGAGACCCGCATCACCAGGGCCCGGTCGCAGGCGCCCAGCACCGCCTGCTCACCCACGAGCTTGGACGCGCCATAGACGTGCAAGGGCGCAGGCGCGTCGGTCTCCAGATAGGGGCCGGCCTTGTCGCCGGAAAACACCATGTCGGTGGAGATGTGCAGCAGGGGCAGGCCCCGCGCCTGACATGCCCTGGCCATGGCGGCTGGGGCCCAGGCGTTGACGGCATAGGCCAGGTCCGGCTCAGCCTCGGCCTTGTCGACGGCGGTATAGGCTGCCGCATTCAGCACCAGATCGGTCTCGCCGGCCTCGCCGATGGCGCGTGCAATGGCGTCGGGGTTGGTCAGGTCGACCTCGACCCGGGACAGGGCGGTGATCGCCACGCCGGGACCGGCGCGGCCCAGCATCTCCCGGGCGAGCTGGCCGGTGGCGCCGAACTGCAGAATCTTCAGGCTCATCCCTTGGCCAGGCCCAGGCGCTCGGAGTGGAAGCCCTTGTCGCGGATGGCCTGCCACCAGTCGCGGTTCTCCACATACCAGGCCACGGTCTGGGCCAGGCCCTCGCCGAGCGGCGTGGCCGGCTCCCAGCCGAGCTCCGCCTTCAGCTTGGCCGCGTCGATGGAATAGCGGAAATCATGACCCGGCCGGTCGGCGACGAAGGTGATCTTGTCGGCGTGCGGCGTATTGGCCGGCGCCAGGCGGTCAAGCTCGGCGCAGAGCATCTGGATGACCTCCAGATTGCGGTGGGTGGAGTCCCCGCCGATGCAATAGGTCTCCCCCAGCCGCCCCTTCTGCAGCACCAGCAACAGGGCCTGGGCGTGATCGTCCACATGCAGCCAGTCGCGGACCTGGCGGCCATCCCCATAGACGGGGATGGTCTTGCCCTCCATGGCCCGGACCACGACGGTGGGGATCAGCTTTTCGGGAAACTGGAAGGGGCCGTAATTGTTGGCGCAGTTGGTGATGACCACCGGCAGGCCATAGGTCCGCCCCCAGGCCCGCACCAGATGGTCGGCGCCGGCCTTGCTGGCCGAATAGGGAGAGTTGGGATCGTAGGGCGTCTCTTCGGTGAAGGCGCCGTCTTCGCCCAGCGCCCCGAAAACCTCGTCGGTGGAGACATGGTGGAAGCGGAAATCCGCCTTGGCGGGCGCCTCCAGGGTGTTCCAATAGGCCCGGGCGGCTTCCAGCAACACGGCGGTCCCGGTGACATTGGTCCGGACGAAGTCCAGCGGGCCGTCGATGGCCCGGTCATTGTGGCTTTCGGCCGCCAGGTGCATGACCGCGTCAGGACGGTGGCGGGCGAAGATCTCCGCCATCCTGCCGGCGTCGCAGATGTCGGCCGCCTCGAAGGCGTAGCCGGGGGAGTCGGCGACCGAGGCCACATTGGCCAGGTTGGCCGAATAGGCCAGCACGTCCAGATTGACGACCTCGTGGCCCTGGGCGATCGCCCTGCGGACCACGGCCGAACCGATGAAGCCGGCGCCGCCGGTGATCAGAATTTTCATGCCGAACTTTGTCTGCGGGCGCCCCAGGCGCGCGTCCGTTCAAATGGTTAGCCCTGCTCATACAGCGAAATGCGGCGGGCTCAAGACGGAGGGGTCTGCGCGGCCGGGTTGTGAGCGCTCGCACCGCCGCCTAGACTTGGAACTCAGTTTGCGCATGGACGCGGGCGGGAGCGTCGTTTGGAACCCTCTGAGACTGCGCCGCACGCCGCCGCCCCCAGTCCCGGCAAGGCCCAAAGGCGACCGGCGGACCTGACCACCGGCCCTGTCGCCAAAGGCCTGCTGGTCTTCACCCTGCCCATGCTGGGGGCCAATCTCCTCCAGTCCCTGAACGGCACCGCCAACGCCGCCTGGGTCAGCCACATCCTGGGGCCGGCGGCGCTTACGGCCACAGCCAACGCCAACAACATTCTCTTCCTGCTGCTCGGCGCGGTATTCGGCCTGGCCATGGCCGCCAACCTGCTGATCGCCCAGGCCGTCGGCGCCGGCGCGCCGCAGGAGATCAAGCGCGTGGCCGGGACCAGCACGCTGTTCTTCGCCCTCCTGTCGCTGGCTGTGGGCCTGGCGGGTCTGGCCCTGGCGCCGGCCATCCTGGCGGCCATGGGGACGCCCCCCGACGCCCGGGCCGATGCGATCATCTATCTGCGGGTGATCTTCGCGGCCCTGCCCTTCATGTACTTCTTCTCGTTCGTGATGATGGCCATGCGCGGGACCGGCGACTCCCGCACCCCCTTCTACTTCTCCCTCACCGCGGTGGCTCTCGACATCATCCTCAACCCGGTGCTGATCCTGGGCCTGGGCCCGGTTCCGACCCTGGGCATCGCGGGCTCGGCCGCCGCCACCCTGCTCAGCCAGACGATCGCGCTCACCGGCATGATCGTCTTCCTCTACCGCACCGGCAGCCCGCTGGTTCTGCGCAAGGGGGAGTGGGGGATGCTCAGGCCCGACCCCGCCATCCTCAAGACCCTGGTGTTCAAGGGCCTGCCCATGGCCATGCACATGCTGGTGGTGTCGGGCGCCGCCGTGGTGATGCTGGCCTTCGTCAACGCCTATGGCTCCCAGACCGCAGCCGCCTACGCCGCGACCATGCAGGTCTGGACCTATGTGCAGATGCCGGCCATGGCGCTCGGCGCCGCGGTCTCCTCCATGGCCGCCCAGAATGTCGGGGCCGGGCGCATGGACCGGGTGGAGGCCGTGGCCCGCACCGGCGTCATCTTCGCCATTGTCATGACCGCCCTGCCCATTGGCCTGATCTATCTGGCCGAGCCGCTGATCCTGCGCATCTTCCTGACTGAAGACAGCGGGACCATCCCCATAGCCCGGCACATCAACGCCATCGCGCTCTGGGGCTTCATCCCCTTCGGCGTGGCCTTCATCTTCGCCGGCGTCGTGCGGGCCACAGGCGCGGTCATCGCCCCCCTGCTGGCCATGGTGATCTCGCTCTGGGTGGTGCGCATCCCATTCGCCCAGCTGCTGACGCCGGCGCTTGGCGCCGACGCCATCTGGTGGAGCTTCCCGCTCGGCAGTGTCACCACCGTGATCCTGGCCGGCGGCTACTATGTCTGGGGCGGCTGGCGCACCGCCAAGCTCACGCCGGCCCCGCCCCGGGGCGGCGGCGGCGACGCCAGCCCGGCGACCCCGGCCATGGCGCCGGCGGGCAGCGCCGACTGACGGGCTTGCGCCATTCCGTCGCGCGCAGCGCAATAAAACCGGGGACACAAAGGACACAAAGGCGCCGCAGCCCTCTGTGTTCTTCGCGCCCTTATGGTTCGTCCCGCTCCAACCGCGTCATGGTCGGGCTTGACCCGACCATCCATGAACACCCCGCTCTCCAGTGTGCATGGGCCCTCGGGTCAAGCGCGAGGGCGACGGAGGGATGGTGGCGAGTCGGACTGGGTAATCTTAGCTTTTTCAATGGGTTATTCAATCGCCGCGCCCCCGGTTGCGTCTTGGGTCGCGCCGCCTGATAATGACGGAAGGGGGCCGGACGTCGGTCCCACAATTTGAATATTCGGTATGGTCGGCGCCCCGAAACATACCGCTTCTGCGAAAAATGCCCGGCCTGCCCGGGCGCCAAGGAGGACGACATGGCCTGGGACTTTGAAACCGACCCCGAATTCCAGAAGAAGCTCGACTGGATCGAAGACTTCATGCGCGAGGAGGTCGAACCCCTCAGCCATCTGGGCATGGCCGCGCACGGCCCCCTGGGCCGCGAGAAGTTCATCAAGCCCCTGCAGCAGAAGGTAAAGGACCAGGGCCTGTGGGCCTGTCACCTGGGCCCCGAGCTCGGCGGCCAGGGCTATGGCCAGCTGAAGCTTGGCCTGATGAACGAGAAGCTGGGCCGCAACTCCATCGCCCCGACCATCTTCGGCTGTCAGGCGCCCGACACCGGCAACGCCGAGATCATCGCCCACTACGGCACCGAGGCCCAGAAGGAGCGCTGGCTCTGGCCGCTGCTCAACGGCGAGATCCGCTCGGCCTTCTCCATGTCCGAGCCCACCGGCGGGTCCGACCCGCTGACCTTCACCACCCGGGCGGTGCAGGACGGCCAGGATTGGATCATCAATGGCGAGAAGTGGTACTCCACCAACGCCCGCTATTCGAAGCTGCTGGTGGTCTATGCGATCACCGATCCGGACGCCAAGGACCCCTATCGGCGCACCTCGATCTTCCTGGTGCCCACCGACACCCCCGGCGTGGAGATCATCCGCAACGTGGCCGTCGGCGCCGGCGGCGAGATCGGCAGCGGGACCGAGGGCTATATGCGCTACACCAATGTCCGGGTGGGGCCTGAGGCCCTGCTGGGCGACCGGGGCGCGGCCTTCGTCATCGCCCAGGTCCGCCTGGGCGGCGGCCGGGTCCACCACGCCATGCGCACGGTCGGCGCCTGCCGCCATGCGCTGGACCTGATGTGCCAGCGGGCCGTCTCGCGCACCACCCGCGACGGGCGCCTGTCGGACCTGCAGATGGTGCAGGAGCAGATCGCCGACTCCTGGATCGCGGTCGAGCAGTTCCGCCTGCTGGTTCTGCGCACCGCCTGGCTGATCGACAAGCACAAGGACTACAACAAGGTCCGCAAGGACATCGCCGCCATCAAGGTGGCCATGCCCAAGGTCTATAACGACGTGGCCACCAAGGCCGCCCACCTGCACGGGGCGCTGGGCGTCTCCAACGAAATGCCCTTCATGCGGATGGTGACGAGCTCGCTGGTCATGGGCATCGCCGATGGCCCCACCGAGGTGCACAAGGTCACGCTCGCCAAGCAGATCCTGAAGGACTACCGGCCCGAGAACGACCTTTTCCCCAGCTACCACATCCCGCGCCTGCAGGAGGAGGCCAAGGAGAAGTACGCCAAGGAGCTGGCCGAGCTGAAGGAAGGCTACGCCAAGCTGAAGGCCGAACGGGAAAACGCCCCGGCCTGATGGTCGTCGCCTGACCCTCGGGCGCGTCCCGAGGGTCCTTGCGCGCCGCAGGCGCTTTTGAGGCGGGACACGAAGGACACAAAGGGGCGCGAAGGACACGAAGACGAGGCCGCCGCCCTTTGTGCCCTTCGCGAATCTTCGTGTCCTTTGTGTCCCCTCTTTTCTGGCGCTGCGCGCCGAACCTGGACTTGCCTCTCGTCCAAGGCTCGGCTTTCTGAGCGCACAGGTCGCGACAAGACGGCCAAACCTCCGAGGACACCAGGACCCCCCCCATGACCGAAACCGCCGCCAAGCCCTGGCCCGTCATGTCCATCGAAGAGGCCCATGCGCGGCTGACGGCGCCGGGCGAGCGCTTCGAGCTGGATGAGGCGGTCATCGACGGGATCCCCACCAAGGTCTGGAAGAACGCCCCGCCCACCCTGCGCGACGTGCTGCTCAACGGCCGGGCCTTCGGCGGGCGCGAGTTCCTGGTCCATGAGGACGAGCGGGCCAGCTTCGAGGCCTTCACCCGGGCGGTGATCACGCTGGCCCACCAGCTGCAGGCCGATGGGGTGAAGCCCGGCGACCGGGTGGCGCTCATCATGCGCAACCTGCCTGAATGGCCGGTGGCCTTCTTCGCCGGGGCCATTGTCGGCGCTGTGGTCACCCCGCTGAACGCCTGGTGGACCGGACCTGAGCTGGAATTCGGCCTGGCCGATTCCGGCGCCAAGGTGGCCCTGGTGGACGATGAGCGGCTGGAGCGCATCCTCGAACATCTGGACGCCTGCCCGGCTCTGGCGCGCGTCTATGTCACCCGCGCGGGTGACCTGCCCGCCGACCCCCGCCTCGCCCGCCTGGAGGACGTCATCGGGCCGGTGAACCGCTGGAGCGACTTGGCCAACAAGCCCCTGCCCGATGCGGCGCTCGCGCCCGACGACGTGGCGACGATCTTCTACACCTCTGGCACCACGGGGAAGCCCAAGGGGGCGCTGGGGACCCACCGCAACCTGACGGCCAACATCATGGCCAGCGCGTGTGCAGGCGCCCGCGGCTTCCTGCGCCGGGGCGAGCCGATCCCCGAGCAGGACCCGCACAAGCTGCCCCAGCGGGCCTATCTGCTGGTGGTGCCCATGTTCCACGTGACCGGCTGCAACGCGACCCTGTCGCCGGCCATCAATTCGGGCTCCAAGCTCGTCCTGATGCGCAAGTGGGAGCCGGTGGAGGCCATGGGCCTGATCGAGCGCGAGAAGGTGACCAATACCGGCGGAGTGCCCACCATCGCCTGGCAGCTGATCGAGCACCCGGCCCGCAAGGACTTCGACCTGTCGTCCCTGACCACCGTGGCCTATGGCGGCGCGCCGTCCGCGCCCGACCTGGTGCGCAAGATCGTCGAGACCTTCCCGGGCTCAGCCCCCTCTAACGGCTGGGGCATGACCGAAACCTCGGCCACCTGCACCACCAATATCGGCCGCGACTATGAGCACCGCCCCGACAGCTGTGGCGTCGCCCCGCCGCCCTGTGAGCTGAAGATCGTCGATCCCGCCGACGGGGTCACCGAGCTGCCGGTGGGCCGGGTGGGCGAGCTGTGGGCCAAGGGGCCCAACATCGTCAAAGGCTACTGGAACCGGCCCGAAGCCACGGCCGAGACCTTTGTGGACGGATGGGTGCGCACCGGCGATCTCGCCCGCCTGGACGAAGAAGGCTTCTGCTTCATCGTCGACCGGGCCAAGGACATGCTGATCCGCGGGGGCGAGAACATCTACTGCGTGGAGGTGGAGAACGTCCTTTACGACCATCCCGATGTGATGGACGCCGCCCTGATCGGCCTCCCCCACCGGACGCTGGGCGAGGAGCCCGCCGCCGTCGTCCATCTGAAGCCTGGCGGCAGCGCCACCGAAGATGAGCTGCGCGCCTTCGTCCGGGCGCGTCTGGCGGTCTTCAAGGTCCCGGTAAAGGTGGCCTTCTGGCCCGAAACCCTGCCGCGCAACGCCAATGGCAAGATCATGAAACCTGAGCTGAAAGCCGCCTTCACGGTCGAGGCCTGAGGGGCGCCGACTTGGAGCCGGGCTCCCGGGCGCCTAAATGGCGAGCAGAGGTCCCCATGGGCCGAAGAGAACGCAGATGACCACGACCCCGGACACCCACGCCGCCGCCACTGAGCGGGCGGTGAGCCCCATCGAAGACATCATCGAGGAAGCCCGCCAGGGCCGGCCCTACATCCTGGTGGACGCCGAGGACCGGGAGAATGAGGGGGATGTGATCATCCCGGCCCAGTTCGCCACCCCGGCCCAGATCAACTTCATGGCCCGGCACGCCCGGGGCCTGATCTGCCTGTCGATCACCGCCGAGCGGGCGCGGGCCCTGCGCCTGCCGCCGATGACCGCCGACAACGGTTCGGGTCACGGCACAGCCTTTACGGTGTCCATCGAGGCCCGCGAGGGGGTGACCACCGGCATCTCGGCTCACGACCGGGCCCACACCATCGCCGTGGCCGTGGACCCCACCAAGGGGCCTGACGACATCGTCTCGCCGGGTCACGTCTTCCCCCTGGTGGCCAAGCCTGGCGGCGTGCTGGTCCGCGCCGGCCACACCGAGGCGGCCGTCGACATTTCCCGCCTGGCGGGCCTCAACCCGGCCGGGGTGATCTGTGAGATCATGCGCGATGACGGGACCATGGCCCGCCTGCCCGACCTGATCGACTTCGCCCGCCTGCATGGACTGAAGATCGGGACAATCGCCGATCTTATCGCCTATCGCCGCCGCACCGAGCGGCAGGTGGAGCGGGTGCTGGAGACCCCGTTCGAGAGCGCCCATGGCGCGTTCCGCATGGTGATCTACCGCAACATTCTCGACCACACCGAGCATGTGGTGCTGACCAAGGGGCGGATCGCCGCCGAGCGGCCGACCCTGGTGCGGATGCACCGGGTGGACTTCGCCGCCGACCTGCTGGGCGCCATCGGCCCCCGCCGCGACCACGTTCCCCAGGCGCTGAAGGCCCTGGCCGAGCATGACGGCGCAGGCGTGGCGGTGTTCATCCGCGACTCCAACCCCGCCGGTCTGTCGGAGCGCTACGGACAGGACGGCGCGGCCGCCGCCCCGGCCAATATCCTGCGCGACTACGGGGTAGGCGCCCAGATCCTGCTGGACCTGGGCGTGCGCGACCTGATTCTGCTCAGCAACGCCGATACGGTTCTGCCGGGCTCAGCGGGCTACGGCCTGAAGATCGTCGGCCGCCAGCCCCTGGGTTAGGCCGTCGGCGCGGCCGGCGGCTCGCTATAGACCACCTGGGCGCCCTTGAAGGTGCGGGTCTCCGGCGGCGGCAGCCCATTGGCCTTGATCATCGCCATCAGCTCGTCCTTGCGGGCCTGCATCCGCTCGGCCAGCTCCACCAGGTCCACATCGGTGCGGCGGCACTGGGCGAACATGCCCTCGGACGGGCGCTCCTCCTCCTTGA
The DNA here is from genome assembly GCF_030693405.1 of Phenylobacterium sp. Taxonomy (GTDB): domain Bacteria; phylum Pseudomonadota; class Alphaproteobacteria; order Caulobacterales; family Caulobacteraceae; genus Phenylobacterium. The sequence continues at coordinate 72,749 of NZ_JAUYAW010000064.1, forward strand.
CGTGGTGCTCGATCTCTTCGGACAGCACCGAGACCTTGGCGTCATAGAAGGGATCATCGGGGTCGCCGGCCATCAGCTCGGCGATCAGCATCTTGGCGCCGTCGTGCTCCACATAGCCCTCGTCGAGGAGATCGTCTTCGATCTTGCCCCGGAAGGTGGGGTAGAAAATCTCTTCCTCGATCAGGCTGTGCACGGTGAGCTCGGTGCAGATCTTCTGCACGATCTTGGCCTTGCGGTCCTTGGCGGTGGCTTTTTCGAACTGTTCGAACAGGTCCTCCACCTCCCGGTGGTCGTCTTTCAGCAGTTTGATCGCGTCGATCCTGGCCATGGGTCTCTCCCGTTGTCTGGCGTCTTCGCCGTCAACGCGGCGATCGGGTTTTTGGATGCGCCGACGCGCGCGGCTTGCGCAGACGAATTGCCAAGCCCACCCCTTTTCCGCCAATCTGATCCCTGGCGCGGATTTTCACGCCGGAACACCCGACCTCACACCGACGGCCAGGCCGTCCGATATTCATTTCAAGCCGCCTCATTTTTCCGAGCTTCATCCCATGACCCAGATCCTCGTGCCGCGGCAGTTCCGCGGCCCCCCCGTCACCGCCAATGGCGGCTATATCTGCGGCCTGTTGACCAAGGCGGTCGGCGGCAAGGGCAGCGCCATGCTGCGGGCCGGCGTGCCCCTGGATACCGCCGTGGAGCTGGTCACGGCTGAGGACGGCGCGGTTTCGGCCATTGGCGCCGAGGGCCAGGTGCTGGGCGTGGCGCGGCCGGGCGGCGAAGACCAGATCCCCACCCCGCCGCCCTCCCCCGGGATCGAGGTCGCCCGGGCTGCGGCGGCCGCCTCCCCCTTCGCCACCCGCTCCCTGCACCGGGGCTGCTTCTCCTGCTGCATCGAGCGCGAGCAGGGCGAGGGCCTCGGCGTCCATGTGGGTCAGGTCCCCGGCGCCGAGCCTGGCGTCTGCGCGGGCCTCTGGGTTCCCCACGCCAATTTCGCCGACCCCGACGGGACCATGCCTGACGAGATCACCTGGGGCGCCCTGGACTGCTCGGGCTCCATGGCCTGGTGGATCAAGACCGACTCGCCGGTGGGCCTGCTGGGCACCATGGCCGGCGAGGTGCTGAAGGCGCCCAAGGCCGGCGAGACCTATGTGGTGGTCGCCTGGGCCCGGGAATCCGAGGGCCGCAAGTTCTTCGCCGGCGTCGCCCTCTATGACGCGGCCGGCGAGGTCGTCGCCAGGAGCGGCCAGATCTGGATCGGCCGCCCGGCCGGCGCCCCGGCGCCCGCCCCGTTGGCCCCTGCGGCCAGCGCCTAGGACGGGTCTTCCAGGACTTTCCCGGCGCACGACCTTCACGCTGTCGGGAAAGGCCCAGGGCGGGCATTTCCTTTCCCGCGGAACGGGCCTATACGGAATATTGACAACCGCCCGGCCGAAAGGCCGGGCGCCGTCGTTTCTGGAGTACGGCCATGACCGACATTCTGATGCCCAAGGCGACCGCCGTCTGGCTGGTCGACAACACCTCGCTGACCTTCGACCAGATCGCCGACTTCTGCGGCCTGCACCCCCTTGAGGTGCGCGGCATCGCCGACGGCGAAGTGGCGCGCGACATCCGCGGCGCTGACCCGATCGGCAACGGCCAGCTGACCCGCGAAGAGCTGGACGCGGCCCAGGCCAATTCCGCCTATCGGATGAAGGCCCAGAAGAGCCGCCACGCCGAGCTGCTCAAGCCGACCAAGAAGGCGCCGCGCTATACGCCGGTGTCCCGCCGTCAGGACCGCCCCGACGCCATCGCCTGGTTCCTGCGCAACCACCCCGAAGTGCCGGATGCGCAGATCGCCCGCCTGCTGGGCACCACCAAGGCGACCATCGACCAGATCCGCAACCGCACTCACTGGAACTCGGCCAATATCAAGCCGGTGGACCCGGTGACGCTCGGCCTGTCGACCCAGATGGAGCTGGACGCCGTGGTGCGCAAAGCCGCCGACAAGAAGGCCAAGGACGACGCCAAGGCCGGGATCACCGATCCCGATGGCCCCTCCCTGCGTCCGGCCTCTGAGACCGGCGCGGTCGAGGACGCCCCGCTGGCGACCGAGGAAGACTGAAGCCAGGTCTTGGCCAGGCGCTGAAATGCAAGAGGCCCGCGCCATGCGCGGGCCTCTTTTCGTTCTAAAGGGTCAGTGGGCCTTGCGCTGCAAGGTCTCCATCTCTTCCTTCAGCTTGAGCTTTCGTCGCTTGAGTTCCTGAAGGCGGAGGTCGTCTCCCGCGGGGCTTCGCACTTCGTCCTGGATCGCCTTGTCCAGGGTTTGATGACGAGATCCAAGCTCACGGATGCGGGCTTCAACGGCCATAGGTACGCCTCCTTCAAGGTTTTTCGACACGACACCTGATCACCCCTTCGCCGGGGTGTCAGATCAAATATGATTGCGCAGGGTTGAGTTCGCATTAGGGCCGGTTTTTTCGGCGCGGGGTGAGACGGTATGTCGCGAGAAGGTCCAGCCGGCGCCAATCAGGGGCGCCCGCGCCTGGTGGTGGGAATCGCCGGGGCCAGCGGCGTGGCCTATGGCCTGCGCGCCCTGGCCGCCTGCCAGGACCTCGGGGTGGAGAGCCACCTGGTGATGAGCCGGGCCGCGGCTCTGACGCTCGCCCAGGAAACCGAACTGTCGCTGGCCGAAGTCCAGGCCATGGCCGATGTGGCCTATCGTCCCGGCGATGTGGGGGCGGCGATCGCCTCCGGCTCCTTCCCGACGCTCGGCATGCTGATCGCGCCGTGTTCGGTGCGGACCATGAGCGAGGTGGCCACCGGCGTGACCTCCTCCCTGATGACCCGGGCCGCCGACGTCACCCTGAAAGAGCGCCGGCCCCTGGTGCTGATGGTCCGCGAGACCCCTCTGCACCTGGGGCATCTGCGCACCATGGTGAAGCTGGCCGAGATGGGGGCGGTGATCGCCCCGCCCCTGCCGGCCTTCTACACCAAGCCTCTGAGCCTTGAGGAAATGGTCGACCAGTCGGTGGGCCGGACGCTGGACCTGTTTGGCCTGTCCTGGTCGAAGGTCAAGCGGTGGGGCCAGGATATGGCCATGCCGCCGGCCGCGGACGACTGAACCCATGGACCTCTGGTCCTGGGCCGTGTCCGCCTATGGGCGGGAGGGCGTCGCGCAGGCGGCCCTGGCCCTGCAGGATGATTATGGCCAGTGCGTCCCCCTGCTGCTGTGGGCCGCTTTCGCCCGCCCCGCCGAACCTGAGATGATCGCCCGCGCCGTCAGCCTGGCCCAGGCCTGGGAGGCCGCGGTCATCCTGCCCCTGCGCGCGGCCCGGCGGGGCCTGAAGGCCGAGCTGGCCGGGGTCGAGGCCCCGGCGCGGGAAGCCCTGCGGTCCAGGGTCAAGGCCGCCGAACTGGAGTCCGAACGCCTACTGCTGTCGGCCCTGGCCGATCTGGGCGAACCCGGCGAATCGCCCCTTGGGACCGCCCTGGCCGCCGTGGCCGCCGCCTGGGGCGGGACGGCGGACCCGGTGGCCCTCGACAGACTGTCGCGCGCCCTAAGCGGGCCTTTACCCGATCCTGGCAAAACGGGATGATGCAGAGGCGCGGACACAAGGCCATGGCGGGGGCGGCATGAACGATCTGGGGCCTGATCCCGAGGCGCAGCTGCGCGAGCGCCTGGCCGCCGCCCGGCAGGAGCACGCCGATCTGGACGTGGCGGTTCAGGCGATCAGCGCCATGCCCACCCCGAGCCTGGGGGTCCTGGGGCGCTTCAAGCGCCGCAAGCTCGTCCTCAAGGACGAGATCGCCGCCCTGGAAGACCAGCTGACCCCCGACATCATCGCCTGAAAGGCGCGCGGCGGCGGTGGCGGCGGGTCCTAGTCGATGACCTTGAACCGGCCCTTGTCGAAGAATCTGAGCACCTGCTCGAGCTCATGGCCCCGGCGCAGGATCATGCCCCCCTGGCCGATCACCGCCCAGGCGCCCTGGCGCCTGGCCAGGGCCGGGCGCTTCTCGATCCGGTAAAGGGGCGCCTCGGCCGCCCGTCGGAAGACGGAAAAGGCGCAGGCCTCAGGCCCTGGCTCGATGGAATAGTCCCGCCACTCCCCGGCCGCCACCATGCGACCATAGAGGTTCAGCAGCCGCTGGAATTCCTGACGCTGAAAGAACACAGGGCCGGCCCTGCGGGCGCCGGAGGGGGGATCGTTGGCGGACGGATCAGTAGCCATTGCGGCTGAGCCTGACTCAATATCGCGCCGAAATCGAGCCGGCATCTTGCGACTCCTGGCGCGGCGCACGCCGTGAAAAGACCTTATTTCGGTCCCGACCCCGCCTGTTTAGGCCCCGATAAATGCAGTGTCGGTTGATCGGGACGCCTCGCGGTTCCGGACCCTGAACAGCCCCCCCAGCCCCCCTGGGACCCGGGTTCCTGATCAGCCGGCGTCTACCCTTCCCCTGAAGAAGGCTCGTGCGGAGCAGCCCCCCTCCCCCGCACGGGCCTTTTTCTTTGCCCGAACGCCGACCGCCCGGATCAGCGCGCCGCGGTCTGGGCGCTCTGGGGCTTGGCCGGCGCCGCCGCCTGCGGCTTGGCCGCCAGGATCCGCCCGCCCTCAGGGGCCTGGACGATCAAGAGGGTCTGCAGCCCATCCTCCTTGGCCTCCGGCGCCGCATAGGCGGTGGGCCGGCCGCGCCAGCGGCCCAGGCGGACGATTTCGCGAACCACATTGCGCTGCTCCAGGGTCTGGCCCCGGTTCTCACCCCTGCGCACCACCACTTCCTGCGGTTTGGGATCATAGCGAACAAGCCAGACCTCCGCGCCGCCCCGCGGGACCGGGCCTGAGCCCACATCCACTCGCCGGGGGCCTATGAACTGGATGTCCGGCGCCGGGCGCTGGGCGCGGACGGCGGCCTCCAGCAAGGCCTCGACCTTGTCGGGCTCCACCGCCGAGGCCTCGCTCGCCCCATCGATCACCAGCTGCGGCGTATAGGGTTCGCGCAGGGAAAGCGGCGTCAGATAGGCCTTCTGCCGCTCGGCGAACTCCGGCAGGGCGAAGGTGTCCTCCCAGCCCAGATAATCCCAATAATCGACGGCGAAGGTGAGCGCGACCACGCCTGGCCTGTCGGCCAGCTCATTGACGAAGGCGTTGGCCTGGGCGCAGGCCGCGCAGCCCTGGGCGGTATAGAACTCCACCACCACCGGCGGCTTGGCCGCGGCGGCGACGGCGGGAACCGCCAGGAGACAAAGGCTTGCGAGCAGGGCTCTGATCATGGGCGGGCAATAAAGCCGAGTTGCTGCGCCAGCGCGTTTCAACAAGGTGTGAGCGGGAGCCGACATGGGGTTCGACGTCTCTGAAATAGCAGTCCCTCATAAAACGGCGAAGGGGGCCGCAGTGACCCGCGACCCCCCCAGGCTTCAGCCGTGTTGCGCGCTTCAGGCGTCTTGCGAGGCCAGATTGCGCAGCACGTAGTTCAGGACGCCGCCGTTCTTGAAATACTCAAGCTCGGTGGGGGTGTCGATCCGGCAGCGGACCGGGAAGCGGGCCACGCGGCCGTCGCCGGCGCGGTAGAGCTCGACGGTCAGCTGCTTGCGGGGCGACAGGTCCTGCAGGCCGCGGATCGAGACGATCTCCTCGCCGGTCAGGCCGAGCTTCTGCCAGCCTTCCTGGGTGAACTGCAGGGGCAGAACGCCCATGCCCACCAGGTTGGACCGGTGAATCCGCTCGAAGCTCTCGGCGATCACCGCGCGCACGCCCAGGAGCTTGGTGCCCTTGGCCGCCCAGTCGCGGGAGGAGCCGGTGCCGTATTCCTTGCCGGCGAAGACCACCAGCGGACGGCCCTCGGCCTGGTAGCGCATGGCCGCGTCATAGATCGACATCACGTCCCCGGTGGGGAAGTGCTTGGTCACGCCGCCTTCGATCTCCGGGGTCAGCTTGTTGCGGATCCGGATGTTGGCGAAGGTGCCGCGCATCATGACCTCATGGTTCCCGCGGCGGGCGCCGTAGGAGTTGAAGTCGGTCCGCGGCACCTGACGTTCACGCAGGTATTCGCCGGCCGGCGAGGTCAGCTTGATGGAGCCGGCGGGGCTGATGTGGTCGGTGGTGATCGAGTCGCCGAACACGCCGAGGACGCGGGCCTCGATGATGTCGGTGATCGCCTCGGGCTCCATGCTCATGCCCTCGAAATAGGGCGGGTTCTGAACATAGGTGGAGCTGACGTCCCAGGCGTAGGTCTGGCCGCCGGCCACCTTGATGCCCTGCCAGGCCTTGTCGCCCTTGAAGACGTCGGCGTAGCGGGTGGCGAACATCTTGTCCGTCACGTGCTTGCGCTGCAGCGTGGCGATCTCTTCGTTGGTCGGCCAGATGTCCTTCAGATAGACAGGCTGGCCGTCCTTGCCTTCGCCGAGCGGCTCGGTGGTCAGGTCGATCTGCATCGAACCGGCCAGCGCATAGGCGACCACGAGCGGCGGCGAGGCCAGATAGTTGGCCCGCACGTCGGGGTTCACCCGGCCTTCGAAGTTACGGTTGCCCGACAGGACCGAGCAGGCCACCAGGTCGCCCTGCTGGACGGCCTCGGAGATGGCTTCCGGCAGCGGGCCGGAATTGCCGATGCAGGTGGTGCAGCCATAGCCCACCAGGTTGAAGCCGAGCGCGTCGAGCGACTTGGTCAGGCCCGCGCTCTTCAGATAGTCGGTGACCACCTGCGAGCCCGGGGCCAGCGAGGTCTTCACCCACGGCTTGACCTTCAGGCCCTTCTCGACGGCCTTCTTGGCCACCAGGCCCGCGGCGATCAGCACGCTGGGGTTGGAGGTGTTGGTGCAGGACGTGATGGCGGCGATGACCACGTCGCCATGGCCCACATCGAACTTCTCGCCGGCCACGGGGACCCGCTGGGAAATCGAATCCGCCTTGCCGAAGTCCTTGGCCAGCGCGTCCTTGAACTCGGTCGCCGCGGTGGTCAGCAACACCCGGTCCTGGGGTCGCTTGGGGCCGGCCAGGGACGGGACGACGCTGGAGAGGTCGAGCTCGAGGGTGTCGGTGAACACCGGATCGGGCTCGTCGCCCTCGCGCCACATGCCCTGGACCTTGGCATAGGCTTCCACCAGGGCGACGCGGTCGGCGTCGCGGCCGGTGGCGGCCAGATAGTCGATGGTCGCCCGGGTGATCGGGAAGAAGCCGCAGGTGGCGCCGTATTCCGGGGCCATGTTGGCGATGGTGGCCTGGTCTTCCAGGGTCATCTTGGCCAGGCCCGGGCCGTAGAATTCGACGAACTTGCCGACGACGCCCTTCTTGCGGAGCATCTGGGTGACGGTCAGCACCAGGTCGGTGGCCGTCGCGCCCTCCGGCATGGCGCCGGTCAGCTTGAAGCCGATGACCTCGGGGATCAGCATGGGGATCGGCTGGCCGAGCATGGCGGCCTCGGCCTCGATGCCGCCGACGCCCCAGCCCAGGACCGACAGGCCGTTGATCATGGTGGTGTGGGAGTCGGTGCCGACCACGGTGTCGGGATAGGCCAGCGTCGCGCCGTCCACATCGTTGGTCCAGACGGTCTGGGCCAGATATTCCAGGTTCACCTGGTGGCAGATGCCGGTGCCGGGGGGCACCACGCGGAAGTTGTTGAAGGCCGAAGAGCCCCAGCGAAGGAAGCGGTAGCGCTCGATATTGCGCTCATATTCCCGCTCGACATTCTCGCCGAAGGCCTTGGCGTTGCCGAAATAGTCCACCATCACCGAGTGGTCGATGACCAGGTCGACGGGGTTTAGCGGATTGATCTTTTCCGGATTGGCGCCGAGCTTGGTCATGGCGTCGCGCATGGCGGCCAGGTCGACCACGGCGGGCACGCCGGTGAAGTCCTGCATCAGGACCCGGGCCGGGCGGAAGCTGATCTCGTGCTCCTTGGCGCCCTTGTTGTCGAGCCAGGCGGCGACGGCCTTCAGGTCGTCCTCGCCCACCGACACCCCGTCCTCGTTGCGCAGCAGGTTCTCCAGCAGAACCTTCATCGAAACGGGCAGGTTGGAAATTCCGCTCAGGCCGGCGCCTTCCGCAGCGGCCAGGCTGTAGTAGACGTAAGTCTTGTCGCCCACCGTCAATTCGCGGCGGGTCTTCAGGGTGTCGATAGACGCCATCCTAAAGGATCCTCTCTCTGTTCACGGCCGTTCATCAACCGCCCCCGGGATCGCGCGCTCAAAGGGAAGGACACACAGCGTCCGACCCCGCGCCGCGTACGCCCCCTCGGGTGGCGACGGCCGCGGCTGTCATAGACCCGGCCGCGAGACTCGTCCATGCGAGGCGTGAGGACATTTTGGGTCCTGATCTCGTGTTTTTGGCGGCCCGCCCGTGATCCCAGAGGTTTCAATCCAGTCCCTGGCCCTCTCCCGCGGGGGACGACAGTTGTTTTCGCGACTTATTCTCAAGTTGGGGGCCGGGGAGGCCGTGGCCCTGACCGGCCGCAACGGGGCGGGAAAGACCAGTCTTTTGAGGGCCATAGCCGGCCTGATCGCGCCCGATGAGGGGGTCATCGCCTTTGGCGGCGTCGAGCCGGCCGAAGCGCGGGAAGCCATGCATCTGCTCGGTCATCTGGACGGGCTGAAGTCTTCGCGCACCGCCCGCGACGAACTGTCCTTCTGGACCGGTTTCGCCGGTGGCGCGGCCGATGCGCCGGAAGCCGCCGCCGCGCGGCTCGATCTGCTGCCCCTGCTGGATCTCGAGGTGCGCCGGCTCTCGGCGGGTCAAAGGCGGCGCCTGGCGTTGGCCCGCCTGCTGGCCGCGCCGCGGCCGCTCTGGCTGCTGGACGAACCACTCAGCCCCCTGGACTCCGAGTGGCGCGGCCGGTTCGGGCAGATCATGGGCGAGCATCTTTCCTCAGGCGGCATGATCCTGGCGGCGGTGCACGACCCCCTGCCGCTGGCCGCCCGCACGGTGGAGATCGGTCGATGAGCCGGGTGAGGGCGCTGCTGGCCCGGGAGACGGCGCTGGCCTGGGGCAAGGGCGGCGGGCCGATGGTGGCGGTCGGCTTCTATGCCGGGGTGGCCACACTCCTGCCGCTGGCGGTGGGGTCGGAGCCCGAGCGGCTGGCGGCCATCGCGCCCGGCGCAGCCTGGGTGGCCCTGGCGCTGGCGGCCCTGCTCTCCCTCGATCGCCTGTTCGAGCGGGACTATGAGGATGGATCCCTGGACCTGCTCACCCTCTCGCCCGTCCCGCTGGAAATCATCTGCGCGGTCAAGTGCCTGGCCCAGTGGCTGGCCACCGGGCTGCCTTTGGCGCTGGCGGCGCCTGTGGCGGCCATTGCGCTGGGCGCCTCCCCCCAGCTCAGCGGCCTGGTGATCGCCTGCGCCCTGCTGGGCGGCCTGGCCTTTTCCTTCATGGGCGGGATCGGCGCGGCGCTCAGCCTGGGCGCCCGGCGCGGCGGCCTGCTGACCGCCGTGATCGTCCTGCCGCTGTTCGTGCCGCCGGTGATCTTCGGCGGCGGGGCCTTGGCGAGCCTCGATTCAGGCCTGCCCTGGAAGGCCGGGTTCGCCCTGCTGGGCGCCTATACGGCTGCGGCCGTGGCCCTGGGACCGCTGGCCATGGCCGCGGCCTGCCGCAACGCCCTGTCTTGAGGCGCGGAGCCTGAGGCGAAAAAGAAACTGCGACGGAACGGGGGTCGGCCGACGTGGAAGTCTTCAGAGGGGCGCAACTGGAGACCACAGATGAAGACGATCAAGACCCTGGCCCTGAGCGGCGCCCTGGCGAGCCTGACCTTCGCCACCGCCAGCTTCGCCCAGCAGCCGCCGGCCCCCGGCCAGGGGCCGCGTCCGGGCATGGAGGCCCGCGAGCGCCCGAGCCCTGGACAGATGCGCAGCCACATGGCCGAGCGCCTGCGCACCACCCTGCAGCTCACCAGCCAGCAGGAGGCTGCGCTCAACACCTATGTCGGCGCCATCACCCCCAAGGCCGGCGAACGACGCGACCGCGGGGACCGCCAGGCCATGCGCGACATGACCACGCCGCAGCGCCTGGACGCCATGGCCGCCCATATGGCGGAGCGCCAGCAGGCCTTCGCCGTCCGGGCTGAGGCCACCAAGCGCTTCTACGCCCAGCTGACCCCGTCCCAGCAGAAGGCCTTCGACGCCCTGCGCCCGGCCGGCCGCGGCATGGGCGGCGGCAAGGGCGGCCCCATGGGCCATGGCGGCATGGGCCACGGCCCCCGTTAAGCGTCCGAAATGTGAGGGACACGAAGGACACGAAGCCAGCCAAGAACACGAAGATGCCTGCGGCGTGGTCTTCGTGTTCTTCGCGCCCCTTTGTGTCCTTTGTGTCGCCCCTTGATGTCGCCTGCGGCGGACGAGACCTCGCCGCACTCAGGCGCTGACCCCCCGCGACCGAGCGGCGCCTTGCAGGGCTGGGGCGCAAAGGGCTAATTGCGCGGCCATGATCCCCGCCCCGGCCTTCCTGTCCAATCCCGAACGGTTCATGGCCTTTTCCCGCTGGGCCGCGCCCATGTTCGGCGCCATCGCCGTGGTCCTGGCGCTGGCCGGCCTGTGGCTCGGCTTCGCCGCGCCCGAGGACTACCAGCAGGGCGATACGGTGCGGATCATGTTCATCCATGTGCCCGCGGCCTGGATGAGCATGTTCGTCTATGCCTGCTTAGGGATCGCCAGCTTCCTGTCGCTCGTTTTCCGCCACGCCCTGGCCGACGCCGCGGCCCAGGCGGCCGCCCCGCTCGGCGCGGCCTTCACCGCGCTGGCCCTGATCACCGGCTCCCTGTGGGGCCGGCCCATGTGGGGCGCCTGGTGGGTATGGGACGCGCGGATGACCTCGGTGCTGGTGCTGTTTCTGTTCTACGTCGCCTATATGGCGCTCCGCGCCGCCCTGGATGACGAGGCTAAGGCCGCCCGGGCCGGCGCAATCCTGGCGCTTGTCGGCGTCTTCAACCTGCCCATCGTCAAGTTCTCGGTGGACTGGTGGAACAGCCTGCACCAGGGCGCCTCGGTGTTCCGCGCCGATGGCCCCACCGTGGCCGACGTCTTCCTCTATCCCCTGCTGCTGATGGCGCTGGCCTATATGTCGGCCTTCGGGTCGCTGTGGCTGGTGCGGATTCGCGGCGAGGTGTGGCGCCGCCGGGCCGAGGCCCTGGCGCTCCGCGCAGCGAGGGCCTGAGGATGTTCGGCATGCTTGATCTCGACGCCAGCCCCTATGGCGCCTTTGTGTGGCCGGCCTTCGCCATCACAGCCCTGGTCTTCGCCGGCATGATCGCCGGCGCGCTCGCCCACGCCCGCCACTGGCGGGCCCGCACCGAGACCCTGCGCAAGACCGCCGAGGCCGCTGAAGCCGCCCGTCGCGCCGCGCCTGTCCAGGATACCGCCCCATGAGCCGCTGGCTGGCGCTCATCCCTCTGGTGGTGCTCATCGCGCTCGGCCTGCTGTTTGGCCTCTATTCCCTGAACCGCGACCCCCAGGTCCAGCCCCAGGCCATGGTCGGCAAACCGGTCCCGGCGCTCAGCCTGCCCAATCTGGAGGACGGCCGCCCCGTGGCCCTGGCCCAGGCGCTGAACGGTCAGCCGGCCCTGGTCAACTTCTTCGCCTCCTGGTGCCCGCCCTGCGAGGTGGAGCATCCAGTGCTGGTGGGCCTGGCCGCCCAGGGCGTGCCGATCATCGGCGTGGCCTATAAGGACGCCCCGCCCAACACCGAGGCCTTCCTCGCCCGCCTCGGCGACCCCTTCACCATCCACCTGGTGGACCGCGACGGCCGCGCCGGCGTGGAGTTCGGCGTCACCGGCGTGCCGGAAACCTACCTCGTCGGCGCCGACGGGACGATCCTCGCCAAGCATGCCGGCCCGCTGAGCGCGGAGGATGCGGCGGCGTTGTGGGGACAGCGGGAGTAGATCGCCTCTCCCGCCTCCTCCGCCTCCCCACTTTCCTCCGTCACCCTCGGGCTTGACCCGAGGGTCCATGAACACCTGGGTCGATCGGTGTTCATGGATGGTCGGGTCAAGCCCGACCATGACGCCGTTGGGATTGGGCGCTCACAGCCGATTGGCGAACCGAACTCTTGAAGTCAGGTTGACCTTACATCGCCTCCGTGTCAGGTTGACCTGACACCCACGGAGGCCCTCACCCATGTCCGCCACCCCTGCCGACCGACGCTATATCCTGCGCACCACCGCCTTCATGGGCGGCTATGTGGCGGTCAATCTGGCCGCCATCACCGGGGCCTTTGACGATATCGGGGCCGTGGCCGCCTGGGTCCTGGCACTGGCTGTGGCGGCGCCCGTGGCGGGGCAGATCTGGGCGGTGCTGGCCTGGATGAAGGCCAGCGACGAGTTCGTCCGGGGCCTGGCGGCCAAGCGGTTCATCATTGCGGCCGGCGCGGCCATCGCGGTCTTTTCGGCCTGGGGCTTTTCGGAGTCCTATGCCGGCGCCCCGCACGCCCCGGGCTGGCTGATCTATCCCCTGTTCTGGGCGGCCTATGGCCTGGTCAGCCCGCTCGTGCGGACCAGCCGGATTTGAGCGGGCGGCTGCGCGAGCTGCGCCAGCAGCAGGGCTGGACGCAAGCTGAGCTGGGCCAGCGGCTCGGGGTCTCCCGCCAGGCGGTCAACGCCCTGGAGAGCGGCAAGCACGACCCCTCCCTCGATCTCGCCTTCCGCATCGCCGCCCTGTTCGACCAAGCGGTGGAGGCGGTGTTCGAAAACCCCCATCGGCGGTGAGGGGGAGGCCCTCCCCGGCCAAACCTTAACTTGACGGGCGAACGTCGTTATTTCAACCTCCCGCTCTACCATAGGGGGTGGGGAAGCATGACTAAATTCCAGGTGGGGCTGGCCGTGGTCGCCGCCCTTGGACTGGGCGCCACGGGGACCCAGGCCGCCGAGGGTCAATACCCCATTCATGAGCGCGGCGAGCGCCTGAACGGGCCGCCCTTGAAACCTGATCAGGCGCTGGCGGGCCGGGTCGACGCCGGCGCCGCTTCAACGGCGCAGGCCCGCCGCGAACTCGCCTACACCCTGATCGCCCAGTCGGACGCGTCCTGCGAGAACTATCTGGTGGGGGTGAGCGAGCAGCGGAACAAGGTGGTGGGCGGCCTCTCCATCGCCTCCCTCTTTTTCAATGCGCTTTCGGTTCTGTCGAAACCTGCGCAGACGAAGAACGCCCTGGCTCAGGCCGCCGGGCTCAGCACCGGGGCGAGCTCCGAGCTGCAGAACACGATCATGAACGGCAACGAGTACCGGCTGATCTACACGGCGGTGAAGAACGGCCGCCAGGAGCGCCGGCGCCAGCTCTATGCCGACATCCATGAAGGCAAGTTCGACACCTGGTCATCCACCTCCATCACCAGCATCCTGACCCCCTACCACCACGACTGTGGGATCAACTATGCGCTGGAGCGCCTAGAAGCTGCCGCCCGTGAGCTGGGCAAAACCCCAGCCGACGAGAGGCCCGAGCCTGTGCCCGAGGCGCCTGCCGAAGCGGCCGCGCCTAGGCAAGACGGCAACTCTGGCGTGGCGCCGCCGCCTACGGGACCCCGCGCCCCACGCAGCTGAGTCGGGACCTTCACGGGCGCTTGGCGGGCTAGCGCGCAACGCTCTGGCCTTCAGATCCCGTTAACCATAAATTCAGCGGAGACGGGCCATTTTGGCCCTGATTTCCCGCTCCAGACCCCGGTTTTCGCCGTGACCGTAATTCGCCCCCCCTTCCCGCCCCCCGCTTCGGCGGCTCCGCAAGGGGTCCAGGGGCAGGCGCGCAATGCGGCCCAGAAGGCGTTTTTCGAAGCCGCGCTCGGCCGGGCCGCGCCGGCCCAGGCGCCGGCCCAGGCGACCCGCACGGCCCAGGTGGCCGAGACCAAGGCCGCCGAGGTTCAGGTCCGGGCGACGCCGGTGCGCGAGATTCCGCAACCGATACGCGGAACCGACGAGGCGCCGCAGAAGATCCTGCGGCCGGGCTCCCTGCTGGATATCCGGGTCTAGGGGGAGCCTGATCCTAGAAGCGCCCCGTGCGGGCCTTCCAGATGGCGGTTTCCAGGGCCTTGGCGAATTCGGCGCGCTCGCCCGGCGACAGGGCCGCGGCGACCTGGGCGAACTTGCCCGACAGCCGGACCCGCACGCCGACGGTCTGATCGTCCTCCACCTCCACATCGACCCGGGTGAAGGCCGTGGGCGAGGTCCAGACCAGGGCCTGGGCCTGGGGGGTCTGACGCAGGACCCGGACCTCATGGGCGGTGACCTGCACCCGCTCCACCTGTTTGGCGGCATGGAAGCTGACCAGGAAGGCCAGGGCGATGGCGCCGACATCCAGGGCCAGGAAGATGGGCACCAGGGTCGCCCCCATGGACATGAAGACGAGGCCCGAGACGCAGTTCAGCGCCGTGATGCAGGAAATAAGGATGACGAACCCTCGCTGGGACAGCGAGCGGTTGGGGGTGATGACCGCGTCCATGTAATAGGGGCTGTCCATCGCGTCCGCGATATTAGCCGGACGGGCGGACTTGGCGAGAGGCTTTGCGCAGGGCATCAAGCGCCATGGCCAAGCCCGCCGCCTCGTCGCCGAAGAAAGCCCCCGGCAAGACCGCCGCGCGACGCCTGTCGCCGGCCGAACGGGCGCGCATCGCCACCCTGTTCGAGCGGTTCGAGGACGCCGAGTCCGACCCCCGCACCGAGCTCAACTATGACAGCCCCTATACGTTGGTGACCGCCGTCGCCCTATCGGCCCAGGCCACCGACGTCTCGGTCAACAAGGCCACGACCCGGCTATTTGCGGTCGCCGACACCCCGGAGAAGATGCTGGCGCTCGGCGAAGAGGGGCTGATCCCGTTCATCGCCTCCATCGGCCTGTTCCGCACCAAGGCCAAGAACGTCATCGCCGCGGCCCGCATCCTGATCGAACAGCACGGGGGCGAGGTGCCCCTGGAGCGCGAGGCCCTGCAGGCCCTGCCCGGGGTGGGCCGCAAGACCGCCAGCGTGGTGCTCAACGAGCTGCGGGTCGAGCCGGCCATCGCCGTGGACACCCACGTCTTCCGCGTCGCCCACCGGCTGAAGCTCGCCTTCGGCAAGACGCCCGACCAGGTGGAGGCCGAGCTGATGGCGGTGATCCCGCAGCCCTATCTGGTGCGCGCCCACCACTGGCTGATCCTGCACGGCCGCTATGTGTGCGTGGCCCGCAAGCCCAAGTGCGAAGAGTGCCCGGTATCCGACCTCTGCCCCTCCAGGGCGCTGTTCACGGGCTAGGCAGGTCCTATCCTCCGTCACCCTGGGCCTTGTGCCCAGGGTCCCTCGTGACGCTTGCGCCTGCCCTCGACAGGGACCCTCGGGACGAGCCCGAGGGTGACGCCCTACGGGGTTGGATGACCCCGCACCGGGATTTCCACATCGCAGAGGGTGAAGTCGGCGCCTTTTTCGGTGCGCAGGGCGGCGACCTTGGCCTGGAAGAGCGCGCCCCTTGCGTCGGCCACCTCAAGGCTAGGGCGCTCGGCGGCCGGCAGGTTGGCGGCCAGCGCCACGCGGATCATCTGGTCGGGGGTCTCCGGCGGCTCGCCCACGGCCAGGGCCTGGGCCACATCGAAGCCCGCGATCACCCGGCCGAACGGCGTGTAGTCGCGGTCGAGCCTGCGCGCTGAGTCCAGCATGACGAAGATCTCGCTATTGGCGGTGCCGGGATCGGCCTGACGGCCCATGCCGAACACGCCCGCGCAATAGGCGCCCCAGGCCAGAACCCGGCCGTTGCGGGCCCGGGCCTCTTCTCCGCCTGAGACCGCGCTGATCGGCAGGGAGCCCAGGAAGCCGGTGCGTGCGTCGCTGGCCGCGGTGACGAAGGCGACCCCACGCGCGATCTCCGGGGTCAGGCGGAAGGTGAATTCCGGGGGCAGGTCGGGATGATCGGAAGCTCCGCCATCCTGGTTGCCCGGATTTCCGGTCTGGGCGACGAAGCCCGCGATCACCCGGTGGAACTGCAGCCCGTCATAGACGCCCTCCTTGGCCAGCAGCTTGACCCGGGCCACGGCCTGCGGCGCGACCTGCGGGGCCATCTCCACCACGATCCGTCCCTTGGTGGTGTCGATCACCAGGGTTTCGGCGGGGTCTAGCGGGCGCCAGTCGGGGGCTGGGGTAGCGGCGGCGGCGGCGAGGGGGAGGAGCGCGGCCATCAAGCCCGCGGCGAGGGAGGTCTTCATGTCCAGTCCTTGGCGTGGCGCAGGCGGATGCCGCTGGCGTGCAGGGTGGTGTCCCAGACCGGCCGCAGATGGGTCAGGGTCTCGGTGAGGCGCAGCTCGACGCCGGCCTCACGCAGGGCGGCGGGCAGGTTATTCAACGTCTCGCAGGCGAGCGGCGTCACAGCTTCGCGGGCCACCCACATGCCCGCATCGTCCAGATCCTCGAACGGAGCGCTGGGCAGGGCGTAGCGACAGAGGGTCGCCGCCCGCAGGGGCTCCAGCCAGTCCCACTCCACATAGGCGAGGGCCCGGGCGGGGCTTGCGCCAAACCAGGCGGTGCGGTCGGCCGCGGTGGTGTCGGCCCGGGGAAACAGCAGGATGCGAGGACAGTCCCGGGGAAACAGGTACATCGCCTGCCAGTCAGCCTCGATGGCCCAGACCAGCGGCCCGTTCAGCCACTCGCGCCCCGGCGGCCGCGCCGAGGGGACGCGGACGGGGCGGGGCTCGAAAACCGCGATGCCCGGATCGTCGCTGAAGTGGTAGAGCTGCATGAGGCGCGATAGCGCCCGATCGGGGAGAGCGGCGCAAGGCCCGCCACGCCGGGCGGGCGCCGTTGTCTTTGGCCAGGCTGTGGGCCTGCTTCACATTGCCCCGACTGTGCTTTCCCTGTAATCGGCGCCCGTTCCCGATCACCTTCGCGCCTCGGAAGAGAAACCCGCCCGCCATGACCGAGCTTTACGACGTCGCCGCCATCGGCAACGCCATCGTCGATGTGATCGCCCCGGCGGACGAGGCCTTCCTGACGTCTGAGGGTCTGTCCAAGGGCGCGATGATGCTGATCGACGAGGCTCGCGGCGTGGATCTCTACAGCCGCATGGCGCCCGGCGTGGAGACCTCCGGCGGCTCGGCCGGCAACACTGTGGCCGGCGTCGCCAGCTTCGGCGGCCGGGCGGCCTATATGGGCAAGGTGGCCAAGGACCAGCTGGGCGACGTCTTCGCCCACGACCTGCGCGCCCAGGGCGTGCGGTTCGATGTCGCCCCCCTGGGCGCCGGTCCGGCCACGGCCCGCTGCCTGATCAATGTGACGCCCGATGGTCAGCGCACCATGTGCACCTATCTGGGCGCGTCCACCGAGCTGACCGCCGACGATGTGGACCCGGCCATCATCGAGGCGGCCAGGATCGTCTATCTGGAAGGCTATCTGTTCGACCCCTTCGAGGCCCGCCGCGCCTTCGCCAAGGCCGCTGGGTTAGCCCGGGCCAATGGCCGCCAGATCGCCATCACCCTGTCGGACGCCTTTGTGGTCGAGCGCCATCGCGGCGCCCTGATGGAGTTCATCGAGACCCAGGTGGACATCGTCTTCGCCAATGAGGCCGAGGTCTGCGCCCTGTTCGAGACCACGGATTTCGACGCCGCGGTAAACGCCCTGGCCAGCCGCACGGCCATCGCCGCGGTGACCCGCAGCGACAAGGGCTCTGTGATCGCCGCCGGTGAGGCCCGCCACGAAATCTGGGCCGCAGCCGTGGATCAGGTGATCGACACCACCGGGGCCGGCGACCAGTACGCCGCGGGCTTCCTATATGGACTGGCGAACGATCGCTCGCTTCCGGTCTGCGGCCAGCTCGGCTCGCTGGCGGCCGCAGAGGTGATTTCGCACTACGGGCCGCGGCCGCAGGTCTCTCTGAAGGCCCTGGCCGCTTCGAGAGGACTTTGAAGACCATGGCGCGCACGGCCGAGGTGGTTCGCAACACGAAGGAAACCCAGATCACGATCAGCGTCGATCTGGACGGGACCGGCGTGTCCGATGTCGAGACCGGCGTCGGCTTCTTTGACCACATGCTCGACGCCTTCGCCCGCCATGGCGGCATCGACCTGAAGGTCCGCACCAAGGGCGACCTTCACATCGACGCCCACCACACGGTGGAGGACACCGGCATCGTGCTGGGCCAGGCGATCCACAAGGCGCTGGATGGGTTCAAGGGCATTCGCCGGTTCGGCCATGCCTATATCCCCATGGACGAGACCCTGACGCGCTGCGCCATCGACCTGTCCAACCGGCCCTATCTGATCTGGAAGACCACCTTCCGGACGCCGAAGATCGGCGAGATGGACACCGAGCTGTTCAAGGAGTTCCACCACGCCTTCGCCATGAATTGCGGCGCCTGCGTGCATCTGGAGACCCTGTACGGGGACAACAGCCACCATATCGCCGAGAGCGGGTTCAAGGCCTTGGCCCGGGCCCTGCGCACCGCCATTGAGATCGACCCCAAGACGGGCGGCCAGGCCCCCTCCACAAAGGGCGTGCTCTAGGCGCGCCCAAGGGTCTAAGGAACCGCTATGCAGACCGTCGCCCTGATCGACTACGGGTCGGGCAATCTCCGTTCGGCGCAGAACGCCCTCGAAAAAGCCGCCGGCTCCGCGCCTGGGGCTACGGAGATTCGCGTCACCTCTGATCCCGAGACGGTGGCCGCCGCCGATCGCATCGTCCTGCCGGGCGTCGGCGCCTTCGCCGCCTGCCGCGGGGCGCTGATGGCCAGGCCTGGCCTGGTCGAAGCGATCACCGAAGCGGTGCAGACCCGCGGCGTCCCCTTCCTGGGGGTCTGCGTCGGCATGCAGCTTCTGGCCAGCCGCGGCCTGGAGTTCGGCGAAACCCCGGGCCTCGATTGGATCCCCGGCGAGGTCCGCCGCCTGACGCCGGCCAGCCCCTCCTGCAAGGTGCCGCACATGGGCTGGAACAGCCTGGACGACATCAGCCCAGCCGGTCACGCCCTCGGCCTCGTCGCCGACGGGGCCATGTATTTCACCCACTCCTTCGCCTTCCACGCGGCCGATCCCGCCGACGTGGCCGCCTTCACCGATCACGGGGGCCGGTTCGCCGCCGCCGTGGCGCGGGGCAATGTGGCGGGGGTTCAATTCCACCCGGAGAAGTCGCAGTCTGCCGGGCTTTCTCTCCTCGCGCGCTTTCTGGAGTGGCGACCTTGATCCTCTATCCGGCCATCGACCTTAAGGACGGCCAGTGCGTGCGCGTGCTGCACGGCGTCCTCGACACCGCCACGGTGTTCAACACCTCGCCCGCCGACCAGGCCAAGCAGTGGGCCAATGCCGGCTTCCCCTGGATCCATGTGGTGGACCTGAACGGGGCGGTGGAAGGCAAGGCCGTCAACGCCTCGGCCGTGGAGGCCATTCTCTCGGCCGTATCGGTCCCCGTGCAGCTGGGCGGCGGCATCCGCAGCCTGGCCGATATCGAGGGCTGGATCGAGGCCGGTGTCAGCCGGGTGATCCTCGGCACGCTGGCCGTGCGCGAACCGCAGGTGGTGGTGGAGGCCGCCCGCCTGTGGCCCGAACAGATCGCCGTCAGCGTCGACGTCCGCGGCGGCAAGGTGGCTGTCCAGGGCTGGACCGAGGATTCCGATCTCGACGCCGTCACCGTGGCCAAGCGGTTTGAGGACGCCGGCGTCAGCGCGCTGATCATCACCGACATCGACCGCGACGGCGCCCTGACCGGCTTCAATGTGGACGTGTTCGGGGCCATGGCCGACGCGGTGGACATTCCGGTGATCGCGGCCGGCGGTCTGGCTAGCGTCGAGGACATTCATCGTCTGCGCGCCCGCAAGGGCCGCCCCATCGCCGGCGCGGTCCTGGGCCGAGCCCTCTATACCGGCGCCATCAAGGCGCCCGAAGCCATCAAGGCCGCGGCCTGATGCTGAACCTGCGCGTCATCCCCTGCCTGGACGTCAAGGACGGCCGCGTGGTCAAGGGCGTGCAGTTCCTGTCCCTGCGCGACGCCGGCGATCCGGTGGAGCAGGCCAGCGCCTATGACGCGGCCGGCGCCGACGAGCTGATGTTCCTGGACATCACCGCGAGCCACGAGGGCCGCGGGGCCATCCTCGACGTGATCGCCCGCACCGCCGATGTCTGCTTCATGCCGCTCAGCGTCGGGGGCGGTATCCGCGCGGTGGACGATGCGCGGCGGCTTTTGCTGGCCGGCGCCGACAAGATTTCGGTGAACACCGCCGCTGTTGAGAACCCCGACCTGATTAGCGCCTGCGCCGACGCCTTCGGCTCCCAGGCCGTGGTCTGCGCCATCGACGCCAAGCGGACCGAGGACGGGGACTGGCGGGTCTTCATCTATGGGGGCCGCAAGGACACCGGCCTGGACGTGGTCGACTATGCCCGCCTGGCGGTGGAGAAGGGGGCCGGCGAGATCCTGCTGACCTCCATGGATCGGGACGGGGCCAAGACCGGCTATGATATCGCGCTGCTGCGCGCCGTGACCGGCGCCGTCAGCGTGCCGGTGATCGCCTCGGGCGGCGCCGGTTCGGCCGCCCACATGGTCGAGGCCGCCACCCAGGGGGGCGCCGATGCGGTGCTCGCCGCCTCCATCTTCCATTTCGGCGAGGTGTCCATCGGCGAGGTCAAGCAGGCCATGATCGCCGCCGGCCTGCCCGCCCGCCTGACCGGGGCGGAGATGCGCCGCGACGCCGCCGAGGCCTTCTCATGAGCCGGCTGGCCGAGGTGCTCACCCGTCTTTCGGCCGTGATCGAAAGCCGCAAGGGCGGCGATCCGGCCGCCTCCTACACCGCCCGCCTGCTGGCTGAGCCCGCACTGGCCGCCAAGAAGCTAGGCGAAGAGGCGATCGAGACGGTGATCGCCGCCGTGCAGGCCGATAAGGACGCCTTGGCCGCCGAGAGCGCGGACCTGCTCTATCACTGGCTGGTGGTCATGGCCGCGTCAGGGGTGTCCCTCGACGAGGTCGCCGCCAGGCTCGAAGCCCGCGAGGGCGTGTCCGGCCATGCCGAGAAGGCCGGCCGCAAGGGCTAGAGCGCTATGGTTTGGGCGGGGGAGGCTTGTTCTCCAGCAGCAGCTGGCCCTGGGTCTGCACCCGGCCCTTGATCTTGCCCGCCAGCATGGCCAGCACATTGGGCAGCTTGATCTCCATGCGGACGGCGTCGGCCAGGACGTCCAGGTGTCCGCTGATGGTCTGGCCCAGCACCGTGGCGGAAAACGCCATGCGATCGCCGGTCCACTGGCGGGTGACCTTGGCGCCCTCACCCACCTGACTGAGAATCTTGTCGAACCCGTCTTCCAGCCGTCGCCGCGCCTCGGCGGCGCCCAGGGTGTGGGGAATGTCGATGGTGACGGGCTTCATCGGCGACCTCGCTGTGTTCGGGTCAGTCTAACGCGAAATCTGCGCACAGGCTCATCCCCGCGGCTTGCGTTTCAGCGCCACATAGAGGGCGCCGCCGCCTCCATGCCGACGATGGGCCTCTGAAACGCCGGCCACGATGGAGCGCAGATGCGGGGCGGCCAACCACTCGGGAGCCGCCCGGCGCAGGGTTCCGTCGCCGCTTCCACGGGAGCCCTTGCCGGTGATCACCAGCACGGCCCGATGGCCCTCATGCCAGGCCTGCAGCAGGAAGCCGTCCAGCCGCGCCCGGGCCGCGTCATAGGTCAGGCCATGCAGGTCGAGCCGCGCGGCGATGGGATCGCGCTCACGCACGATCCGGTGATGGCGGTTGGGCTCAATCAGTTCAGGGCCTGGCCACGGGGCCGGGGGCGAGGTTTTCGGCGCCGGCGCAGGTCCCGGGGCCGGACGCTTAGGGGGCTGCTTGCCCGGCGGGGCCTTGCCCGCCGGCGCTGCGGCCTGCGGCGGCGGGTCGGCTGGCTCAGCTGGCGCCGTTGGCGTGTGCCGTCCGGGCAGAGGGTGAAGCGTGGCCGCCACGACCGACCAGAGCCTGTGCTCCTCAGGTCGAAGCGGGCGTTTCATCGGCCGGGGTCGGGTCCCACCCGGGGCGCCAGGCGCACCATTCTCAGGGTGTGGCGGACGCGGCCCGCCTCCACGCCTGCCTCTGGCCCGGAGCCCAGATAGAGGTCGGCCCGGACCTGGCCCTTGATGGCGCCGCCCGTGTCCAGGGCGACGGCCAGGCGGCGATAGGTGGGGAAGGCGCCGCTGAGGATGGGTGCGGTGGCGTCGATCCAGAACAGTTCGCCGACCCGGTGCTGGCTCAGGTCCACAGCGATGGCGTGGTCGGGGGGCAGGGGAACCCCGGCCGCACCGACGGGATGCAGGCCGTCATCGGCTTCCAGGCGGAACCAGACATAGCGGCGGTTCAGCCGCATGATGGCGTCGGCCTCAGGTCCCCGGCGGGCCGCCAGCCAGGCGCGGATCGCCTCGCCAGACGTATTGTTCGCCTCCAGCAGGCCGCGGTCGCGCATGTGATTGGCGATGCCGGAAAACGGCAAGTCATTGTGGGCGGCGAACAGCACCTTGACCCGCAGCCCGTCGGGGAAGGTCAGGACGCCGGAGCCCTGGATCTGCAGGAAGAACAGCTCCTCAGGCCGCATCCAGGCCAGGACGACGTCCGGCGGCGTGGCCTCGATGGCCGCCCGATCAGCCCGCCCCGACAGGGCGGCGTGGTTGGCGGGCTTGGGGCGCACGGGCGCGCTGTATTCGGCGTCCGGCGTTGTCCGGGCGGTGTATTCCGGGGCGTAATAGGCGGTCAGCACCCCTTCGCCCGGGACCGGCTCGAGACGGAAGTTGGCCTCGAAGAAGGCCCGGGCCGCGTCGGTCTCCAGGCGCGGCTGCGCCCGGGCCCGGCGGCAGACCTCCACCTCGGCCGGCGCCTTGGCCACCCCGCAGGTGGCCTGATAGGCGGCGAAAGCCTCGGCGTGGTCGGCGCTGGCCCAGCCGGTCAGGCTGCTGAAGGCGATCGGCGCCGGCGGGGGCCCATCCCGGGGGGGCGCCCCCGGCGAGGGCGCAGGCGGAGTGGGGGGAGTCGAAGCCTCATCAGGCGCCCGCGCGGTGGCGCAGGCGCTCAGGAGGAGGGCGCCGCCGATGACGCCGACCAGACGCAAACGCACAGACCTAGGCCTCCGCGGCGTCGACGTGAACCAGGGTCCAGTTGGGGTCTTTGCTCTTGAGGTTGCGCTCGAAGGTCCAGAGCTCGGCGGTGCGGCGGTCGTCCACCGCCTCGCCGCGTTCGTCCTTGGTGCGGCTGCGCAGCTCGGCCAGGAAGCGCACGGTGACGCGAGCGGCATCGGCCTCGACCTCGGCCTTTTCCATATCCGCCCGGGGCGGATGCAGGAATTCCACCGTCTCGGTGCGGCCCTCGGCCTCCCGGGCGGATATGGCCGATTCAAAGGCCGAATAGACTTCGTCCGACAGAAGGTTGCGCAGGGTGTCGCGGTCACCGCTGGCGAAGGCGTTGACGATCATCTGATAGGCCGACTTGGCGCCATGCAGGAAGTGGCTGAGGTCGAAGGACGGGTCCCGGGCGCGGACCGCGGCCAGGCCCGACAGGGCGACGCCTTCGGCCTCCTCAGACGCCTCCAGCACCCGCTCCACAGGACGCACGGGGCTCGGCTGGGCCTCGCCCGCAGGCTTGTCCTCCGGTTGCCGTCCGACACGCCGTCCCAGCACCGAATAGAGCTGGTACAGGACAATGGCCGCCAGGGCGGCGAAGATGATCAGCTCCAGTAGGGGCAAACGGGTCTCTCGTGGGCTTCTGTGGACGAGCGGGCCAGAAACGCGGCCCTTGTGATCTATATAGTCGCTCAAAACGCCGGCGTCAGGACCGACGTTGCATCACGCAGGGTCGCATGTTAGCAGCCCGCGCCAGGAATGGGCGGGTTTTCCCGCCGAAAGACGGTCGGCCCTGGCGCCGGCCTGGCCTCCCATAACGGACAGACGTGCATGACCGACACCGACGCCGCCGCCCCCGGCGGCCTGCCGAACGGCGCTGAGGCCTTTGTTCCGGGTGTCCGCATCCTGGCCCAGTTCATCCGCGACCTCTCCTTCGAGAACCCCCGCGCGCCTGACGCCCTGCGCGGGACCGGCGTCCAGCCGCAGATCGATCTGGGCGTGGAGATGAACGCCCGCGGCCGCGAGGACGGGCTGTTCGAGGTGGACCTGAAGCTGTCGGCGCGGGCCTCGCGCGAAGACGGCCCGGTCTTCCATGTGGAGCTGCTCTATGGCGGCGTGTTCGGGATCAATGGCGTGGCGCCAGAGGACCTGGAGCAGGTGCTGCTCGTGGACTGCCCCCGCTTCCTGTTCCCCTTCGCCCGCCGGGTGATCGCCGACGTGACCTCGGACGGGGGCTTCCCCCCCTTCCTGCTCGATCCGATTGATTTTGCGGGGGTCTATGCGGCCCGCAAGGCCCAGGGCGACCTGTCACAGATGGACGAGATCGGCCACGCCTGATCCTACGGCGCGGCCCATCGGGCCGTGTTCAACGGCGCCCTTCGGGGCGCCGTTTTCGTATCTAGAGGCCGTGCTTCTTCCAGAGCAGGTCGGACTTGACCACGTCGCGGACGAAGGCCGCGTGGCGTTCTCGCTCCAGATCGCTGGCCACCACGGTCAGGGGCCGGGGCCTGGCCCCATAGCTCGCCTGGCGCGCTGCGCCCACCGCCTGGGCGACCATGGCCGGGGCCAGCTCCAGGCGCCGTTCGCGGCCGCCCTTCAGCTCCAGATAGACATCGGCCAGCAGCCGCGCGTCGATCAGCGCCCCGTGCTTTTCCCGGTCGGTGAGCGAGATCTTGAAACGCCGGCAGAGCGCGTCCAGGGAATTGGCCATGCCCGGGAACCGGGCGCGGGCCAGGACCAAGGTGTCCACCCAGCGGTGTTCGATGATCTCGATCCGGCCGCAGAGGCCGAGCTCGAAATTGATGAAGGTCCGGTCGAACGCGGCGTTGTGAGCGACGATCGGCGCGTCGCCGACGAAGTCGAGAAAGGCGTCCACCACCTCGGGCGCCTCGAACCTGGGCTTGCCCCGCAAGAAATCCGCCGACAGGCCATGCACCTTCTCAGCCTCGGGCGGCATGTCCCGCAGGGGGTCGATATAGCAGTGGAAGGTGCGGCCGGTGGGGATGAAGTCCTCGATCTCGAGGCAGGCCAGCTCCACCAGGCGGTGGCCCTCGCGGGGCTCAAAGCCGGTGGTTTCGGTGTCGAGAACGATTTCGCGGGCCATCGGGTCTCAATGGCCCGGTTTGGTTTCAGCTTCAACCGCGCCAGGCGCCGCGGCCGCGGCGGCCCGGGCGCGCAGGGCGTTCACAATTTCCGTGACCTGGGCGCGAGCGTGCTCAAGCCCATGACCGGTCTCCACCACATAGTGGGCGCGGGCGCGCTTTTCGGCGTCGGCCATCTGCTGGGCGAGGATGGCGTCGAGCCGCTCCGGCGTCATCCCGGGTCTGGCCAGCACCCGTTCGCGCTGCATGTCGGCCGGGGCGCTCACCACCACTACGGCGTCCATGCGCGCATCGCCGCCGGTCTCGTAGAGCAGGGGGATGTCGAGGACGACCATGTCGGCGCCCTTGGCTTGGGCCTCAGCGAAGAAGCTCTGGCGGTCGATCCCCACCAGGGGATGGACGATGGCGTTCAGCCGCTTCAGGGCCTCGGGATCGCCGAGCACCCGCTGGCGCAGCAGCTCCCGGTCCACGGCCCCGCCCTGGACGACGCCCGGAAAGGCCTCGCCCACCGGAACCACGGCCGCGCCGCCCACATCATAGAGATCGTGCACGGCGGCGTCGGCGTCATAGACGGGCGTCCCATGCTCGCGGAACATGGCCGCGGTGGTGGACTTGCCCATGCCGATGGAGCCGGTCAGGCCGATGATCAGCATTGTCTCTAGATCCTCTCGTTCAGGCTCAGACTGTTCAGCGCCAGGGCGCGGACATCCACATGCGCCGGCGGCGCGACCCCGAAAAAGGCGGTGAAGGACGGGACGGCCTGGCCGATCAGCATGGCCAGGCCATCGACCGTGCGGCGGCTCTCCGCCTGCGCCCTGGCCAGGAAGGGCGTGATCAGCGGCTTGTAGACCATGTCCATGACCACGCAGCCAGCCGGCGTAGCGCCCAGCGGCACGTCGAGCTCGCCCTGGCCCGACAGGCCCGCCGAGGTGGCGTTGATCACTGCGCCGGCGCCGTCAAAGGCGTGAGTGGCTTCATCAAGGCCCAGGGCGCGCACGCCAGAGCCCAGACGCTCGGCGATGGCCTCAGCCCGGGAAAGCGTGCGGTTCAGGATCAGCACCTCCGGCGCGCCGGCCGCGATGAAGGCGGCGGCTGCGCCCCGCGCCGCGCCCCCGGCCCCCAGGATCACGACGGGTGCGGCGGCGGGATCAAAGCCCGGCGCCTGGCTGGCGAAGGCGGCCAGCAGACCCGTCCCATCAGTGTTGTCGGCGAGGATCTGTCCGTCGGATTTGAACAGCAGAAGATTGGCCGCCCCCGCCGCCTGGGCCGCCGGGCTCGGGGCGTCGGCCAGGGCCAGGGCTTGTTCCTTGAAGGGCAGGGTCACGTTCAGGCCGGCGATAGCCCCGCCGCGCAGACCCTGGACGAAGGCTTCAAACCCCGTCTCTGGCGGACTGAAGGGCGCATAGACGGCGTCGAGGCCGAGGCTATCGATCCAGGCGTTGTGGATCAGGGGGCTCAGGGAATGACGGACCGGCGATCCGACCACGCCGGCGACCTTGGCCCCCCCGGTGAGGACCGCGCTCATGGGATCAGAGCGCCGCGCTGGCGCAGCTGGTCCAGGAGGCCCAGCATGGGCAGGCCAAGTATGGCGAAGTAGTCCCCCTCGATCTGGGCGAACAGCTGGGCGCCTGGACCTTCCAGCCGGTAACAGCCCACCGAGCCCAGCATCGCCTCGCCCTCCTGTTCGAGATAGGCGTCGAGGAAGGGTTCGGAGAAGTCGCGCATGGTCAGGGTGGCGCTGGCCGTCTCCGACCACAGGACCTGGCCATCCTGAGCCAGGGTGACCGCCGAATGCAGATGGTGCGGCTGACCGCGCAGAGAGAGCAGTCGCGCGCGGGCCTCGTCCAGGCCCCTGGCCTTGTCATAGAGGACGCCGTCGAATTCCAGGGTCTGATCTGCGCCGATCACGAGACCGGGCTGCAGGTCCGAGACGGTCACCGCCTTGATGTCGGCCAAGGCCTGGGCGACCGCGCGGGGGCTGCCGCCCTCGGCCTGGATTCGGGCCTTGACCAGGTCCTCGTCGACGCCGGAGACGATCTTGTCGAACACGACGCCCGCGCCCGTCAGCAGCTGGCTGCGGGCCGCACTCTGGGAAGCGAGAATGATGCGGGTCATCCCAGTATGTCCACCTGGCGGCCGGAGGTCAGCAGGTTCATGACCGCGGCGGCGGTTTCCTCCACCGAGCGGCGGGTGACGTCGATCACCGGCCAGCCCTGTCGCTCATAGAGCCTGCGGGCCTGGACAATCTCCTCCCGGACATTGTCCACGTCGATATAGGCCGAGGTGCGGTTCTCTTTGAGGCTGAGCAGGCGGTTGCGCCGGATCTGGATCAGCCGGTCGGGCGAGATGGTCAGGCCCACCACCAGGGTGTTCTTCAGCTGCAGCAGTTTGTCAGGGATCGGCCGCGACGGGACTAGGGGCACATTGGCCGCCCGCACGCCGCGATGGGCCAGATAGATGCAGGTTGGTGTCTTCGAGGTGCGCGACACGCCGACCAGGACCACATCAGCCTGTTCCAGATCCTGGCCCCCCTGACCATCATCGTGGCCGATAGCGTAGTTCAGGGCGTCCATACGGTTGAAGTACTCGTGGTCCAGCGCGTGCTGAGCGCCGACCCGGGTGGAGGTAGCCAGGCCCAGATAGCGGGACACCGCCGAGACCAGAGGATCGAGGGCGGCGATACAGGCGATCTCCAGCCGCCGGCACCCATCCTCCAGAGCCGCTCTGAGTTCAGCGTCGACAATGGTGTGAATGACCAGGCCCGGGGCGGACTCGATATCGGCCAGGGCGCGGTCCAGCTGCCGGCGGGACCGCACCAGGGCGTAGATGTGCTCGATGGGCAGGACGTCGTCGAACCGGGCGCATACGGCGCGGGCCATAGCGTTCAGCGTCTCGCCGGTGGAGTCCGAGACCAGATGCAGATGGAAATAGGTGGCGATGCGCGGGTTGGTCATACCGGGGCGGCGGCCTGCGACAAAATGCTCTTGGGGACGAGGGAGTCGATAAGTCTCTTAACCGAGGCGGACAGGCTTGGGGATAGGTGACGACTTATCCCGGCCTGGCAGGCGCTTCCGCCGGGGGCCGGGACAGACCCGCCGCTGGACCGGTTTTCGCACACAAGATCACCCGCCGGGGAAAACCTTAACGAAAGGTAAACACAGGGGCGCAGGCGAGGGGCCAGTCATCCTCAGTCCGCGAGCGGACGTCTCTTAAGGTTTTGTTAAGGTTTGAGCCACGACCTTGACCTTATGCCCGGGACTCACAGAGGCCCTCAACGCCTTGGGACAGATCAGGGGCGAGCTGTGAGTTCCCTTGGTATGGCTGTGCCGGGGCAGGCTTATCCCCGGGTCTGACCGGCCCTACCACCTCCTCTGTCCAAACAATCTCTTTCTTTCAGGAAGAAGGGCGGGCGAGGGGGACAAGCGGTCCTGACCCTCTCACCAGGAGACTTGAGCCTGGCCCCCAGAGCCGCTTTAAGGCTTGGCATGAGCGAACCTGCAAAACCCCGCCTCCTCCGCGCCCTGGCCGGCGAAACCCTTGAGCGTCCCCCGGTCTGGTTCATGCGCCAAGCCGGCCGGTCCCTGCCGGAGTACCGTGAGCTGCGGACCCGTGCGCCGGACTTCATCGCCTTCTGTCACAATCCGCAGATGGCGGCCGAGGCGACCCTGCAGCCCATGCGCCGGTTCCCCCTGGATGCGGCCATCGTCTTCGCCGACATCCTGCTGCTGCCCAAGGCGCTGGGCCAGAAGGTGTGGTTTGAGGCCGGCGAGGGGCCAAGGCTCGGCGAACTGCCTGAGCTTTCGGCGATGGAGGCTGAGATCGAGGCCTCGACCGGCAGGCTTTCCGAGATCGGGGAAACCCTGACCCGGGTTCGGGCTGAACTGGAGCAGGACCGGGCCCTGATCGGCTTCGCCGGCGCGCCCTGGACCGTGGCCACCTATATGATCGAAGGCCGCGGGTCCGATCGTTCCGGCGCCCGGACCTATGCCTATCAGAACCCCGAGGCCCTGGACCGGCTGCTGGACATTCTGGTGGAATCCACCGCCCGCTACCTGGTGATGCAGGCCAAGGCTGGCGCCCAGGCGCTGAAGCTGTTCGAGAGCTGGGCCGAGGGCCTGGCCGAGGACGTCTTCGAACGGATCGTCATCCGTCCCCATGCCGCGATCATCGAAAAGGTCCGCGCCGCCGGGATCGACACTCCCTTCATCGGCTTCCCCCGCGGGGCCGGCGCCCTGGTGGACAATTATGCGGCCAAGGTTCCGGTCCAGGCCGTGGCCCTGGACACCCAGGCCAGCGCCGCCCAGGGTCAGAGGATCCAGGCCGGCGGCAAGGCCATCCAAGGCGCGCTGGACAATCTGCTGCTGCGGGCCGGGGGACCGGCCATGGACGCCCGCATCGACGCCCTGATCGAACAATGGGGCAAGGGCCCCTATATCTTCAATCTGGGCCACGGGGTTCTGCCGGACACCCCGGTGGAGCATATCGAACGCGCCGTGCGCCGGGTTACGGGGACCTAGATGAAGAAGAAGCTTGCGGTCGTCCTGTTCAATCTGGGCGGCCCCGATGGTCCGGACTCCGTCCAGCCCTTCCTCTTCAACCTGTTCCGCGACCCGGCCATCATCGGCCTGCCAGCGCCGGCCCGCTACGCCCTGGCCGCCCTAATCTCCACGACCCGCAAGAAGAGCGCCCAGGCCAATTACGCCATCATGGGGGGCGGCTCGCCCCTGCTGCCCGAGACGCAAGCCCAGGCCAGGGCCCTGGAGGCGGCGTTGGCGACCGCCGCGCCGGAGCTTGAGACCCGCATCTTCATCGCCATGCGCTACTGGAACCCCAGGGCCAAGGCGACAGCGGCGGAGGTGGCGGCCTTCGCCCCGGACGAGATCGTGCTGCTGCCGCTCTATCCGCAGTTTTCCACCACCACCTCGGCCTCCTCCCTGAAGGACTGGGCCAAGGTCTATCGCGGTCCCGGCGTCTCGCGGGCGGTGTGCTGCTATCCCACGGAGGCGAAGCTGGTGGCGGCCCACGCGGCCAAGATCGCCGAGACCTGGGAGGCCGCCGGTCGGCCGGATAATGTACGCCTTTTGTTCTCAGCGCACGGCCTGCCGGAGAAGGTGATCAAGGACGGCGATCCCTACCAGGCCCAGGTGGAGGCCGCCGCAGCAGCTGTCGCCGCCCTGTTGCCGGACCTGCCCGACTGGCAGGTCTGCTATCAGAGCAAGGTCGGGCCGCTGGCCTGGATCGGGCCATCCACCGAGGACGCCATCCGCCAGGCCAAGGCCGACAATCGTGGCGTGCTGCTGACCCCCATCGCCTTTGTCTCCGAACATGTGGAGACCCTGGTGGAGCTGGATCACGAATATGCCGAGATCGCCCATGAGATCGGCTGCGCGCCCTATCTGCGGGTTCCGGCGCTCGGCGTGACGCCTGGCTTCATCGATGGGCTGAAGGCCATGGTGCTCGACGCCCTGGACAGCGGGGCCGCCGTGGCGCCGGCCGGCGGCTGGACCTGTCCCGCCGCCTATGGGAAATGCGCCTGCAATACGGGGAGGGCGGCATGAACTGGTATGATCTGCTTCGGGGCCTGCACATTATCGCGGTCATCGCCTGGATGGCCGGCATGATGTACCTGCCGAGGCTCTACGCCTACCACACCGAGACCGCGCCGCCCGGCAGCG
Organism: Phenylobacterium sp.; assembly: GCF_030693405.1. Taxonomy (GTDB): domain Bacteria; phylum Pseudomonadota; class Alphaproteobacteria; order Caulobacterales; family Caulobacteraceae; genus Phenylobacterium. The sequence goes on from NZ_JAUYAW010000064.1 coordinate 103,476, forward strand.
AGTTCGACGCCCATTTCAAGGTGTGGGAGGCCAAGCTCCTGCGGATCATCATTAACCCCTCGATGGTGATCACCTGGATCTTTGGCCTCAGCCTGATCATGTATCACGTGCACGCCATGGGTCAGGGCTGGGCCTTCCTGCTGCAGCCCTGGATGATGCTGAAGCTCGCCCTGGTGATCTTCCTGTCCGGCTGGCACGGCATGCTGGCGGGCGCGCGGAAGAAGATTGCGGCCGGCGAACGGCCGAGGTCGGCCAAGTTCTGGCGGGCCACCAACGAGATCCCCTTCCTGATCACCATCGTCGCCGTCCTGGCCGTGACCCTGGAATTCGGCGGCCGTTAGACCCATCTGATCTGGAGACGGCTATTGACCACAGGCCCCCGCCTGTGGTTTTGGCTAGGGACGCGGGAGCCATCCCGCGCCCCGCCTTTTCCCGGCGCCGCGCGTTTACCGCCGACGGCCCGGTCCTCGAGACAACATAGCCGGCGCCGCCCAAGACAGCGCCCCACCTCTCGTCCCCGCCCGCCCGGACTCCGTCTGGCCGGCCGGAGGACCGATAATTTCCATTAGAGCCTTTAAAGACCATCATGAGCGAAGACACCGAAACCCAGGTCCTCGAAAATCAGACCGACGAGGACGGGGGCGCCGACAACGACCTGGACGAGCCGTCCCTGGCCTCCCAGGCGATCGCGGCCATGGGCCTGACCAAGATGTCGCTCCAGGAGCTGAAGGAGAAATCCTCCTCCGACCTGCTGGCCTTCGCCGAGCAGATGGACATCGAGAACGCCAACTCGATGCGCAAGCAGGACATGATGTTCGGCATCCTGAAGACCCTCGCCGAAGAAGGCGTGGAGATTTCAGGCTCCGGCACCATGGAGGTCCTGCCCGACGGGTTCGGCTTCCTGCGCAGCCCCGAGGCCAACTATCTGCCCGGCCCGGACGACATCTATGTGAGCCCCTCACAGATCCGGAAGTTCGGCCTGCGCACCGGCGATTCCGTAGTCGGCGCCATCCGCGCGCCGCGGGAAGGCGAGCGCTACTTCGCCCTGGTCAAGGTCGACCAGATCAACTTCGAAGACCCCGAGAACGTTCGCCACAAGGTCCACTTCGACAACCTGACGCCGCTCTATCCTGAAGAGCGCCTGCGGATGGAGATCGATGATCCAACCTTGAAGGACCGTTCGGGCCGGGTGATCGACATCGTCGCCCCCCTGGGCAAGGGCCAGCGCTGCCTGATCGTCGCCCCGCCGCGGGTGGGTAAGACGGTGATGCTGCAAAACATCGCCAAGTCCATCGAGGCTAACCACCCCGAGGTCTATCTGATCGTCCTGCTGATCGATGAGCGGCCGGAAGAAGTGACCGACATGCAGCGCACCGTGCGCGGCGAGGTCATCGCGTCCACCTTCGACGAGCCGGCCACCCGCCACGTGCAGGTCGCCGAGATGGTCATCGAAAAGGCCAAGCGCCTGGTGGAACACAAGCGCGACGTGGTCATCCTGCTGGACTCCGTCACCCGTCTCGGCCGCGCCTACAACACCGTGGTCCCGTCCTCGGGCAAGGTGCTGACCGGCGGCGTGGACGCCAACGCCCTGCAGCGGCCGAAGCGCTTCTTCGGCGCGGCGCGGAATGTGGAGGAGGGCGGTTCGCTCTCGATCATCGCCACCGCCCTGATCGACACCGGCAGCCGCATGGACGAGGTCATCTTCGAAGAGTTCAAGGGCACCGGTAACTCGGAAATCGTCCTCGACCGCAAGGTCGCCGACAAGCGCATCTTCCCGGCCATCGACGTGCTGAAGTCCGGCACCCGGAAGGAAGAGCTGATCACGCCCAAGGATCAGCTGCAGAAGACCTATGTGCTGCGCCGGATCCTCAACCCCATGGGGGCGCAGGACGCCATCGAGTTCCTGCTCGACAAGCTCCGCAACGCCAAGAACAACGACGACTTCTTCCAGTCGATGAACACCTGAGGCGGCGGGGCCCGCAGCTCAGGTTGCGCGCCCTGTCCGGCCGGTTCAGGCCGCCGCAGGCGCTTTCAAGGCGGGACACAAAGCGCACAAAGGTTCGCAAAGGACACAAAGATGTGGCCGCGGATCCCTTTGTGTCTTTGGCTTCCTTTGTGTCCTTCGTGTCCTCTCTTCGCTGATCGGCCTTCGGCCGGGGTGCTCAGCAAGGCCTGTTTCACGTGAAACGTCAGCTGGTCGGGGGAACGTGATCCCTCGGCCATTTGATGAAGGCCACCACCCACAGCATCACCAGGTTCACCACGGGCACGACCGTCAGGAAGGCCACGGCCCAGGGGATGCCCATGCGGGACAGGATCTTCCCGATCGGGAAGATGATGAGGAAGAGCCACACCGCCACGATCAGCCAGTGCCACAGGGAGAAGCTGTCCACGTCTTGGGTCCTTTGAAGCAGGGCTTAAGGGATGAGCAGGGAGGCGCCGATGGTCTCGCGACCTTCCATCGCCTCATGCGCCGCGCGGGCCTCCGCCAGGGGGAAGGTCTGGCCGATGTCGATGCGAACCTGGCCCTTGGCGATGACCTCGAACAGGGCCGCGGCGCTGGCGTCCAGTTCCTGTGTGGTGGCCACATAATCGAACAGGGTCGGCCGGGTGAGGAAGATCGAGCCCAGCTGCGACAGGCGGGCCGGCAGGATGGCCGGCGCAGGCCCCGAGGCGTTGCCATAGGAAACCAGCAGGCCGCGGCGGGCGAGGCTCTTCAGGCTGGCCTCGAAGGTGGCCGCGCCGACGGAATCATAAACCACGGGCACGCCGGCTCCACCGGTGATCTGCCGCACCTCTTCGGCCACGTCTTGATCGCGATAGAGGATGGTGTGGTCGGCCCCGAGGCTGCGGGCCCGGGCGGCCTTGTCCTCAGAGCCTACGGTGGCGATGACCTCAGCCCCCAGGGCCTTGGCCCACTGGACGAGGATCGAGCCGACGCCGCCAGCGGCCGCATGGACCAGGATGGTCTGGGCCGGCTGCACCGGAAAACACCGTCTCAGCAGGAATTCCGCCGTCATGCCCTTGAGCAGGGCGGCCGCGCCGACCTCAGCCGTGATTCCGGCCGGGGGCTTCACAGCCCGGTCGGCCTTGACCACATGCTGTTCGGCATAGGCCCCGATCGGACCAGAGGCATAGACAGCCAGGTCTCCGGGGCTAAAGCGGGTGACCCCGTCACCGACCTCAAGGACCTCGCCCGCGCCCTCCATGCCCAGGCCAGACGGCAGCTTCACCGGATAGAGGCCGGTGCGGTGATAGGTGTCGATGAAGTTGAGACCGATGGCCTGGTTGCGGATCAGAACTTCGCCGGGACCCGGACGAGGGATCTCGATCTCGACGGTCTCCAGAACCTCAGGGCCGCCCGTGCGGCTGATGCGGATAGCGCGCATCAGGCGAGGTTCGCTTTGAAGAAGGCCATCGTCCGCTCATTGGCCGTCTGCGCATCGGCGGCGTCATAGTGCTCGCCCCCCTTGCGGGCGAAGGCGTGATCGCGGCCGGCGTAGGTGTGGATCTGCACCTGCGGGTGGTTCTTCAGGGCGCCGAGGATCAGCTCCTGGGCGGTCTTGGGGACAAACTGGTCTTCCTCGGCGATGTGCATCATCAGGGGGTTGGCCAGCCGCTCGGCCTCGCCGGTGCGCTGCTCGATGCCCACGCCATAGTAGGAGACACTGGCGTCAGCGTCGGTGCGGGTCGCGGTGAGGAAGGCCAGGAGACCCCCCAGGCAGAAGCCCACGGCGCCAACCTTGCCGCTGCAGTCGGCGTGGCTGCGGATGGTGTCGATCACCGCGCGGATGTCGCGGACCCCCTGGTCGGGATCAAAGGCGTTCATCAGCTCAAAGGCCTTCTTCCACTCGGCCTCCGACTGGTCGGTGATGTCGACGCCCGGCTCAATCCGCCAGAACAGGTCGGGGCTGATGGCGAGATAGCCCTGGGCGGCGTAGTCGTCGCAGATGTCGCGCATCACCTGGTTGACGCCGAAGATCTCCTGGATCACCACGACGGCGGGCGCAGGCATTTGGGCTGGCCTGGCCACATAGGCCGAGAAGGCGCCGTCCGGTGTCTGAATCTCTAGGGTTTGCCCGGCCATGATCTGCTCCCGTTGGTTTCATCGGCATATAGGGTCAGGATGCGGCGAGCCGAACCCTGGGCGCCGAACCTAACAAGCCCAGGCAACAATGTCGCCACAACGCCCGGCAGCGGGCAGGGAGACTCCCATGAAGATGACCGTCGAAGTCGACTGCACGCCGGCCGAAGCCCGGGCCTTTCTCGGCCTGCCCGATGTCACCGATCTCAACGACCGGCTGGTGAAGGAGATGCAGTCGAGGCTCGAGGCCAATATGGCCATGGCCTCGCCGGACGAGCTGGTGAAGGCCTGGACCGCTTTCGGGGTCGGGGCGCAGGAGCAGTTTCGCAAGCTGATGACGGCGGCCGCTGAGGGCGCCATGGGCGGCTCCCGGCCCAAATGACCGACACGATTTTTGCCCCGGCCACGGCGCCGGGGCGAGCGGCGGTGGCTGTGGTGCGGCTTTCGGGACCGGCGGCGGGCGATGCGCTCCGGCGGCTTTCTGGCCGCCTGCCCAAGCCGCGCCGGGCCTCGCTGCGCCGGCTGCGAGACGGCGCCGGGGCCTTGCTGGACGAGGCGCTGGTGCTCTGGCTGCCTGGCCCCGCCAGCTATACCGGCGAAGACAGTGTCGAGCTTCACCTGCATGGGGGACCGGCCGTGGTGGCGGGGGTGCTGGACGCCCTCAGCGCCCTTGGCCTGCGGCTGGCTGAGCCGGGGGAGTTCACCCGCCGGGCCTTCGAGAACGGCCGGCTGGACCTGGCCCAGGCCGAGGGGGTCGCCGACCTGATCGAGGCGGAAACCGAGGCTCAGCGCCGCCAGGCCCTGGACCAGGTGGGCGGACGGCTGAGCGGCGCCCAGGCCCGGTGGCGAGACGCCCTGATCGAGGCCCTGGCGGTGTTCGAGGCCGCCGTGGACTTTCCCGACGAAGAGATTCCGGCCGACGTGGCCCGGCGGGCGGCGCCCATTCTCTCGTCCCTGATCGCCGAGCTGCGCGCGGCCGCCGCGGAGACCGAGCGGGGCGAGCGGGTCCGCTCAGGCTACCGGATCGCCCTGATGGGGACGCCCAACGCCGGCAAGAGCACCCTGCTAAACGCCCTGGCCCGCCGGGAGGCGGCCATTGTCACCGCCACGGCCGGGACCACCCGGGACATCATCGAGGTCCCTCTCGTGCTCGCCGGCTACAAGGTGATCCTCGCCGACACCGCCGGGCTACGGGAGACCGCCGATGAAATCGAGGCCGAAGGCGTGCGCCGGGCGCAGGCGTGGGGCGCTGAGGCTGATCTGCGCATCTGGCTGAGGGACGGGACGGTGGAGGTCAACGACCCGCTGCCCGGGATCGCCGCTGGGGAGGATCTGGTGCTGGTCACCAAGCGAGATCTGGTCAATCTGACGGCGTCAGGGCAGGGGCGGTCGTTCAGCGCCCGTCTGCCGGAAGACCTGGCTTGGCTCGAAGAGGCCCTGGCCGCCCGGGTCAGCGCCGCGCTTGGGGGCGCGGAGCCTCCAGCGGCGACCCGTCTTCGACATCGGGAGCTGCTGACCGAGGCCGTCGCACGGCTGGAGCGGGCCGCTGGTGCGGAGATCGAGCCGGAACTGGCCGCGGAGGATGTTCGGCTGGCCGCTCGCGCCCTGGACCGGATCACAGGACGTATCGGCTCTGAGGACGTGCTCGATCGAGTCTTCGCCAGCTTCTGCATCGGCAAGTGATGTTTCACGTGAAACGGTCATGCTGAAGCTTGACCACGTGTTCCACGTGAAACAGGCCCGCACGGGCGGCGGCACGACCCGGTGTGGCCGCGCTTCTTGTCGCGCGTGAGGGGAATGCGACGGCGACGGCCCGTCGACCTTTGCCCCGCCATCGCCTATATAGAAGCCGCTCGCCCCCGCCTGCGCGGGGGCGTCCTGCTTCAAGGCGACAGCGTGACCTCCAACCCTGCATCCTCAACCTGGGACGTGATCGTCATCGGCGGCGGTCATGCCGGCTGCGAGGCCGCGACGGCGGCGGCGCGCGTGGGCGCCCGGACCCTGTTGCTGACCCACAAGCTGGAGACCATCGGCGAGATGTCCTGCAACCCGGCCATTGGCGGTCTGGGCAAGGGGCATCTGGTCCGCGAGATCGACGCCCTGGACGGGGTGATGGGGCGCATGGCCGACCAGGCCGGCATCCAGTTCCGGCTGCTGAACCGCTCCAAGGGCGCCGCCGTGCGCGGCCCGCGGGCGCAGATCGATCGCAAGCTCTACCGCCAGGCCATGCAGGCTGAGCTGGCGGCGACCCCCAACCTGACCCTCATCGCCGAAGCGGTGGAAGACCTGGTGGTGGAAGCTGGCCGGGTCACCGGCGTCGTGGGCGCCTCGGCCCAGGTCTATGCCGCAGGCCGGGTGGTGCTGACCACAGGCACCTTCCTCAAGGGTCTCATCCATCTGGGCGACCGGCGCATTCCGGCGGGCCGGGCGGGCGAGGCTCCGGCCATCGGCCTGGCTGACCGGCTCTATGACGGCGGCCTGGCCATGGGCCGGCTGAAGACCGGCACGCCGGCGCGGCTGGATGGGACCACCATCGCCTGGGACCGGCTGGAGATGCAGCAGGCCGACGCTGAGCCCGTTCCCTTCTCCTTCCTGACCTCGGCCATCACCACCCCGCAGATCGCCTGCGGCATCACCCATACGACCGAGGCCACGCACAGGATCATCGCCGAGCGCCTGTCGGAATCGGCCGTCTATGGCGGGCGGATCAGCGGCCGCGGGCCGCGCTACTGCCCCTCGATCGAGGACAAGGTGGTCCGCTTCGCCGACAAGACCAGCCACCAGATCTTCCTGGAGCCGGAAGGCCTGGACGACGACACCGTCTATCCCAACGGCATCTCGACCTCGGTCTCGGAAGAGACCCAGGACCTCTTCCTCCGCACCATTCCCGGCCTCGAGCGGGTCCAGGTGCGCCGGTATGGCTACGCCATCGAGTATGACTATGTGGATCCCCGGGAGCTCTATCCCACCCTGGAGGTTAAGCGGCTGCCCGGCCTCTATCTGGCCGGCCAGATCAACGGCACCACGGGTTATGAAGAGGCCGGCGCGCAGGGGCTGGTGGCCGGGCTCAACGCCGCCCGCTCGGCCGGTGGCGGCGAGGGGCATGTGTTCGCCCGGGACGAGGCCTATATCGGCGTGTTGATCGACGACCTGGTCACCCGCGGTGTGACCGAGCCCTACCGCATGTTCACCAGCCGGGCGGAGTTCCGCCTGATCCTGCGGGCCGACAACGCCGACCAGCGGCTCACCGCCAAGGGTGTTGAGCTCGGCGTGGTGGGGACGCAACGGGCCGGCGCCTTCGGCGCCAAGGCTGTGGCGCTGGATGAGGCGCGGGCGACCGCCGCCCGCCTGACCTTGTCGCCGGCCAAGGCGGCCCAGGCCGGTCTGCCGGTCAAGGCTGACGGGGTGGTGCGAAATGTGGTCGAGCTGTTGGCCTATCCGACCATCAGCTTTGAAGACCTCACCGTCATCTGGCCGGAGCTGAATAGCTGGGCGCCCGAAATTCGCGAGCAGTTGGAGATCGACGCCAGCTATGCCGGCTATCTGGATCGCCAGGCCGCCGACGTCGCCGCCTTCCGACGGGACGAAGATCTGCGCCTGCCGCCTGAGTTGGACTATGGCGCCGTCGGCGGCCTCTCCAACGAGGTGCGTGAAAAGCTCGCCGCCATCCGTCCGTTGACCCTGGGCCAGGCTGCCCGGATTGAAGGCGTGACGCCCGGCGCGCTCACCGCTCTGCTGGCTCACGTCCGCCGCAAGGTGGCGGCATGAGTTCGACACCAACGGTCGCCGAAAACGCCGAAAACAGCCTCGAAAAAATCGGCCCTGTGGCGCACAGCGCCGTACCCCACATCGACGAGGCGGAATTTGTGCGGCTGAGCGGGGCTTCGCCAGCTCAGATCGAGGCCCTCAGGGCCTATCGCGACCTTCTAACTGACTGGAATCAAAGGATGAATCTGGTCGGCCCGGCGACCTTGCCCGACTTCTGGGGAAGACACGCCTGGGACTCCGCCCAGCTCATTTCTTTGGCGCCGCAGGCCCTGACCTGGGCTGATCTGGGCGCCGGGGCCGGCCTGCCCGGACTCGTGCTGGCGATACTGGGCAAGGGCCGCGAGGGGTTCGAGGTTCACCTGGTGGAGAGCATGGCCAAGCGCTGCCGCTTCCTGGATGCGGTGGTCGAGGCTCTCGATCTGCCGGCGGTGATTCACAACGACCGTGCGGAAAACCTGTCGCGGGATGTGGATATCGTGACGGCCCGGGCTTGCGCCCCGATGACCCGCCTGCTGGGCTATGCCAAGCCTTGGCTGACCGGAACCAACCAGGCCCTTTTCCTGAAGGGCCAGGATGTGGCCGCCGAGATCGAGGCGGCTCGGGACGCCTGGCGGTTCGAGGCCGAACTTCTGCCCAGCACCAGCGACCCCCGGGGTCGTATCGTTCGCCTGAGGAACAAGATCCATGCCCGCCGAAGCTGAGGTCCAGGACGCCCGGCCCGCCGCCGCGCCTGCGAGCCGCGCCCGCGTCCTGGTGATCGCCAACCAGAAGGGCGGGGTGGGCAAGACCACCACGGCGATCAATCTCGGCACGGCGCTGGCCGCTGTCGGCGAGAAGGTGCTGCTAATCGACTCCGACCCGCAGGGCAATGCGTCTACCGGCCTGGGCGTCGCCCGGGCCAGGCGCAAGACGACCCTCTATGATGTGCTGATGGGGGAGAAGCCCGCCACCGAGGCGGTGGTGGCCACCGACCTGCCGGGCCTGTTCCTGATCCCGGCCGATCCGGACCTGTCGGGCGTCGAGCTGGAACTGGGCAATCAGAGCCGGCGGTCCTTCAAGCTGCGGGACGCCCTGGACCAGATCCGGCGGGAAGGGGACTTCACCTATGTGCTGATCGACTGCCCGCCGTCGCTGAACCTGCTGACCGTCAACGCCATGACCGCCGCCGACGCGGTCCTGGTGCCCCTGCAGTGCGAGTTCTTCGCCCTCGAGGGCCTGACCCAGCTGATGCGCACCGTCGAGCTGGTGCGGGGCAGCCTGAACCCGGCCCTGGAGATCCAAGGCGTGGTGCTGACCATGTACGACAAGCGCAACAGCCTGTCGGAACAGGTGGCCAGCGATGTCCGCGGCCACTTCGGCAAGACGGTCTATGAGACGGTCATTCCGCGCAATGTGCGGGTCTCCGAGGCGCCGTCCTTCGGCAAGCCGGTGCTGGTCTATGACCTGAAATGCGCCGGCAGCCAGGCCTATCTGAAGCTCGCCCGCGAGGTCGTGGTCCGCGAGCGCCAGCGCCGCAAGGCCGCGGCCAGCAAGCAGGAAGTCTGAACATGGCGGAAAACCGCAGGGGTCTGGGCCGGGGTCTGTCGGCCCTGCTGGGCGAGGCCGAGGATGAGACCATCGCCGATGCGGCGGCCGCCGCCGAGGCCGCCGAGGCGGCGGGTCCGGTCAGGGCGCTGTCGCCCATGCGCGACCTGCCCATCGACCTGATCGATCCCAACGCGGCCCAGCCGCGGTCGGTATTCCATGACGAGGACATGGAGGAGCTGACCAACTCCATCCGCGAGCGCGGCGTGCTGCAGCCAATCCTAGTGCGCCCGCTGCCCAATGGCCGGTTCGAGATCGTCGCCGGCGAGCGCCGCTGGCGGGCCAGCCAGAGGGTCGGCCTGCACACCGTGCCCGCCGTGGTCCGCGAGCTGGACGATCTGCAGGTGATGGAAATCGCCATCGTCGAAAACGTCCAGCGGGCCGATCTCAGCGCCATCGAAGAGGCCCGCGGCTATGAGGTGTTGATCGCCCGGTTCGGCCGCACCCAGGAACTGGTGGCCCAGGTGGTCGGCAAGAGCCGCAGCCACGTGGCCAACATGCTGCGCCTGCTGACCCTACCAGGTTCGGTTCAGAACCTGGTGGTGGAGGGCAAGCTCTCGGCCGGCCACGCCCGGGCCCTGATCACGGCGGAAAACCCCGAGGCCCTGGCCGACCAGGTCATGGCCAAGGGCCTGTCGGTGCGCGACACCGAGGCCCTGGTGCGCAAGGGCGCAGCCCCTGCGGCTCGCGGCGGCGCCAGTCGCGGCGGCGGCTCAGGCGCTGACAAGGACACCGATACGCTGGCCCTGGAAAACGACCTGGCCGAGGTGCTGGGCCTGTCCGTCCAGATCGCCGACCGCGGCGGCGCTGGCGAGCTGAAGATCAGCTACAAGACCCTCGAACAGCTAGACGACCTTTGCCGGAGACTGTCCCGCACGGGGTGATTCCGGGGGCGCGAAACGCCTTCGCTCCCTGCGTCTGCGGTGCGCGGGGCGGCGGTCACCAGGCCCTCACCCCAACGCCGTCACCCTGGGCCCTGTGCCCAGGGTCCCTCTCGACGCTTGCGCCTGCCCCCGACAGGGACCCTCGGGACGAGCCCGAGGGTGACGACAGGGCGAGGCGAGGGCGCGTGGACCCTACAGCCCCATTCGACGGGCGCGGGCGGCGATGGTCAGGGCCAGGCGTTCGGCGATCAGGCGATCGGGGCTGCCGGTGGTCTTGCAGGCGCGGTCGGCGGCCAGGACCTCTGGCTGGACTGCGTCCAGGGTCTCCAGGCTCCAGGCGCGGGCCTGACGCAGAAACTCTCGCTCATTCTTCCAGAACACCCCCGACGCCTTGGCGGCCTCGGGAAGCCCGGCCCCGCTCTTCACCAGGGTGAGCGTGCGGCGCAGCTTGGCCAGATGCTGGCTGATCGCCCGGACGGCGGCGGGGCCGGCCTCGCCCTCGGCCGCAGCCCGTCGCAGGCCGCTCTGGGCCTCGGCGATGCGGCCGCCAAAGGCGTCGGAGGCGGCGTCGGCCAGGGAGGCCTCAGGCTCGACGCCTAAGAAGTCCTCGAGATCCTTGGGCCCGGCGGTGATCCCGCTGCGGGGGCCGAGATAGAGGATCAGCCGTTCGATCTCCTGGCGGGCCACGCCGCGGTCCTTGGGCAGGCGGGCGACGAACAGGCCCAAGGCGTCGGCGTTCAGCCCCACCCCTTCGGCGTTCAGGGCCTCGCGCACCAGGCGGGCCATGTCCCCGGGCTCGTCCTCGTAGCAGGGGATGACGGCGATGCCGGCCGCCTTTTCGGCGATCTTCCGGAGGGTCGAATCCCGCCCCAGATTGCCGGCCTCAATGAGGAAGAAGGCCTCAGGATTGAAGGCGCCCTCGTCGTGGCCCTTCACGGCCTCGGCGGTCATCTTGTCGAGGCTGGCCTTCTCGCTGGAGAGCTTGAGCCGCACCAGGCGCCGTCCCCCCATCAGGGACTGGGAGGCGAGCTCATTGTCCAGCCGGCCAGCGTCCCCGTCGATGTCGCCATCGGTGAGCAGGGCCACGTCGAAGGGGTCGTCCGGATTGGCGACGGCCTTGGCGGCCAGCTGGTTGGCCCGCTCGCGGACGACGCCAATGTCGCGGCCATAGATCAGCGCCCCGCGGATGCCCGGGTCAGGACGCGCCAGAAAGCGCTCGATATCGGGCCGGCGGCTGAGGATCATGCCGGCCAGCGCCTCAATTCTGGCCCTGTTCGGCGAACCACGCGGCCAGCTCCAGCTGGATGCGACGGGCGGCCTCAATGGCGGCCCGCTCCTGGGCGTCCTGCTGGGCGGCCACCGAGGCATAGGGCTGGTCGGCGGAGTCGTAGGTCAGCTCCACCCTCACCGTACCCACCTTGGCCGGCTCACCGGTGGCGGCCGCGCGCAGGGTGTAGGCCGCGGTCAGCACGTATTCGTAGCGGGTCGCGACATTGTCCACCCGCAGACCCCGGGGGAAACGCTGCTCCGACAGGTCGAGGTCCAGACGCCAGGCTGGCGTCCCTGCTCCGGTCGCAAGGGCGTCGCCAAGCGCCTCGCCCAGCAGATAGCCCGCCCGCCCGTCAGGGGCGGCGACCTGGACGGCCGACAGGCCCGGCGTCACCCCCGGCTGGGCGTAGAGGGGTCGAAAACCGCAGGCGCCAAGGCTCAGGGCGACGCAGGCCAGGACCAGGACTGAGGCGAGACGGGAGGACATGGTCATCACATTCCAAGTCTAGCTGGCCACGATGTTGACGATCCGGTCCTTGACCACAATCACCTTGCGGATGGTCAGGCCTTCCAGGCGCCGGGCGATCTCAGGGTCTTCAAGCACCATCTTCTCCACGTCGGCGGGCTCGGCGCCAGCCGGGGCGCTGATCTCGCCGCGCCGCTTGCCGTTCACCTGGACCGGCAGGACCTTCACCGCATCCTCGGCCAGGGCGCGATCATAGTCCGGCCAGGGCGCGACAGCCACCAGACCCTGACCGCCGATCGCCGCCCAGCATTCCTCGGCCAGGTGGGGCGTGAAGGGCGCCACCAGCCGGGCGAAGACCGACAGGGCCTCCTGCCGCGCGGCCAGCACCGCCGGACTCGCCCCCTGGGCTGGGTGAGCCTTGAGAACATTGAGGAATTCGTACAGACGCGCGATGCCGGAATTAAACCGGAAGTCGTCGACGGCCTCGGTCATGGTCTTGATCAGCCGGTGGCTGGCCCGGGTCAAAGCCCTGGCCGCCTCGTCGGGCTCGGCGGCCGGCGTGGTCGCCGGCTGGCTCTCGAACTCGGCCCAGACCCGGTTGACGAAGCGCCAGGCGCCCTCGACGCCGGAATTGGACCACTGGGTGTCGCGCTCCGGCGGGCTGTCGGACAGGACAAACAGGCGCGCGGCGTCCACGCCATAGACCTCGAAGATCTCCTCGGGCGCCACGGTGTTCTTCTTGGACTTCGACATCTTCTCGACGTCGCCGATCGTCACCTGTTCGCCGGTCTCGATCAGGACCGCCCGGCGGGTGTTTCCGCTGGCCTCGATCTCCACGGCCGCCGGCTCCAGCCATTCGCCGGACTGGCGACGATAGGTCTCGTGAGTGACCATGCCCTGGGTGAAGAGGCCCGCGAACGGCTCCTTCACCGACAGCAGCCCCTGGTCGGCCAGGGCCCGGGTGACGAAGCGGGCATAGAGCAGGTGCAGCACCGCATGCTCGATGCCGCCCACATACTGGTCCACCGGCAGCCAGTAGTCGGCGGCGGCCTTGTTGATCGCCTCATCGGCGTCGGGATCGGTGAAGCGGGCGAAGTACCAGGAGGAGTCGACGAAGGTGTCCAGCGTATCGGTCTCACGCCGGGCCTCGCCGCCGCAGGTGGGGCAGGCCACGTGCTTCCAGGTCGGGTGGCGGTCCAGCGCATTGCCCGGCTTGCCGAACTCCAGGTCGTCGGGCAGGGCGACGGGCAGCTGGTCCTTGGGCACAGGGACTACGCCGCACTTGGCGCAATGGATCACCGGCACCGGGCAGCCCCAGCCCCGCTGGCGGGCCACGCCCCAGTCGCGCAGGCGATAGACGGTGGCGCCTTCGCCCAGGCCCAGCTCCTCGATGCGGGCGATGGCCGCGGCCTTGGCGGCCTCGATGTCCAGGCCGTCCAGGAAGCTGGAATTGAAGATGACGCCCGGCCCGGTATAGGCCTCGGCGCCCACAATGACCTGATCAGGCGCCTCGCCCGGCAGAAGGACCACGGGCTTGACCGGCAGGTCGTACTTGCGGGCGAAGTCCAGGTCGCGCTGGTCGTGGGCCGGGCAGGCGAAGATGGCGCCCGTGCCGTAGTCCATCAGGATGAAGTTGGCGATCCAGACCGGCAGCTTCCAGTTGGGATCGAAGGGGTGGGCCACGGTGAGACCGGTGTCGAAGCCAATCTTCTCGGCGGTCTCGATCTCGGCGGCGCTGGCCCCGCCCTTGCGGCAGTCGGCGATGAAGGCGGCCACCTTGGGATCGGCGGCGGCCAGCTGCTCGGCGAGCGGGTGGTCGGGGGCGACGCCCACAAAGCTCGCCCCAAACAGGGTGTCGGGCCTCGTGGTGTAGACCTTCAGGCCGTCCTCGAAGCCGGCCGGGGCCGCACCCGCCCAGGGGAAGGCGAACTTCAGGCCCTTGGAGCGGCCGATCCAGTTCTCCTGCATCAGCCGGACCTTGTCGGGCCAGCGGTCCAGGGTTTTCAGGCCTTCAATCAGGTCGTCGGCATAGTCGGTGATGCGCAGGAACCACTGGTTCAGCTTGCGCTTCTCCACCAGGGCGCCGGAGCGCCAGCCACGGCCGTCCACCACCTGTTCATTGGCCAGAACCGTCTGGTCCACCGGGTCCCAGTTGACCACGCCCTCGCGGCGATAGACGAGGCCGGCCTTGTACAGGTCCAGGAACCAGGCCTGCTGCTTGCCGTAATATTCCACGTCGCAGGTGGCGAATTCCCGGCTCCAGTCGATGGACAGGCCCAGCTGCTTCAGCTCGTCCCGCATCCGGGCGATATTGTCATAGGTCCAGGCCCGGGGATCGACGCCCCGCTCCATGGCGGCGTTCTCAGCCGGCAGGCCGAAGGCGTCCCAGCCCATGGGATGCAGCACATTGAAGCCGCGGGCCCGCTTGAACCGCGCCACCACATCGCCGAGGGCATAGTTGCGCACATGGCCCATGTGCAGCCGCCCCGAGGGGTAGGGGAACATCTCCAGCACATAGTATTTCGGCTGGTCGGGCTTGATGTGAGCCTTGAAGACCTCGGCGTCGGTCCAGGCCTGACGCCACTTGGGCTCGACGTCCTTGGGATTGTAGCGCGCCATCTCAGGCAGCCTTCACGATCTGGTTCGGTTCAGGGAACGAAGACCGGCGAGCTTGAGGGGCGCGCCGGCCACGGCATGGGCGGCGCGTTCGATCGGGCAGGCTGAACGCGCCCCGGGGCGTCAGCCCCGGATGTTCGAAAGTCGAAGCTGGCGGGCCCGGGTCAGGATGGCGTTCTCCAGATCGACCTCGGTCTGGGCCGAGGGCGGAGCATCGGCCCACTGACCGTCGGCGCCGCGGACCTGCTTGAACAGGGCGACGTTCAGGCCGTCTGCCCGCAGGCGGGAGTCCAGAATATAGACCGTGGCCTTGAAGCGCTCATTGGGCGCCTCGGGTGTAGAATACCAGTCGGTGATGACGATGCCGCCATAGGGGTCGGCCGACACCAGCGGCATGAAGGCCAGGGTGTCGAGGGTGGCGCGCCACAGATAGCCGTTGACGGAGATGGCCGCGGTCTGGGCGGCCGCCGGCTCGCCCCGGCCAAACAGGCCCCGACGCTCGCCGTCCCCGCGGGAGGCGCAGGCCGAAACGGAAACCAGGCAGAGGGCCAGGACGCCGACCGAAATCTTGGAGATCCGAGCTCCGCGCACAAACGGCATGTTATCCGTCTCCAGTAGTGTTTTCCGCGTCGTGGTCGCGCCGCGGCGCCGCCCCGCGCCGGCGCCCTCTATAACAACCCGATTGCAGGCGCCAAACAGGAATCGCGTGGCCTCGGCGCCACATGAACGGGCCATCTTGTCCACAGAGGCGAGACTCCCGCCAAGGTCGGTTGACCCGCCCGGCCAGGGGCTTCTAATCGGGGGGACGACCGCGCACGGACTATCCGGACGTGGTCTGCGGGGCGCAGGGGGCCCTTAGACGGTGAAAATGTCCATTCGGACCTTGGTTTTGAGCGCGACCATCGCGACCCTGCTTGGGTCGACGGCGGCGCACGCCCAGACCGAGCGGGCCAAGGGCCTGGATTTCACCGTCCGCAGCGAGACCCTGCCTCAGGGGGGAAAGACCCTGAAGTGGGGTCTTCAGAACGGACGTTGGGGGGTGTCGCTCAATCTCGACCAGCCCAGCGGCCGTGATGTTCAGCTCAACGACGTCGAGGCGGGCGCCTTCTATAGCGTGACCCCCAGCCTGCGGGTCGGCGGCGCGGTCGCCCTGGCGGAGAAGGAAGAGCCGGCCTTCAAGAAGACCCAGCCCACCGACGCCACCCCGAGGGTGCGCCTCGAGACCGCGCTGAAGTTCTAGGGCCTATCTGGGCGAAAGCCCCTCCACCGCCGCCAGACCCACCACGCCCGAGGCCAGCAGCCGCCGGGCGTTTTTCGTATTGATCCCCCCGAGCGCGAAGACAGGCCCCCCGGCGGCTCGGGTCAAGGCCGCCAGCCGCATGGGCCCGAGCGGCGCTCCGGCGCTGGGGCTGCGGCTGGGAAACACCGCCGAGACGACCACGGCGTCGGCCCCGAAGGCCAGGCCCCGGCGGGCCGCGGGCAGGCTGTGGGCCGCCGCGGTGATCAGCCAGTCGGGATGGGCCCGCCTCAGCCGGCCCGCCAGGTGGGCCCTCCGCTCGGGCAGGTGAACCCCGTCGGCGGCGCAATCGCGGGCCAGGGCGGGATCTGCGCCGATCAGCAGGCCGACGCCGAGACGGCGGGTGACCTGCCGCAGGGCGCGTGCGACCCGCAGGCTGTCGGCCGCGCCAAAGGCCCGGTAGACGACGGCGGACCCCGCCGGCAGGGACCGCGCTGCGGCGACGGGATCAGGGGTCCTCGACGGATCGGTGAACAGCAGCAGGGGCGGCAGGGGCTTTTGTGCGCCTGCGCGGCGGCTTAAGGACCATGCGGTCCGCCGCAGGTCCCAGAAGTCGAAATCAGCCCCCATGTCCGACGCCCCCTTCGATTCCGCCGCCGCCCGCGCCCAGGTGCTGGACAGGGTCGCCCAGGCCGCCCGCGCCAGCGGCCGGGACCCCGCCGATGTGACCCTGGTGGCGGTGTCCAAGCAACAGCCCTGGGACCCTGTGGCCCAGGTGCTGGCCGCTGGCCAGACGATCTTTGGCGAAAACCGGGTGCAGGAAGCCCAGACCCGATGGGCCGACCGCCGCGAGGGGCTGGAGCTTCGCCTCATCGGCCCCTTGCAGACCAACAAGGCCCGCGAGGCTGTGGCCCTGTTCGACGTCATCGAGACCCTGGACCGGGAGCGGCTGGCCAAGGCCCTGGCCGAGGAGATGGCGCGCCAGGGCAGGGCGGTGCGCCTCTATGTTCAGGTCAATACCGGCGAGGAGCCGCAGAAGGCCGGGGTCTCCCCCGCCGAGGCCGACGCCTTCATCGCCCGGTGCCGGGAGGCCCATGGTCTGGAGATCGAGGGCTTGATGTGTATTCCGCCGGCCGAGGAGCCCGCCGGGCCGCACTTCGCCCTCCTGGGCAAGATCGCCGCCCGCAACGGCCTCTCGAAGCTCTCCATGGGCATGAGCGGCGATTACGAGACCGCCGTGCGGTTTGGGGCGACCAGCGTGCGGGTCGGCTCAGCCCTGTTCGGCGCCCGCGCGGCCTGAGGGCGCCAGGTTGCGCTCAGTCAGGTCCGATCTGCAGGGCGTCGCCGGGCTGGGCCTGGGCCAGGACCCTCTCCAGATCAGGCCGGGAGAGCGCGATGCAGCCCTCGGTGGGGGCGTAGTCCGGCTTGGCCAGGTGCAGGAAGATGGCTGAGCCCAGGGGCGAGACGGGAGGATCGTCATTGTGCCCCAGCACCACCACCAGATCGTAGAGCCCATCCTCGCGCCACAGGACCTCATGGCTGGCGGAAAACGGCCGCTGAACGAGACGATTATAGTCGCGGTGGGTCGGGTCGTCGCACCAGCCGTCCTGCGGGGTGATCGCCCGGACAGACAGGGCGGTGGCCGGCGCAGGCCCTCTGTCGGGGCGATAGAGCAAGGAACGCAGGGGCCAGACGCCGATCGGCGAGACCCCATCCCCCTCCCGCTTGGCGGCTGCCGGCGCGAAGCCTCCACGACCGATGGCGCAGGGAAACGCCTGGTCGCCCGCGTGGAACAGACCGGTGGAATCTGCGCGGAAGATCAAGGTTCTGCTCCCAAAACTCTTTGCCCGGGGGCGCCGATGCGGTGCATGTTCCCCCTATGGCGCAAAGAAAGACCCTGCTGATCATCGACGACGACGACGACCTGCGCGGCGCCGTCGCCGAACAACTTCAACTGCACGAGGAGTTCCTCGCTGTCGAGGCGGCCACCGGCGCCGAGGGCGTCCGCCTGGCCCAGGAGGTGCGGCCCGACCTTGTCCTGTTGGATGTCGACCTGCCCGACATGAACGGCCGCGAAGTCTGCAAGGCGCTGCGCCAGCAAGGCGTCAGCGCGCCGGTGATCATGCTGACGGCGGCGGCCTCGGACGAGGATACGGTCCAGGGCCTGGAGGCCGGGGCCAATGACTATGTGACCAAGCCCTACCGCTTCGCCGTCCTGCTGGCCCGCATCCGCGCCCAGCTACGCAGCCACGAACAGTCCGAAGGCGCGGTCTTCCAGCTGGGCGGCTACGAGTTCCGGCCCTCGGCCAAGACCCTGATCGGTCAGGATCAGAAGAAGATCCGCCTGACCGAGAAGGAAACCAACATCCTGAAATACCTCTACCGCGCCGGCGACAAGCCGGTGTCCCGGGAGGAGCTGCTGGCCGAGGTCTGGGGCTATAACGCCGGGGTCACCACCCACACGCTGGAGACCCATGTCTATCGGCTGCGCCAGAAGATCGAGCCCGATCCCGGCAACGCCCGCCTCCTGCTGACCGAAGCCGGCGGCTACCGCCTTGCGCCTTAGGCCGCAGGCCGGGCCGTTAAAGACGGGACACAAAGGGCACGAAGAGGTCGGCGGCGTCGCCTTTGTGTCCTTTGCGCCCCTTTGTGTTCTTCGTGTCCCATCTTGAGGGCGCCTGCGGCGCGCAGAACGTCCGGGGCTGAGTGTTGTCGCCCCTAAAGTCCCAGGTCGGCGGTGACCGGGGCGTGGTCGCTGGGGCGTTCCCACTCGCGGACGTCGTCATGCACGCGCGATGAGGCGCCGCCGGTGCGGAAGGCGGCCTCACGCAGGCCTGGCGAGACCCAGATATGGTCCAGGCGCAGGCCGCGATTGGACTTGCGGAAGTCCGCCGACCGATAGCTCCACCAGGAGAACAGCTTTTCCGGCTCCGGCGTCGCGGCCCGCGGCAGGTCGATGAAGCCCAGGGATTTCTGCAGGGCCTCCATGGCCGCCACCTCTACCGGGGTGTGGCTGACGATGCGCGACATCTGCCGATGGCTCCAGACGTCGAACTCGCCCGGCGCCACGTTGAGGTCGCCAACGATGGCGAGCGGCGCCTGGGGATCGCGGCGGCCCATCTCGGCGGTCAGGCTCTCGAAGAAGTCGAGCTTGTGGTCGAACTTGGGGTTCAGGGCGCGGTCGGGAACGTCGCCGCCGGCTGGCACATAGAAGTTCTGGATCTCGACGCCGGCCACCTTGGCTGAGACACAGCGGGCATGGCCCTCCCGGCAGACATTGAGGATCGGCGCGTCTTCGATCGGCAGGCGCGAGGCGATGGCGACGCCGTGCCAACCCTTCTGGCCGGCGATCTTCACATGCGGCAGGCCCATGGCCGCGAAGGCCTCCCGCGGGAACTCGGCCTCCTGGCACTTGATCTCCTGCAGGCACAGGACGTCGGGCGCCTGCTCGTCGACGAAGCGGGCGACCTGCTCGGCGCGCAGGCGGACGGAGTTGATGTTCCAGGAGGCGATACGAAGGCGCATGGGGCGGGCTTAAGCCAGATCGCCGCATAAGAAAACGCCCGGGGACTGGAGAACCCCGGGCGCCAAGTCATTCGTCTCTCATGCCGCCGCCGGGAGGGGATAGGTTCCGGCACGGCGCTGCCGCTGGGCCTCGGCCCTGCATCAGCGATGCGTGTCATATTTGCCACGAGGCAGATAAAAGTCAAGCCAGAATCACGATGATTCTTGCCTGTTGTGCGATTGTCACATTCGCGAGCGGCCGGGGCGCAGATTGCGCGGGTCCTTCAGCACGAACAGGCTGTCGTCCAGGCTCGCCACCTTTTCCAGTCGGGTCAGACGCACGCGGGTGCCCTGGCCCTGCGGGTCGGTGATGGTCCAGCCGACCAGCTGCATGGGGGCGTCTGAGAAGGTCAGGGTGATCTGGCCCTCGGCCTCCTTCTTGCCGTCCCGGGCGGTGATGGAGAACCCGTCCGCCAGACGGCTCACCCGGGTCACCTGCACCCCGCGATCCAGGCGGATCTGACGGGCGAGAAACAGCGACAGCGGCGTGGCGCCCAGGGGATAGGACTCGAAGGTCTTCAGCTTGGAATTGGCGACGGAGACCAGATTGCCGTCCGACACCACCAGCAGGCCCGAGGGCGCGGCATAGGCGAAGCGGGCCTTGCCCGGACGCTTGAGGAAGATCTCGCCCTGGGTGGTGACGCCCCTGGGATCGGTCTGGACGAAGGTCCCCTTGGCCTGGGTCAGGCCTTCCAGATAGGCCACGGCCTTGTTCACCAGGGCCTGGTCGGCGGCGGGCAGGGCGGCGGCGGGACCGACGGCCAGCAGCCCGGCGAACGGCGCGCAGGCGAGGCCCAGCGCCAGGGTCCGGCGGCTCAGGTCGGGGGTGCGGCTCATAAAATCGGCTCCTTGAGTTCAGCGAACAGTCTATGGCCTGTCCACGGCGTCAATAGGGCGGGCTAACGGCCAGGCTTGGGCTTCGTTCCCCTAAGGCTGCGGCCTCGCCCCGTGATCGCAAGCTCTAGCCGAGGGCCGATGAATGGGTCATGTCCGGGGTGTTCAGCCCTGAGCCTGGAGCCGCCCTTGACGACCCTCTGCCGTGACCGCGACTGGATTGACCGGGCCGTCCAGACCATCGAGGCCGACTTCAACCGCTCGGCGGACACCCACCTGCTGCGCGCGCCCCTGGCCGGGGCGGTGGATCTCTATTTCAAGGATGAGTCCACCCACCCGACCGGCAGCTTGAAGCACCGGCTGGCGCGGTCGCTGTTCCTCTACGCCCTGTGCAATGGCTGGATCGGACCCAAGACCCCGATCATCGAGGCCTCCAGCGGTTCGACCGCGGTGTCGGAGGCCTATTTCGCCCGCATGCTTGGCCTGCGATTCATCGCGGTGATGCCGAGGTCCACATCGGCCGAGAAGGTGGCGCAGATCGAATTCCACGGCGGCGAGACCCACTTCGTCGACGCCGCCCACGAGGTCTATGCGCAAAGCGCCCGGCTCGCCGCCGATCTCGGGGGCCACTACATGGACCAGTTCACCTATGCCGAGCGGGCCACCGACTGGCGGGGCAACAACAATATCGCCCAGTCGATCTTCAGCCAGCTGGCCCAGGAGCCGCACCCCGTCCCCGCCTGGATCGTGGCCGGGGCCGGCACCGGCGGCACCACGGCGACGCTTGGCCGGTTCATCCGCTACAACCGCGCCCCCACCTGTCTGTGCCTTGCCGATCCGGAGGCCTCGGTGTTCCACAGGCATGTGGCTGATCGGGCGGTGACCACCAGCGCGGCGCAAGGCTCGATCATCGAGGGCATCGGCCGGGCCCGCTGCGAGCCCTCCTTCAACCCCGAACTGATCGACCGGGCCGTCGCTGTGCCCGATGCGGCCAGCATCGCCGGCGCCCGGGTGGCCAGCCGCCGGCTTGGCCGGTCCTGCGGCGGCTCCACCGGCACCAATCTCTGGGCCTGCGCCCAGGTGATCGAGGCCATGGCCGCCAGGGGGCAGGAAGGCTCGGTGGTCACCCTCCTGTGCGATTCCGGCGAGCGCTATGCCAGCACCCTCTCCAATCCCGACTGGCTGGCGGCCGCCGGGATCGACACCGGCGCCTACGAGGCGGCTCTGGAGGCCTTCTTCGATACGGGTCGCTTCGCCCTCTAGTCGGCCGGCCAGGGCTGGCGGGCGCCGTCCAGCTTGTGCACGACGCCGCGGCGCATGACGAACCGCACCCGCTCGAGCTCGGTGACGTCGGCAAGCGGGCTCTGCGCCACGGCGATGATATCGGCCGACTTGCCCGGCTCCAGGGTCCCCAGGGCGGCGGACAGGCCAAGCAGATCGGCGGCGTCCACCGTGGCGCTGCGGATCGCCCGGGCCGGCGTCATGCCGGCCTCGACCATCATCTTGAATTCCGTCGCATTGTCCCCGTGGGCGGAGACGCCGGTGTCGGTGCCAAAGGCGATCTTCACGCCGGCCGCCGCATACTGCTCGACATGCTTGGCGTAGGCGATGCGGGCGGCTTCCTCGGCCTTGGCCAGGACGGCGGGGGGCCGCTGGCCGGCCCGGGCCTGGGCGACGGCGGCCTCGGGCGCGATCATGGTCGGGACCAGATAGGCGCCGGTCTGGCGGAAGAGGGCGAGGGTCTCGGCGTCGGTGAAGGTGGCGTGCTCGATGGAATCCACCCCGGCTCTCAGCGCGCCCTCGATGCCGTCCTTGCCGTGGGCGTGGGCTGTGGCCTTGCGGCCAAAGGCGTGGGCGGTCTCGACGATGGCCTTCATCTCGTCGTCGAACATCTGCCGGCCGAGGCCGCCGGCCACATTGGACAGCACCCCGCCGGTGGCGGCGAACTTGATGACCTGGGCGCCCTGGGAGACCTGGATGCGCACCGCCCGGCGACAGGCCTCGGGCCCGTCGCAGGTGTTCACCGCCTCGGCGCGCTCCAGCTCCGCATAGCGCGGGGCGAGCCCGTTGGCGCCGTCCCCGTGGCCGCCGCTGATGGAGATCATTCGACCGGCGTTGATGATGGTGGGCCCCTCGATCAGCCCCTTTTCGATCCCATCGCGCAGGGCGGTGATGGCCGCGGGCTCCGAGCCCAGGTCGCGGACCGTGGTGAAGCCGGCGGCCAGGGTGCGCCGGGCGTTGTCCAGGGCGACGACGAAGCGATCCTCTGGCCCGCGGCTCATGGCCTCCAGCCGGGCGGCGGTCTTGTCGTCGTCGGAGAAGATGTGGACGTGGGAGTCGATCAGGCCGGGCAGGACGAACTGCGTGGACAGGTCGATCAGCCGGGCCCCGGCCGGGGCGGGCTGGTGGCCGTCCACCACCCGCACCACCTTGCCGTTCTCGACGACCAGGGTCGAGGCCCCCCGCGGCGCCTGTCCCGGGCGGTCCAACAGGGCTCCTGCGTGGATATAGGTCGGGGCCGCCAGGGCCTGGACCGGGGCCAGCAGGCAAAGGCCGGCAAGGGCGAGCGCAATGAGTCGCAGCATGGACGTCTTTCCCCCTCGTGGCCGCGAACGGGCCCGTTGGACGGGCAGTCTAGGGCGCCGGCGGTCCCGGTCCAGGGGGCCTGGCCGGCCACGGAGCTGTCAGGGCGATCAGAGGCTTGCCAGCCGACCGACCGTCCCTCCAGGGTGGGGCTTGAGTCAGGAGAGACCTCCATGCCGTTCGTGCCCGCCGATTTCGCCATTCCGCAGGGATTTCGCACCGCCGACTTCATCCTGCGACCCCTGACCATCCACGACCTGATCAAGGACTATGACGCGGTGATGAGCAGCCGCGAGCGGCTGGTGGGAGTCTTCGGGCCAGGCGCCGACTGGCCGGCGGCCGACATGACCCTGGAAGAGGATCTGGTGGACCTGGGCTGGCACCAGGGGGAGTTCGATCGCCGGCGGTCCTTCGCCTATACGGTCATGGCGCCGCAGGCGGGCGGCGGCGAGGGGGCGTGCCTGGGCTGCGCCTACATCTATCCGGCCGAGCGGGCGGGTTATGAGGCCAAGGCTTTTTGCTGGGTGCGCACCTCGGCCGCGCATCTCGACGCGGCCTTGTTTACGGCCGTCCGGGACTGGATCGCCGCGGACTGGCCGTTCGGCGCCGTCGCCTATCCGGGGCGGGAGATCACCTGGGCCGATTGGGCGGCTATTTGATCACCAGGCCCTGGCCGGTGGGTAGCTCCAGAATCCGGTAGCCGCGTTTCAGCATCCAATCCATCTCGGCCACCAGCTGGTCCTGGTAGGCCATCCAGCCGTAGTCGTCGAGGATCAGGATACCGCCGGGGGAAATGCGGTCGAACAGCACCTCCAGCGCCCCGATCTCGGCTTTGTCGTTGTTCAGATCCAGGTGCATGAAGGCGATCTTCTCGGGCGCGGCGACAGCCAGGCTGTCGGGCACCCGGCCCTGGGTGATGGTCACATTGGGCATGTCTGAGAAGCGTTCGCGGACCTGATCGACCAGGGTCTCGCTGTGCTCCAACATGCTGTGGTGGGGCATGGAGTCGTCATGCTGGAAGAGGTCGTAGAGGTAGTAGTGGCGGGGAAGGCTGGCGAAGCCGACCACTTCGGAGATGATCCGGGCCGAGTTGCCCTTGTAACACCCGCACTCCACGAAATCGCCCTCGACCTTCAGGGCTGAGCGCGCCGCCCAGACCAGGGTCACGATCCGCCACAGGGCGCCCCGCTCGGCGACCGTCTTGGCATTGCGCAGGAAGGCCTCCATGAGCACCCGGTCATCCAGGAAGCTCAGGCGCTTGGCCATGGTGATCAGATTGTCGCCGACGAACACCCCCCGGGGGTCGGCCATGGCGTCAGCAATGCCGTCCACGGCCGTCTGGATCGGCGTCAAGTCTGTCAGGCCATAGAAGGCGCCGGAGATGATCGCCACGGGATGCGAAAGTCTGTCTCGACCGGCCATGGCGCCTCCAGGGGTTTTGCTTTCGGCAGACTAAACACGCCCGAGGCGCCGCGCCACCGCCCTCGGAACAATCAGCCTGTCAGCCACCTGCGGGGCCGCCGGTCGCCCAGGTCCCGCCGCTCGCCGCTGGCCAGGCCCAGGGCGCGCATCCGCACTGGCGACAGGGGCGCCAGCGCCTGGACCGGCTCCTCGCCGCCGGCCGGGCTGGCGGCGACCCGCAGGCCCAGGCTGATGGCCATGTCCACGGCCACCCACTCGGCCTGGGCCCGGTCGGCCCGGCCGATGGCGAAATAACGGCGGCCCTGGTCGGGATCGCGTCCGGGTTCCAGCAGGACAGCGACCACCCAGCCGGCTGGGGCGCGGGACTCCGGGCCAGGCGGGCCGCCGGGCGGTTCAGGGGGTTTCGAGGGTGGGGCCATACTGTGGCCTTGGGACCACGGAAGCGCGCTCAAGCCAAGTCGTCTCGACGGCCCCTGGCTATTTCGCCTCCGCCACCCCATCTAGAGTTGGCGTCATCGGGCGTGAGCCGCGTCTCAAGCGGTCGATCCCATCCGATGCGGCGCGACCTAGGTTCTCCATGTCCCCCCTGCTCATTGTGTCGGCGCTCTGCGTTGTCAGCGCCATCCTTGCCCCCCTGGCCTTCTCCCTGCTCGGCCTGCGGCCGCGCTAAGGCCCCGGGCCTCATCTCCGGCCCTCATCGGCGGCTCACGATGAACCTTCTCTGAGCCTCACCCATTCCCACATGGCGGCGCCCGCCGCCCCGGAGACCGCCATGGCCAAGGGCCAGAAAAAGTCCAACAAGGAAGTCCGCAAGCCCAAGCAGGCCGCCGCCGCCAAGCCGGAAGCCGCCCCGCGCTCCTTCCTGGACCAGGCCGGCGCCCGGCCCGCCAAGCGCTGACCCAGGCCGCGGCTGGCGTGGCGCCCTCGACCTTCGAGATCGTTCACCAGACAACCTACCGGTTCGCCCGGCCCGTCACCCTGCATCCGCACCGGCTGATGCTGCGGCCCCGCGACAGCCACGACCTCCGGGTCCTGGACTTCCAACTCACCTGCGCACCCGCCGCCGACCTGGTCTGGAGCCAGGACGTGTCTGGCAATCTCTGCGCCGTGGCGAGCTTTCCTGAGGCGGCCCAGACTCTGGTCATCGAAAGCCGGCTGACCGTCGCCTCCCAGGCGCGGGCCTGGCCGGTGTTTCCGATCTCCCCGGCCGCCCAGACCTATCCTTTCGCCTATGGCGAGGACGAGGCCACCGACTTAGGCGCCCTGCGGTGGCCTGCGCCCGATCCCGAGGTCGCCCGCTGGGCCCACGGCTTCGTGGCGGGTCCGCAGACCGACACCCTGTCCCTGCTCAAGGACCTCAACGCCGGCATTCTGGGGGCGGCGGCCTATCGGGTGCGGGACGAGGAGGGGGTGCAGAGCGCCGGCGAGACCCTGCGCCTGGCCAGCGGCTCCTGCCGGGATCTGGCGGCCCTGTTCATCGAGGCGGCCCGGCAACTGGGCTTCGGCGCCCGGGCGGTCAGCGGCTACCTGTTCGACCCCGACCAGATGGATCGCCAGGCTGACACCACCCACGCCTGGGCCGAGGTCTATCTGCCCGGCGCCGGCTGGATCACCTTCGACCCGACCCACAACCGGATCGGCGCGGCCGGCCTCATTCCCCTGGCGGTGGGCCGGGCCAACGGCCAGATCATGCCGGTGGTCGGCAGCTTCGCCGGATCGGCGCATGACGCGCCGGCCATGGAGATCTCGGTTCGGATCACGCCGGTCGGTTAGCGCCTTGATTGCGCCGCGGGGCTTTGGCAGCGTGGGCGCCACGACCTCCCTCCGCCCCGCGCGTCGCTCGCCAAGGATATCCCGATGCCCCGCACCTCCCTCCGCGCCGTCATGGCCGTCACCCTGGCGGCCGCCAGCCTCAGCGCCGCCCCGGCCCTGGCCAATCCGGCCGCGACCAAGTGTGCGGCCGCCCTCTCGCCCGAGGGCAAGCTGATGCACCAGACCGTCGCCCCCCATGTGAAGCCGGACTCCGACATCGAGAAGCTGATGCGCAGCCATCTGCGCGGCCTGGTCATGGGCGGGAAGCTGAAGCTCAAGACCGCCGAGGCCAATGGCCAGGCGGTGGGGCGCTGCCTGACCCTGCTCAAGGGCTGAGGCGGCAGGCTGTAACCTCCGCCCCGGCGGCGGCGAAGTCTTAAGCGAACCCTTAAGGGACGCCCCATGAGGCCGCTTGTCTTCGCCCTAGCCGCCATCGCCGCCGTCATCCTGATCCTGCCGCCGCCCTCGCCGCGCCGATCGCTATAGGCCCGGCGGGACATCGGCTATCGCCTGCTGTCGGATCCCAAGTCCGCCACCATCGACGCCTTTGGCATCCGCGACCCGCAGTATCTCGCCGGCCACATGGCCCACGGCGCGCCGCAGCCGGCCCTCTTCATCCTGTCTCGCGCCGGCGTGGTGCAGGCCAGCCTGGCCGAGGCGGGCTACCGCACCCGGCCCCCGACCTCGGTGGTTCTGGAGACGGTGTCACGGCTGCCCTGAGGGCGCCGGCGCGCCGGCGATGGCGGCGGGAATGATCCCCCTGTCCAGCAGGGCGTGCAGCTCGCTCACATGGCTTTCCTCCCGCGGGCGGGGCGAGGGGTCGGAGATCATCACCACGGTGAGGTCGAGGCTGGGGATGACAAACAGCATCTGGCCGCCATAGCCCCAGGCGAAATGCACGTCGTGGCCGGCCGCCTGCTTGGTGAACCAGCCATAGCCATAGGCGTGGCCGCTCCAGGGGGAGCGGGTCCGCGGCGTCCAGCTTTCAGCGATCCAGGCCTCGGACAGGATGCGCCGCCCGTCGATCTCCCCGCCCAGGCGATAGAGTTCGCCAAACCGCAGCAGGGCCCTGGGCGACATAATCATGTCATTGCCGCCGAAATAGATCCCCTGCGGGTCCCTCAGCCAGGGCGGGAGGGTCACGCCCAGGGGCTCGGCCAGCCAGTCGCGGGCCAGGGCGTGGGTGCTGGCGCCGGCGGCTTGTGTCAGGGCCGCCGACATCAGGTGCGAGGTCCCGGTGGAATAGATCATCCGGCCCCCCGGATCGTCGTCGAAGGGGCGGGCGAGCGCATGGCGCACCCAGTTGGGGCTGGTCACCCAGGCCCCGTAATACTGGCCCGAGGTGCGCCCGAGGCCGGCCTGCATGGAGAGCAGATGGCCGACCTCGATCTCCTGCAGCCGGGGGTCGCCGCCGGCCGGCAGGTCACCTACCAGCAGGGGGGCGACCTTCTGGTCGGTCCCGGCCAGCACCCCGCGGTCGATGGCGATCCCCACCAGGGCCGAGAGCACGGTCTTGGAGGCCGACTTGATGTTCACCGGCTGATCGAGGCCGGGGCCGCGCAGACGGTGTTCGGCTAGCACCTCGCCGTCCCGGGCGACGATCAGGGCGTGCAGGTTGGGCAGGGCGCGGGCCTGCTCGACGACCGTGGCCATGGCGGCGGGGTCCAGCCCCTCGGTCTGAACCGCCGGGGCGGCGGCCTGGGCCTGTTCGGCGGCGGGGGCGGGCGAGCAGGCGACGGCGATGGCCCCGGCCAGGACCAGGGCCAGTTTCGGCGGGAAGGACAGGCTCATCCAGGGGACTTAGGCGCCCCGACCCCGCCAATCCAGCTACGCCATTGCCTCAGGCCCGGCGCAGGACGCCTGTGGCCATCACCGGGATCAGATATCCCGCCAGCAGGACGGTGTTGGGGACGATGTTCAATGCATAGCCCGTGGCCGCCGACAGGGCGCCGTCGATGACGTACCAGCCGACCACCGACACCGTGACCCCGCGCCACACCGGCGCGGCCCGATCGCCCAGCAGGTCGATGGCCCTGAAGGCGGCCTCCAGGGTCAGCCACCAGCCCAGCGTTACCGCCCCCATCAGGGCGATGGAGAATCTCAAAGGCTCGCCCATCTCGGGCGGCAAGGCCTCGCCGACCAGGGCGAAGATCATCCGTACCGGCCCGCTGGTCGCCTCGAAGGCGGCCCCTGCCAGGACAAGGCCAAAGCCTGCCACCGAGAGACGCCACACCGCCATCCACTGTCGCCAGAACCCCGTCATCGCCGTCTCCGTTTCACGCTGAACGGGAGACAGTCTGACGGGGGCGGGGTCTGCGGCCAATGACCTGCAGGGTCATCACCGTGGGGGCGCCCAGGTCAGCCCGCGGCCGGCGGCTCACCGGGCTCGGGCGGCATGGGCGCGGGGGCCGGGGGGTCGTACTTCTCCCCGGCCGGATCGCTCGGCTGCACATAGAAGTAGATCAGGACCAGCAGGCCGAGCAGCGGGATGAGCCCGATGAGGACCCACCAGCCGCTGCGCCCGGTGTCATGCAGCCGGCGGATCGCCATGCCCAGATGGGGCAGGAACAGGCCGAGCGTCAGCAGGAGGCCGAACGGCTCCACCCCGCCGGAGGCCAGGCCGTCGTCCAGGATGCTCGCCGCGATGGCCGCCAGGAAGACCGCCAGCACCCACCACCAGAAGGTGGCGCGATTGGTGCGCCCGTCGAAGTTCATATAGTTGGCGAAGCCGTATCTGACCGCCTCGATCATGGTCCTGTCCTTCCGAACGCCGTATGCCCCCGGCCCCGAAGGGGGGGCCACCTGCATCGCCCCTCGACTCTGGCGCGTCCTTGTCCAGGATCAAAGCCCCCGCGTGCGACGGCGGCTGTAACCGCCCTCGGGGACGCAGGGCCAGACGAGGAATGATCCCATGAGCGAGCAGGGCGCAGGCCTGGGCAAGGCCGCCCGGCGATGGTTCGACAAGGCCGAGACCGATCTGGATGCGGCCGAACGCCGGGTGCTGGCCACCACGGTGGACCGCAGTCCGGTGAGCCGCGACGTCAACGAGTCCTTCGCCGACGAACAGACCTTCGGTCAGCGCCTGGCCGACAGGGTGGCGGCCGTGGGGGGTTCCTGGACCTTCATCCTGGCCTTCGCCGCCTTCCTCAGCGCCTGGACCCTGCTGAACCTGACCCTGGGGCGAGGGGCGTTCGACCCCTTCCCCTTCATCTTCCTGAACCTGCTGCTCTCGATGCTGGCGGCTATCCAGGCGCCCTTCATCATGATGAGCCAGAACCGGCAGGCGGCGAAGGACCGGATTAATGCGGCCCACGACTATGAGGTGAACCTCAAGGCCGAGATCGAGATCATGGCCCTGCACGACAAGCTCGATCACCTGCGGGTCCAGCAGATCGAGGCCATCCTGGCCCGCCAGCAGGAACAGCTCGACCTGATGCGCCAGATCCTGGACCGGGAGGTGGGCAGCGCGCGCTAAGCCTCTGAGCGCGGGGCCTCGCCCTCGCCGATGAGGTCCGTCAGCGCCTCGGCGAGGATGTCATAGACCAGCCGGATCCGCCGGCTGGTGCGCAGCTCCCGGTGCGTGACCAGCCAGACCGGAAACCTCACCGGCGGGGCCTCGGGGAACAGGTCGACAATATCCGGCGTCCCGGCGGCGATCTCCCGGCTCATCACGCAGACCCCCAGGCCCTGCTTGACCATCTCCCAGACGACCACCGAATTCTCGGACACCAGCCTGAAGTCGTCGGGGCTGACCTGCAGGCCCATTCCGCCCATGAGACCGGCGAAATGGTCTGTGTCCTCATAGGCGATGAGGTCCTCCGCGGCGATGTCCTGGACGCAGGCCGGCCAGCCCTTGCGCGCGATCCAGCCGCGGGAGGCATAGAGGTGCGCCGCGCTCTCTCCGATCAGCCGGCCGATCAGCCCGTCCTCGCTGGGCCGCACATGGCGGATGGCGATGTCGGCCTCCCGCCGACGCAGGTCGCTCAGCGTATTGCTGGAGATGACGACGATCTTGATCTGCGGCGCGGCTTCGCGGATGCGGGCGATCACGCCCGGCAGCACGTGGGCGGCGTAGGTGTCGGCCGCCGAGATGCTGACCCGCCCGGCGATGGCCAGCGAGCGGCCGGACGCCGCGACGGCCATGGCGGCGGCGGCCTCCCCCATGGCGCGCCCGTGTTCCACCAGCGCCGCCCCGGTCTCGGTCAGGACCAGCCTCTTGCCGACCCGCTCAAAGAGCGCGACCCCCAGCTCGGTCTCCAGGGCGGCGATCTGCCGCGACAGGGTCGGCTGGGTCAGGCCCAGGACCCGGGCCGCAGCGGTGAGGGAGCCGGCCTCGGCGATGGCGAGGAAGGCGCGGGCCCGGTTCCAGTCCATTGGCGTCATGCGAATACGTATATGCGATGTGCTCTCGGCGACAATTCTAAGCTTCAGCGCATATGCTAGGTGTGGGCGCCCCAGACGAGGACAAGGACGCCCGATGCCCGCCGCCGCTCCCACCGATCGCGACGCCCGCTTCTGGGACAAGACCGCGCGCAAGTACGCCCGCGACCCCATTGGCGACCTGGCCGGCTATGAACGCACCCTGGAGGCTGTGGCCCTGCGCCTGGCGCCGGAACACCGGGTCCTGGAGCTGGGCTGCGGCACGGGAACCACGGCGCTCCGGCTGGCCCCAGGCGTCGCGCAATACGTGGCCACCGATGTCTCAGCTGAGATGATCGCCATCGCCCGGGAGAAGGCGCAAGGCGCGAGCCTCCCCCAGCTGACCTTCGAGGTCGTCCCGGCCGAAGCCGCGCCCTGGCCGGAGGGCCACTTCGACGTGGTGCTGGCCTTCAACCTGCTCCACCTGGTCAAGGCCCGGCGGGCGACCCTGGAGGACGCCTATCGCCTGCTGAAGCCCGGCGGCCTCTTCATCTCCAAGACGCCATTGCTGAAGGAGATGAACCCCCTCATCCGGGCGGCGATCCCGCTCATGCAGGCGCTCGGCAAGGCGCCCCATGTGGCGGTGTTCGACGCCGATGAGCTTGAGGGCGACCTGGCCGCCGCCGGCTTTGCGATCACCGAGCGCGACCGCCACGGGTCAGGGGCCAAGGATCCGCGCGCCTATCTGGTGGCCCTCAGGCCCTGATCAGGCCGCCGCCCCGTCGTAAAACGGAGAAAGTTCGGGTTGAGTGTCGGCTGACGCTCGCCTGCCCCGTCCTAGGCCCATTCGGGCGGCGCTACGGCTGGCCTGCACTGACCCAGGAGCTAGACCATGACCTATATCGACGGCTTCGTGATCGCGGTCCCCACGGCCAACCGCCAGAAATTCATCGACCACGCCCTGACGGGAAACAGCGTCTTCATGGAGCTGGGCGCCCTGCGCATCCTGGAATGCTGGGGCGACGAGGTGCCCGAAGGCAAGCAGACCGATTTCCGCCGGGCGGTGCAGGCGACGGCGGAGGAGACGGTGGTCTTCTCCTGGATCGAATGGCCGGACAAGGCGACCCGCGACGCGGCCATGGGGCGGATGGAGGCGATCATGGCCACCGACCCGCGGATGAGCCCCGAGCACAACCCCATGCCCTTCGACGGGGCGCGCATGATCTATGGCGGCTTCACGCCCGTCGTAACCCTGGAGGCGGCCACCACCAACAAGGCCGGCGACTTCATCTGGTATGAGCTGCTGACCACCGACGCGGCCGCCGCCCAGGCCTTCTATGGCCAGGTCCTGCCCTGGACCTTCGCCGATTCCGGCCAGGCTGACATGGACTACCGCATCATCAGCGCCCCGGAACACGACGTGGCCGGGCTGATGGCCATCACGCCGGAGATGGCCGAGCACGGGGCCTGGCCGACCTGGCTGCCCTATCTCGCCGTGGATGATGTGGACGCCACCACCGCGGCCGTGACCCAGAAGGGCGGCGTCGTACAGATGGCGGCGATGGACGTGCCCATGGTCGGGCGCATGGCCATGATCGCCGACCCGCAGGGGGCGACGCTTTACGTCATGAAGCCCGCATCCGGCGAACGCAGCCTCGCCTTCGCGTCGGACCGGCCCCGGGTGGGTCACGCCGCCTGGAACGAGCTCAACGTCCCCGATCCGGCCGGCGCCTGGGCCTTCTATGGGGCGCTGTTCGGCTGGGCGAAGGACGGCGAGATGGATCTGGGGCCCCTCGGCCAATACGAATTCATCCGCCACGGGGGCATGATCGGGGCGGTGATGCCCGCCGAGCAGCCGGCCTGGAGCGTGTATTTCCGCGTGCCCGACATCGACGTGGCCAAGGCCGCGGTGGAGGCCGGCGGCGGCCAGGTGGTCCAGGGCCCCGACGAGATCCCCGGCGGCGAGTTCTCCATGAACTGCCTCGACCCCCAGGGCGCGGCCTTCGGCCTCATCGGCCACCGCAAGGCTTAGAGAGTCACTTTTCCGCTCCCCCTCAACCGTCATGGCCCGGCTCGACCGGGCCATCCATAAACACCGACACTCGGCCGTGTGCATGGGCCCTCGGATCAAGTCCGAGGGCGACGGCGGTGGAGCGGGGAGGCCTCAACCCGCCTCCGCCAGTCGGCGCACATTCTCGATCCCCCGGCGCATATAGGTCCGCCAGAAGAGCGCGATGATCACCGACAGCGGCGCGGCCATGAGGCCTGAGCGGGGAACGAAGGTGTAGCGCCAGCTGATCTCCGTCCGCCCCGGCGCGGCCTCCACAAAGGTCCATTCGCCAAAGGCCGCCGTGGTCAGGGCCGCCAGCGGGCCTGAGAACCCGTTCACCCGATAGGCGAACCGGGCGCGGCCGCCGCTCGGCGCCGCCCCATCGCAGGGCGCGCTGGCCAGGATCTCCTCGCGCACCGACGTCCCATCGGCCAGCCGCACCCGCCGCGCGCTCCCCACCACATCCCAAGGCCCCGTCTGATCGCTGGTCCCCACCACGGCCGGGATAGGGCCGGAGCCCCTGGGAAACACCTGGGCGAGATCGATCGGCACGAAGATGGCCCAGACCTTGGCGAGGGAGGCCGCGACGGTGGTTGAGACTTCAGCCGAGGGACCCGTCTGGGAAATCTCGTTCAAGACGCGCTCACCCATGTTGTCTCCCTCCACACGTCATCCTGGGCCTTGTGCCCAGGATCCCTCGCGACGCTCGCGCCCGCCCTCGACAGGGATGCTCGGCACAGGGCCGAGCATGACGCTACGGGTTAGACGTGGTGGGTGGAAGCATCGTCAGAGGCCACTGGCGGAGAGGGTGGGATTCGAACCCACGGTGCCCGTTAAGGCACGCCGCATTTCGAGTGCGGTGCTTTCGACCACTCAGCCACCTCTCCTAGGGCCAGCAAGGGGGCCTGGGATGAAGCAGGCCCACTGAGCGAGGCGCGGAACCTACTCAGGTCGGGCTTGCTCCGCAAGCGGCGGATGTTCAGTCCATCAGCCGCTGCATCAGATAGACATAGTGCCGGGCCCAGCGGGCGGCGTTGAGCTGGGGATCGACGTCGTTGGCGTGGCCGCCGAAGGTGGGCTCGTAATAGATGACGGGGACGTCCAGGGCCGCCAGCGCGGCGGCGAATTTCCGCGCATGGCCGGGATGGACCCGGTCGTCGCGGGTGTTGGTGGTGATGTAGGCCTCCGGGTAATCGGTCCCGGCCTTCAGGTTCTGATAGGCCGAATAGCGGGCGATGAAGGCGTAGTCCTCGGCGACTTCCGGGTCGCCATATTCCCCGATCCAGGAGGCCCCGGCCGGCAGGCGGTGATAGCGCAGCATGTCGACCAGCGGGCTTTCGATCACCACGGCGTTCCACAGCTCCGGATGCTGGGTCATCGACACGCTGGTCAGCACCCCGCCGTTGGAGCGGCCATAGATGCCCAGTCGCCGGGGGGAGGTGATCCCCCGGGCGGTCAGGTCGCGGGCCACGGCGGCGAAGTCGTCAAAGGCAAGCTGGCGCTTTTCCCGCAGCACCGCCTGGTGCCAGGCCGGGCCGAACTCCCCACCGCCGCGGATATTAGCCAGCACGAAGGCGCCGCCGCGGGCGAACCACAGCTTGCCGGCCTCGGGCATGTAGCGGGGCGGCATGGCGATTTCGAAGCCGCCATAGCCCAGCATCAGGGTGGGGATCTGGCCGTCCAAGGGCGCGTCCTTGGGGCGGACCACGAAATAGGGGATCTGGGCGCTGTCGCTGGAGGTCGCCCAGTGCTGCTCCACCAGATGGGTGGCCGGATCGAACCGGTCGGGCAGGGCGGCGATCTGGCGGGCGCTAAGGGCTGCGGCGTCGGCCAGCCACAGGCTGGTGGGCTCCAGGAAGCCCTCGATCTTCAGGAACAGCTGATCGCTGGCGCCCGACAGGTCGGTGAGCGTGATGTTGGCGTCGCCGGGCAGGGCGAGGCGGTTTGAGCTCCAGGCGCCGTCCGCAAAGCGCCAGACGTCCACCGCGCCCTTCACATTTTCCAAGATAGCGACGACCAGGCGGCCGTCTGTGGCGCCCACCTGCTTGATGGCCTGGCGGGGGCCGGGCGCGAAGATCAGCTGGGCCTTGGCCCCGGCCGGATCGGCCTTGAGGGCTGTGAGGTCGAAGGCCACCAGGGCGCCCTGGGCCAGGTCGCCATGAGCCTCCTGCAGGGAGAACACCACCTGGCCGCTCACATAGGCCTCGTACTCGGCCTTTTTCGGCAGGGGCAGGCGGACGGGCTCATCCCCGCCCAGCAGCATATAGTCGCTGTCGTAGAAGGTCAGGCCGCGCCGCGCGATCACCGCCTGCGCCCGGCCGTCCTCGCCGCGCAGAACGAGCGGCGAGACCGACACATCGCTGCGCGCCCCGCGATAGAGCTCAGTGGCGGTTCCGTCCCGGGTGAGCGACTTGAGCACATAGGCGTAGCCGGACTCGGTGACCTCGCCCGGCGTCCATTCCCGGGCGACCAGCAGGGTGTCGGGGTCTAGCCAGACGGCGCTCTGCTTGCCCTCAGGGGACGTGAAGCCGCCGGTCACGAAGGCCCGCGCCTCGGTGTCGAACTCGCGGATCTCCACGGCGTCGCCGCCCCCGTCCGACAGCTCCACCAGGCAAAGCGTCTGCGCGGGCTTCAGGCAGTCGGCGCCATGGAAGAACCAGTTGCGGTCCTCGGCCGCCGCCAGGGCATCGATATCGAGGATCGTGGCCCAGTCGGGCGCACCGGCGGCGTAGGCCTCCAGGCTCGCATGGCGCCACAGGCCATGGGGGTTGGCGTCGTCCTGCCAGAGATTGTCCACCCCGCCGGCCCGGAAGCTGGGCGTAGCGATCCGGTCTTCAGCACTGAAGATGGCCCGGGCCTCGGCCAGCAGGGTCGCGTAGCGGGGATCGCCGTCGAGCCTGGCTTGCGCCTTGGCGTTCTGCGCTTCCACCCAGGTCATGGCCCGGGGGCCATCCACCTCTTCCAGCCACTGGAAGGGATCGGGCGCGCCGGCCCTTGGGGGGTTCACGGGCGCATCGGCGGTCTGGGCCGAGGCGGCGGCGGGGATCAGAAGGGCGGCGCAGAGCAGGGGAAGCAGGGTGTTCATGCCCCTTTCCTAGAACTGGCGGGGCCGATCTGTCTTCCCCCTCCCGCGTCAGGCGGGATGATTTGGTCAGGCTTCTGCCCTATATGTCGGCCGCCATGAGCCGTCCGTTCCTGAAGATGAACGGGCTCGGCAACGACTTCGTCGTGGTCGAGGCCCGCAGCCAGCCCTTTGCGCCCAGCGCGGAGGAGGTGCGCGCCATCGCCAACCGCGAGGGCGGGATCGGCTGTGACCAGCTGATCGCCATTGAGCCTGCGGCCGGCGAGGCCGATGTGCGGGTCCGCTTCTGGAACGCCGATGGCGAAGAGGTCGGCGCCTGCGGCAACGGTTCGCGCTGCGTCGGCTGGCTGGTCATGGAGGCCTCAGGCCGCGACGCCGCCGTGCTCGAGGTGGGCGATCGCCTGCTGCGCACCAGCCGGGCGGGCGATCACATGGTCAGCGTCGACATGGGCGAGCCTGGCCTCGACTGGACCGACATCCCCCTGGACGAGCCGATGGACACTCGGGGCATCGAGCTGCAGGTCGGCCCGATCGATGCGCCCCTGCTGCATACGCCCGGCTGCGTCTCCATGGGCAATCCCCATGTGGTCTTCTTCGTGGACGATATCGAGACCGCCCCGGTGGCTGAGGTCGGCCCGATGATCGAGCATCACCGGCTGTTCCCCGAAGGGGTCAATGTAGGCTTTGCGCAGGTCAAGGCCCGCGACCATATCCGCCTGCGGGTCTGGGAGCGTGGGGCCGGCCTGACCAAGGCCTGCGGCACCGGCGCCTGTGCGGCGCTGGTCGCCAGCGCCCGGCGGGGGCTCACGGATCGCAAGGCGCGACTGGAGCTGGACGGCGGCGACCTGACCATCGAATGGCGCGAGGCCGACGGCCACGTGATCATGACCGGCCCGGCCAGCCTCGACTTCACCGGAACCCTGCCGTGACGGCTGAGACCACGCCCGGCGTGGACATCGTCACCTTCGGCTGCCGGCTGAACGCCTATGAGAGCGAGGTCATCCGCGCCCGGGCGGCCGAGGACGGCCTGACCGACGCCATCGTCTTCAACACCTGCGCGGTGACGGGCGAGGCCGTGCGCCAGGCCCGCCAGGCGATCCGCAAGGCCCGGCGCGAGCGCCCGGGCGCCCGGGTGATCGTCACCGGCTGCGCGGCCCAGATCGATCCGGCGGCTTTTGCAGCCATGGACGAGGTCGATCTCGTCCTGGGCAATGCGGAGAAGAGCGCGGCGGGCGCCTATCTCGACCGGCCGGCCGAGGGCCGGGTGCGGGTCAACGACATCATGAGCGTGCGCGAGACCGCCGGCCACCTGATCGATGGCCTGAAGGACCGGGCGCGGGCCTATGTGGAGGTCCAGAACGGCTGCGACCACCGCTGCACCTTCTGCATCATCCCGTTCGGCCGCGGCAATTCCCGCTCGGCGCCGGCCGGCGAGGTGGTGGAACAGGTCCGTCGCCTGGCGGCCGAAGGCTATGCCGAGGTGGTGCTGACCGGGGTGGACGTCACCAGCTGGGGCGCCGACCTGCCGGG
>NZ_JAUYAW010000068.1 GCF_030693405.1 Phenylobacterium sp.
GTGAAGAGAACTCCAACCCGCCCCCCGAGCGCTCTCCGGCCCCCGGCGAACCGGGAGTCGATTGATTGCTCTGCATATCCATGGCCGTTATTTCGTTCGTGAAACTAATTATGTCAACCCCAGCGAGCCAGCTTCTGCGCAGGGATGAGGCGATGAATGGGACAATTCTCGGGCAAAACAGGCAGTTCCCAGAGAATTGGCAAATCCTGTTAATTCGGACTTCAAATTTCTGGTGAGATGGCGCGTGCGGACGCTTGCCTCCCTGCCCTATCTGCGGGATCAGGGGTCTGCGATGACTCGCGAAGGCTGAAGGAGTTGGCATGGAGAGCCGCGTCAGTGACGCCCTGGTGGCGATCCGCCGGATCGTCCGGGCCGCCGAATTCGCCTCGCGGGACCTGGCCCGGACCACCGGCCTGACCCCGTCCCAGCTCATCGTGCTGCAGATCGTCGCCCGGGAGGGCGAGCCTGGCGCCGGCGCCATCGCCGAGGCCGCCCGGCTGAGCCAGGCCACCGTCACCGCCCTGCTGGACAAGCTGGAGGCTCGCGGCCTGGTGATCCGCAACCGGGGCAGTCAGGATCGCCGCCGGGTGTCGGTGGAGTTGACAGCCGAGGGCCGACGCACCCTGGCCGACATGCCCGACGTCCTGCAGGACCGGTTCGCCGCCCGCTTCGACAAGCTCGCCGACTGGGAACAAGCCTCGATCATCGCCGGCCTGGAGCGGGTCGCCGCGCTCTTGAACGCCGAAGGCATCGACGCCTCGCCGGTGCTGGATGTGGGGGCGTTGGACTAGGGGGCGGGCGCTGTCGTCCCCTCCCCCTCGCCCCATTCCACTCCCGTCATTCTCGGCCCTGTGCCGAGACTCACTCTCGCCGCCTGCGCCCGCCCTCGACAGGGATGCTCGCCACAAGGGCGAGCATGACCCGGTGGGGTGGCCGCGGCCTGGAACGAGCAGCCGCAGTGGGCGCACAGGGGCCCCTTAGCCGCCCGCCGGGTTTGATCTTCCGCGGCGCCTCTCACCATGCTGGTATCTGCTGAAACCAGAGGGGGCGGGAATGAACATCCGAACGGCGCAATGTGCGTGTCGCGCCTGCGAAGTTGAGGTTGAGGGCGAACCGGTCAGCAGCGGACTTTGCAGTTGCGACAACTGCAAACGGCGCACGGGCGCTCCGTTCGGTTGGTCCGTCTATTTCCGCGATGAACAGGTCAGGAGAGTGGAAGGTCCGCTGACAGTCCTCCAAGGCCTGGGCAAGCGCTGGTTCTGCTCGACCTGCGGCTCGACCCTCTATTGGAAGTCCTTCGGGGCGTGGAGACCCGGCCAGACCGGGTTCGCCGGAGGCTGCTTCGCCGATCCGACGCTGCCATCCCCCACGATCGCGGTGCGCTGCGCTCAGGGGATGCCGTGGGCCGGCTACCCCGCTGGCTGCGCCCTGTTCGACGACATGCCTCCGAGCGCCCCAGCTCCGGTATCGTGAGCGTCCGTGGTGAAGGACGCCCCGGGGACCTCTACCCCGTCCGCTTGACCAGAGCTGAGCGGCCGGGCCTGCACGCGGGCGAGTAAGGGAGCGTTCACATGGGCGAAGAGGGCTTGGTCGCGAGGGGGCGCCAAGGCGGCGCCCGCGCCTTCGCGCAACCTAATTGCCGTCATTCTCGGCCTTGTGCCGAGACTCCATTGTGACGCTTGTGCCCGCCCTCGACAGGGATGCTCGCCACAAGGGCGAGCATGACGGGGTGTTGATGGATGAGCGTGGGAATACCCCCCTCACCCCTTCAGCTTCTCCGCATGAAACGCCACGTGGTCGGCGATGAAGCTGGCCATGAAGAAGTAGGAGTGGTCGTAGCCGTCGTGGCGGCGGAGGGTCAGCTTCTGGCCTACGGCGGCGCAGGCGGCTTCAAGCAGTTCGGGCTTGAGCTGTTCGGCCAGGAAATTGTCGCCTAGGCCCTGGTCCACCAGGATGTCGTCGAAGCGGCCCTGGGCGGCGCCGGCCTCGATCAGCCGAGCGGCGTCGTGGTCCGCCCAGGCGGCGCGGTCGTCGCCCAGATAGGCGGTGAACGCCTTCTCCCCCCAGGGGCAGCGAGTGGGCGAGCAGATCGGCGCGAAGGCCGAGACGGAGCGGAAGATGTCCGGGTGGCGCAGGGCGAGGGTGAGCGCGCCATGTCCGCCCATGGAGTGACCGGAGACGCCGACCTTCTCCCGCGCAATGGGGAATTGCGCGACCACCGTCTCCAGCAGTTCGCCGGTGACATAGGTCTCCATCTGGAAGTGCGGCGCCCAGGGGGCCTGGGTTGCGTCGAGATAGAAGCCCGCCCCCTGCCCCAGGTCATAGGCGGGATCGTCGGCCACGCCCTCGCCGCGGGGGCTGGTGTCCGGCGCCAGGATCGCCAGGCCGTGGGCGGCGGCCGGGCCATAGGCGCCGGCCTTGGTGGTGAAGTTGTCCTCCGTGCAGGTCAGGCCTGAGAGCCAGACCAGCAGGGGAAAGGGTCCCTCCCCCTCCGGCAGAAAGAGGGAGAAGCGCATGGGCGTGCCGGTGACCGCGCTCTGGTGGCGGAGATAGCGCAGGGTCCCGCCGTGGACGCGGTGCTGCTGGACGATCTCGAGGCTCATCGGCGCGCTCAAAAGACCACGACGCTGCGGATGCTCTCGCCCGCATGCATCAGGTCGAAGGCCTTGTTGATGTCTTCGAGCGGCATGGTGTGAGTGATCATCGGGTCGATCTCGATTTTCCCGTCCATGTACCAGTCGACGATGGTCGGTACGTCGGTGCGCCCGCGGGCGCCGCCGAAGGCCGTGCCCTTCCAGACCCGGCCGGTGACCAGCTGGAACGGTCGCGTGGCGATCTCCTTGCCGGCCTCGGCCACGCCGATGATGATGCTCTCGCCCCAGCCGCGATGGCAGGCCTCCAGCGCCTGACGCATGACCTGGACATTGCCGGTGCAGTCGAAGGTGTAGTCGGCGCCGCCGCCGGTCATCTCCACCAGATGGGCGACCACGTCGCCGGAGATTTCCTTGGGATTGACGAAGTGGGTCATGCCGAACCGCCGGCCCCATTCCTCCCGGTCGGGATTGATGTCGACGCCGATGATCATCGAGGCGCCGACCATCCGCAGGCCCTGCAGGACGTTCAGCCCGATGCCGCCCAGGCCAAAGACCACGGCGTTGGCGCCCGGCTCAACCTTGGCCGTATTGGTCACCGCGCCCACGCCCGTCGTCACGCCGCAACCGATATAGCAGGCCTTGTCGAAGGGCGCGTCGGACCGGATCTTGGCCAGCGCGATCTCCGGCAGGACCGTGAAGTTCGAGAAGGTCGAGCAGCCCATATAGTGATGGACCATCTGGCCTCGATAGGAGAACCGGCTGGTGCCGTCGGGCATGACACCTTTCCCTTGGGTGCTGCGGATCGCCGTGCAGAGGTTGGTCTTGCGCGACAGGCAGCTTTTGCACTGGCGGCATTCGGGTGTGTAGAGCGGGATCACGTGATCGCCGGGCTTCAGGCTGGTGACGCCGGCGCCCACCTCGACCACAACGCCCGCGCCTTCATGCCCCAGGATCGAGGGAAAGACCCCTTCGGAATCCAGGCCGTCCAGAGTGTAGGCGTCGGTGTGACAGACGCCGGTGGCCTTGATCTCCACCAGCACTTCGAAGGCCTTGGGACCTTCCAGATCCAGCTCGACGATCTCCAGGGGCTTCTTGGCTTCAAAGGCGACGGCGGCGCGGGTCTTCATGGCGGGGCTCCCTGGAGTGGATGGTCCCTGGTGGCGCCTTGAGCCCGCCGGATCAAGCGTGAGCGGCGAGAAGTCGAACGGCCGGGCGTCTTCGGTGTTATGGTGACGCCACCATGGCGGGTGGAGCCTGCGCCCGCGAACGCCAAGGGAGAGTTTGATGTCCGGCCGCGCGCCGAACGGGACAATATGGAGACAGGCGGCGGGGCTCATTCTGGCCGGCCTGGTCATGACCCTCGCGGGCGTTGGCCTCACCACGGCCCAGACTCCTGGCGCCCAGACTCAGAGCGCGGGGGCCGCCCCCCTGGTCCTGGTCTTCGACCTGGACGGCGCGGTGGGACCGGCGACGGCGGAGTATCTGCAACGGGGCCTCGCCACGGCGGCCGAGCGCCAGGCGAGCCTGGCGGTCATCCGCATGGACACGCCGGGTGGTCTGGACTCCTCCACCCGGGACATCATCGCCGACATCCTGGCCTCGCCCGTGCCGGTGGCGGTGTTCGTCACCCCGGCCGGCGCCAGAGCCGCCAGCGCCGGGACCTATATCCTCTATGCGAGCCATCTGGCCGCCATGACGCCCGGCGCTCACCTGGGGGCTGCGACGCCGGTGCAGATGGGCGGCTCAAGCCCTCTGATGCCCGACAGGACCGAGGAGACCGACGAGGACTCCAAAGGCGCGCAACCTGACGCCATGACCGCCAAGGTCACCAATGACGCCGTGGCCTATATCCGCAGTCTGGCCGGGCTGCATGGCCGCAACGCCGACTGGGCCGAACTGGCCGTGCGTCGGGCCGAAACCCTGACCGCGACCGAGGCCCTGGACCAGGGGGTCATCGAAGTCCTGACCCGCGACCTGGACGGCCTGTTGGCGGCTGCCGATGGCCGCACCGTCATGCTCAATAGCGAGCCAAGGACGCTGAACACGGCGAACGCCCAGGTGGAGACCCTGGCGCCCGACCTTAGGGCTCAGATCTTGGCGGTGATCACCAATCCCAACATCGCCTATCTGCTGATGATGATCGGCATCTATGGGCTGATCTTCGAGTTCACCTCGCCGGGAGCCATCGGCCCTGGCGCGGTGGGCGCGGTCTCCCTGCTGCTGGGCCTCTTTGCGCTCAACATGCTGCCGGTAGACTATGCCGGCGTGGCCCTGATCGCCCTGGGGATCGGCCTGCTGCTGGTGGAGGCGCTCGCCCCCGGGTTCGGCATCTTCGGCGCGGCCGGGGCGCTGGCCCTGGCCCTGGGGTCGGTGATGCTGTTCCGCGACGTTCCAGGCTTCAGGATTTCACCCTATGTGATCCTGGCCACGGTGGGCCTCAGCCTGACCTTCTTTGTGATTGTCCTGCGCGCCGCCGTGCAGTCGAGCCGCCGCGCTGTGACCACCGGCCAGGCCGCCCTGCTCAACGCAAAGGGTGTGGTCCAGAGCTGGGCCGGCGGCGAAGGCTATGTCCACGCCCAAGGCGAGGACTGGCACGCCCGGTCCGCAGCCCCCCTCGTGCCTGGCCAGGCGGTGCATGTCGCCGGCCGGGACGGTCTCACCCTCATCGTCGAACCCGATAACCCCGCCTGAAGGCGGAGAAGGATCAAGCCCATGTTCGATATCGCCAGCTTCGGCGCCCTCGCCATCTTCGTCATCATCATCCTGCTGCAGGCGGTGAAGGTGATGCGGGAGTACGAACGCGCCGTCGTCTTCACACTCGGCCGCTTCACCGGCGTGAAGGGGCCTGGGCTGATCCTGCTGATCCCCATCGTGCAGCAGATGGTGAAGGTGGATCTGCGCACCATCGTGCTGGATGTGCCCAGCCAGGACCTGATCAGCCGCGACAACGTCTCGGTGAAGGTTTCCGCGGTGCTCTATTTCCGGGTCATCGACGCCGACCGGGCGGTAATCCAGGTGGAGAACTACATGGACGCCACCAGCCAGCTCGCCCAGACCACCCTGCGCTCGGTGCTGGGCAAGCACGACCTGGACGACATGCTGGCCGAGCGGGACAAGCTGAACCAGGACATCCGTGCCATCCTCGACAGCCAGACCGAGGACTGGGGCATCAAGGTCGCCAATGTGGAGATCAAGCACGTCGATATCGACGAGAGCATGATCCGCGCCATCGCCCGCCAGGCCGAGGCCGAACGGAACCGCCGGGCCCGGGTCATCAACGCCGAGGGTGAAAAGCAGGCCGCCCACGCCGTGCTGGAGGCCGCCCAGACCCTGGCCACCATCCCCGAGGCGATGCAGCTGCGCTACCTCAACACGCTGTCGGACATCGGGGCGGACAAGAACACCACCATCGTCTTCCCCATGCCCATGGAGATCGGCACGGCGCTCGCCAACATGGCCAAGCCCAAGGCCTGACCCTTCGTTAGGCCGAGGCGACGATCCCGGCGTCGTGCAGGCGGGCGATCTCGCCTGCGACCAGGCCAAGCCGTTCGGCCAGCACCTCCTCCGTGTGCTGGCCGAGCCGCGCGGCGGGGCGGGCCGGCGCCCGGACATCCTGCGGCAGGGTGGCCGCATAGCCCGGAACCGGATAGGTCTGCCCGCTCACCTGGGTCAGGTCTGAGAAGATCGGATTGCCCTTGAAGAGGCGCGGATCCTCCAGGGCTTGGCGCAAGGTCTGGTATGGTCCCCAGCAGACGCCTAACTGCTCG
Source organism: Phenylobacterium sp. (assembly GCF_030693405.1). GTDB lineage: Bacteria > Pseudomonadota > Alphaproteobacteria > Caulobacterales > Caulobacteraceae > Phenylobacterium. The sequence goes on from NZ_JAUYAW010000068.1 coordinate 6,362, forward strand.
AACCTGGGGATCAGGTCTGCGGCCTGGGCGCGGGCAAAGCCGGCCTCGAAGATCGGCATCAGGGCGTCGGCATGGGCGAAGCGCACGCCCTCGTCCTTGCTGAAGTCCGCGCCGCGCGCAGCCTCCACCGCCGCCACGGCCTCACCCACTCCCAGCACCTCGATCAGGCCGGTCCACTGGCGCGGCGTGATGGCCACCACCATCAGGCGCTGGCCGTCGCGGGTGACAAAGTCGCGGCCAAAGGCGCCGAACAGGGTGTTGCCCTGGCGGGGACGCTCGCCTTCGCCCGCCAGGATCTCGGCGGTCATGCCCATATTGGCCAGGGCTGAGGCCGCAACATCGGACAGGGGAATGCGGATCTCGCGCCCCTGGCCGGTGCGCATCCGCGCCAGCAGGGCGGCGACCATGTTGAAGGCGGCATAGGCGCCGGTGAGCAGGTCCCAGGCCGGCAGGACGTGGTTCACGGGCCGCGGATCATCGGGATGGCCGGTCATCAGCGGGACGCCGACGGCGCTGTTGATCGTGTAGTCGACGCCCGGCCCGCCATCGGCCCAGCCCATGACGCGGACGCAGATCATGTCCTCGCGGATGGCCTTGAGCCTGTCGTAGGCCAGGAAGCCTTCGACCGGGAAGTTGGTGACGAAGAGGCCGCCGTCTTCGCCGGGCGCGGCGGCCAGGCGCTGGGCCAGCTCGCGCCCCTCGGGGTGAGACAGGTCCAGGGCGACGGACTTCTTGCCCTTGTTCAGCCCCTCCCAGTAGAGGCTCGATCCGTTGGGGGCCAGCGGCCAGCGGCGGAAGTCCGGGCCGCCGCCGATATTGTCGAAGCGGATCACTTCGGCGCCCAGCTGGGCGAGATAGAGGCCGCAGGTGGGGCCGGCGATGAAGGCCGAGCCCTCGACCACGGTGAGGCCCTTCAACAGGTCGTACATGGGCGTGTTCCTCCCGTAGCTTCGCGCCGTCAGACGCCCGGCCTTAGCATGTCGCCCGGTTGACGCTGGGGACGCCCTGGCCCTGGCTGGCCGGGGAGTGTCATATCCTGCCTGCCGACTCGCAATCGCCCATCCGGAGGATGCTTGGTCCAGTTCCGATCGCTCCTGTTCACCCCGGCTAACCGGCCTGACCGCTTCGCCCGCGCCCTGGAGAGCGGCGCCGACGCCGTCTGCCTGGACCTGGAGGATGCGGTGGCGCCGGCCGACAAGGCCAGCGCCCGGGCCAGCGCCCTGGAGTTCCTGGCCCAGCGTCCCAAGGGCGGCGTGCAGGTGGGGCTGCGGCTGAACGGCCGGACCACCCCCTGGTTCGCCGACGACCTGCGGGCCGCGGCTCCCGCAGAGGCGGACTTCTTCATGATCCCCAAGGCCTCCGGCGCCAACGAGTTCGGCATGCTGCAGCGGGCGCTGGGGGACGCGCGTCCCTTCTGGCCCCTGGTGGAGACGCCCGAGGGGCTGATGCGCTGCTGGGACATCGCCGAGGCGCCGGGGGTGGGCGGGGTCCTGTTCGGGGCCTTCGACTACAGCGCCGAGGTGGGCTGCGACATGAGCTGGGAGCCGCTGCTCTTCGCCCGCAGCCAGATCGCCGCGGCCTGCGCCCGGGTGGGCGTCCAGGCCCTGGACGCGCCGCCGGGCCTGGTGGGCGAGCCCGAGGTGCTGAGCGCCGAGACCGACCGGGCCAGGCGCCTCGGCTTCACCGGCCGGGCCTGCATCCATCCCGATCAGGTCGGACCAGTGAACGCCGTCTATACGCCAAGCGCCGAGGAGGTGGCCCGGGCCCTGGCCGTGGTCGAGGCCTTTGAGGCCGCCGCCGGCGGCCCGGCCCTGGTGGATGGGAAGCTGATCGAACTGCCCGTGGCCCGCGCCGCGCGGCGCATCCTGGAACGGGCGAAAGGACGGGACTGATGAAGACCATCAAGGAGATCGCACCGGGGCGCTACCGGGAGACCTTCGGTCGCTACTATGACGACTTCGTCGTCGGCGATGTTTACGAGCATCGCCCCGGCAAGACGGTGACCGAGGCCGACAACCACCTCTTCACCCTGCTGACCCTCAACACCCACCCGCTGCACTTCGACGCCGAATACGGAAAGCAGACGGAGTTTGGCCGCAACCTGATCGTCTCGACCTATACGCTGGCCCTGCTGATCGGCATGAGCGTCAGCGACTGCTCGCAGAAGGCCATCGCCAATCTCGGCATGGACGAGGTCAAGTTCCCCGCCCCGGTCTTCGCCGGCGACACCCTCTATGGGGAGAGCGAGGTGCTGGCCAAGCGGGAGAGCAAGTCGCGGCCCGGCCAGGGGATCGTCACCATCCGCACCCTGGGCAAGAACCAGGACGGCAAGATCATCGCCACCTTCCGGAGGGACATGCTGATCCCCGCCCGGGGCCAGGCGGTGGAGGACAAGCCCGGCAGCAACTACTAGAAGCGTCACCATAAGAAGACCGGTCGGGGAGAGCGGGACGATGACCACGCCCAAGGACGCCACAGACGCCACCCTGCGGGCCCATGCCGCCCTGCGCGCCCAGTTGCCGGCCGACGACGGTCAGGACTGGGCCGACGCCCGTCGCGGCTATATGGGCTCCATCCCTGACGCGAAGATCGAGAACGCCACCGGCGGCGTGGTCTGGAACATGGGCGCCTTCGCCTTTGAGGAGCCCGAAGAGGCGCCGCCCACGGTCAATCCCAGCCTGTGGCGCCAGGCCCGGCTGAACGCCCTGCACGGCCTCTTCGAGGTGACGCCAGGCGTCTATCAGGTGCGCGGCTTCGACCTGTCGAACATCACCTTCATCGAGGGCGAGACGGGCTATCTCGTCATCGACCCGCTGATCTCGGCCGAGCCGGCGGCCGCGGCGCTCGCCCTCATGCGCCAGCACCGCGGCGACAAGCCGGTGACCGGCGTGATCTACACCCACAGCCACGTGGACCACTATGGCGGGGTGCGCGGCGTGATCTCCGATGCCGATATCGCCGCGGGCATGCGGATCATCGCTCCAGAGGGCTTCCTTGAGGAGGCGGTCAGCGAGAACGTCCTGGCCGGCAACGCCATGGGCCGGCGGGCGACCTACATGTATGGCGCGCTTCTGCCACGCAACGCCCAGGGGCACGTGGATTCCGGCCTGGGCAAGACCACCTCCATGGGGTCAGTCAGCCTGATCCCGCCCACCGAGAGCATCAGCAAGACCGGCACGAAGCTGATCGTCGACGGGATCGAGATCGAGTTCCAGGTGACGCCCGACACCGAGGCGCCGGCGGAGATGAACTTCTTCTTCCCGCAGTTCGGCGCGCTCTGCATGGCCGAGAACTGCTCCTGCCACCTGCACAACATCTACACGCCCCGCGGCGCCCAGGTGCGCGACGCCAAGCGCTGGGCCTTCTATATCGACGAGGCCGCCGACCTGTTCGGCGACCGCACCGAGGTCCTGTTCGCCAGCCACCACTGGCCCCGCTGGGGCCAGGACCGGGCGCGCAAGTTCCTGAAGAAGCAGCGCGACCTCTACAAGTTCATCCACGACCAGACCCTGCGGATGGCCAATCACGGGATGACGCCGCTGGAGATCGGCGAAGCGCTCAAGCTGCCCCCAAGCCTGGAGGCCGAGTGGTACACCCGCGGCTATTACGGGACGCTCAACCACAACGCCAAGGCGGTCTATCAGCGCTATCTCGGCTGGTTCGACGGCAATCCCGCCCACCTGCATCCCCATCCGCCGGTGGAGGCGGGCAAGCGCTATGTGGACCTGGCCGGCGGGGCCGAGCCGCTGCTGGCCAAGGCGCGCGAGGCTTTTGCAGCCGGCGACTATCGCTGGACCGCCGAGCTGGTGAACCACCTGGTCTTCGCCCAGCCCGACAACGCCGAGGCGCGCGAGCTGCAGGCCGACGCCCTGGAACAGATGGGCTATCAGGCCGAGTCCGGACCCTGGCGGGCCTTCTATCTGACCGGCGCCCAGGAGCTGCGGCATGTGCGGCCGCCCTCGCCGACCCCGCGCCAGGGGGCGGCGGGCCAGATCCGCAACCTGCCGGCCGAACAGCTGCTGGACTCCCTGTCGGTTCGGCTGAATGGCGAGCGGGCCGGCACGCTCGAGGTCGCCCTGGACCTCACCTTCACCGACACCGGAGAGCGCTTTGGTCTGAGCGTCGAGAACGCCGTCCTGCACCACGCCCGTGATCGGGCGGCCCCGGGTGCTACGCCAACCCGACTGAGCCGCGCGACCCTGGTGGCCCTGGTGCTGGGGGAGACCGATCTTGCCGCGGCTCTGGCCGGAGGCGAGGTCGAATCCCCGCGCCCCGACGACCTCGCCGCCCTGCTGGCCGCCCTCGACCGCTTCGACTTTTGGTTCGAGATCGTCCTGCCCTAGGGTCGCCATCTCTATAGGCGCCTGCAGAAACTCTGGAGGGTCTGGGCTTTAATTCCCACTATCTCGATAGGTTTGAATCTGTTTCACTCGCCATTCCTCGAACGGGAGAGCGAGATGAGCATCGATCTGAACCGAAGGGCCGCCCTGATCGGCGGACTGGCCAGTGTTGGGGCCCTGGCCGCATGCGCGCCGCGGTCGAGCACTGAGGGCGCCGCAAAGTCCCTGCTCAATGTCAGCTATGACCCCACCCGGGAGTTTTATCGGGACTACAATGGCCTCTTCGCCCAGTTGCAGCCTGAACTTGCCCGTGGTCTGCGCGTGGAGCAGTCCCACGGTGGGTCAGGCAAGCAGGCCCGCTCTGTGGTCGATGGCCTGGAAGCCGACGTCGTCACCCTGGCCCTGGCCGCCGACATCGATGAACTCGCCAAGCGGGGGCTGATCGCTGCGGACTGGGCCGGGCGTCTGCCAGACAACAGCGCGCCCTACACCTCGACCATCGTCTTCCTGGTTCGAAAGGGTAACCCAAAGGCCATCCGGGGCTGGGATGATCTGGTGAAGCCCGGCCTGGAGGTCATCACCCCAAACCCCAAGACCTCCGGCGGCGCCAGGTGGAACTACCTTGCCGCCTGGGGCCACGCCCTCAAGCAAGGGGGTGACGAGAAGGCGGCCAGGGACTTTGTCCGCGCGCTGTTCCAGCAGGTGCCTGTGCTCGACACCGGCGCGCGGGGTTCGACCACGACCTTCGCCCAGCGGGGGATCGGCGATGTCCTGCTGGCCTGGGAGAACGAGGCCTTTCTGGCGATCGAGGAGTTGGGGGCCAGCGGCCTCGACCTCGTCGTGCCGGCCACGTCGATCCTGGCGGAACCTCCGGTCGCGGTGGTGGACCAGATCGTCGAGCGGCACGGGACCCGCCCCCTGGCGGAGGCCTATCTCGAGGGACTCTATGCCGCCGAGGCCCAGGACCTGGCCGCGCGACATCACTTCCGGCCGCGCAATGTCGACGTCGCCGCCCGCTATTCAGACAGAATCGCCCGGGTGGAGATGACCACCATCGCCGATTTCGGCGGCTGGCCCGCGGCCCAGGCCAAACACTTCGCCGATGGCGCCGTGTTCGATCAGATCTATCAGCCGCAATGAGCCGGGCCCTGTCTCTCGCTGTGGCGGCCAAG
>NZ_JAUYAW010000022.1 GCF_030693405.1 Phenylobacterium sp.
GGCGGGAACGACCAGCCGAGCTCCTGCAGCAGGGGCAGCAATTCGGCTCGCATGGCTTCCCGCAGGGAGGCCTCAGGCGGAGTCGTGCGGGATGTGGCCCGCCGCGCCAGCCTGAACCATTCGAGCCCCCGCGTCTCACCGGCACGATAGCCGCACAGGTTTCCAGCGAGGGCAAGGGGCGCCTCATATTCATCCGCGTCTGACGGATTGGGCGGTACCTTGCCCATCGACATGGGTTCGCCTTGGTCCTCCTCGGAAGCCAGCAACCACTGAAGCTGGCCATCCTGATAGGCCTTCGCCCGGGTGAAGCTCGCGATATCGACGACCTCGGCCCCGATGGCCTCCCCGCACGCCTCTGACACGCGGGGTAGCTCGTCCATGAGTCGATCGTCGAATGCGTGGCCGACCAGGACAAGCCATCCCGACGGCAGCTCGGCCATCGCCAGCCCCACGCCGACCTCCTGGCTCACCTCTCCCGCAAGCTCCAGCCCCAGACACTCCAGCAGAGCCCGCCGTCGCTCCGCCTTCACCGCCAGCCAGCTAAGCCTAAGTCCCATTGGTCACCCCGTTTTGCTCCACAGCCACGATTTGCCGCCTACAGCTATTACTTGTTTTGATCCAATACTGGAGGCGCCAAGGGACTGGAAATGGCAGAAGCGGCTTTGCCAACATCAGGCGGGACTGTGTGATAAAGGATAAATCTGTCGCCAATAACCTTTTGAGCGATAATCTGATTTGGAGTCAGACGCGCGTCGAAACCAAACTTATCCTCAAACCGGATCAGGTTTTCCGATACACCGTCCGGATACCAATACAGCGTCCTTTCTTCATTGATATAATCTCGTTTTTTTGTTATAGGTATCCAATTTTCTGCATCAACAACTTCATCACCATTTCTCGGCCAATAGCCAACAAATGGCCTGGGTTCTCCATTCAATTTACTTCGCGTGATGCCGAGAAGATCGCCGAGATCCCCCTTCCCCTTCGTCGAAAGCCCATTGGACCAACGCTGAGCGGCACCGTCGGCGAATCCGGCAAATACGCCGCCCAGAAACGCCGCCTGGGCCGCATCATCCGATGAGGGAGTTCGACCATTTAAATAGTCTTGCGCCATGGTTGTGGCCGCTGCGCCGAATGCGCCAGCGCGAACCGGGCCAGCTGGCAGCGCTGCTGCGCCGACGGCGCCGCCTATAGCGGCGCCGACGCTATCGGCGGCGGTCGATGGCCGCCCCTGTAGGGTATCCGTGCCAATCTGAACGCCAAGGCCCGCCACGCCCCCGCCGCCGATAATGGCGGCGATTTCTCTGCCTGTCAGTGCGGCTGCACCAGCCAATCGAGGAGCGGCGGTGGCTACACCCACGGCAGGGGCGACCGCAGCGGTCGCGGCGACACCCATGACAGCGCCGCCCGCGTTACCTACGCCCCTGGCGACGGGACGCTGAACGGCGTCCAGACGACCCCTGGCCCTCTCATCTCGAAGGTTTGAATGGAAACTCTCGACAAGATCCGCGCCATTCGCAGCCTGAAACGCCGCGTTTGCGCCCGCAGCGACATGGTCCGCGATACCGAGGGTCATGACATTTGCCGCTCCCCTCATGGCCGTATCGATCTGCATCGCCCCTTGCTGAGCCAAAGCGCTGGCCTTGCGCAGGGCCTGAGACCCTCGAACCGTTGCGGCAAGCTTTCTTTGCGCATCCAGACGCGCAGCTTGGACTTTTGCCAACTTCTCTCGAAGGGCAACCGCCTGAGTCAACATGGACATTCTGCGGCTGGCGCAGCCAGCCGTCCCTCAAGGTGTGGATGGCCTACACTCGGCGTGCGTTCAGCACGTCAGCGGTCCAATCCTGCCATAAAGAGAATGAGCGTCCAGAACAAAGTAAGAACATTTGTCTCAGGCGCCCCCTACCCTACCGCCAACTCCGAGGCCTTCAGCGGCAGGCTCCGCACCCGCTTCCCCGTCGCGGCGAAGATGGCGTTGGTGACGGCCGGAACCACCGGCGGCAGGGCAGGTTCGCCGAGGCCTGTGGGCGGGTTGTCGGACTTGAGGAAGTGGGTCTCGATCACCGGGGCGTCCTGGATGCGCAGCAGGGGGAAGGTGTCGAAATTGGCCTGTTCGACCTGACCGTCCTTGATGGTGATTTCGCCGAACATCTCGGAGATGCCGTCGATCACCGAGCCCTCGATCTGGTTGAGCGCGCCCAAGGGGTTGATGATCTGGCGGCCCACATCGGCGGCGACCCAGACCTTCTCCACCTTCACCGTCCCATCGTCAGCGACCGCCACCTGGGCCACCTCGGCGAAATAGCCCAGATGGCTGTAGTGGAAGGCGATGCCCTGGCCCTGGCGGGGGCCGAGCTTGGTCTTGCCCCAGCCGGCCTTTTCAGCCGCCAGTCGCACGACGCCGGCCATGCGTTCGGCGTTGAGGCCGCCCTGGCCGCCGGCCGCGGCGGTCTTGCCGAGCAGGCGCAGGCGCATCTCCACCGGATCGACGCCGCCAGCATGGGCCAGCTCGTCAATGAAGGACTGGACCACAAAGGCGATGGCGTTGCTGCCCGGCGCCCGCAGGGGCCCCGTCGGCACGCCCAGCGGCATCATGGAGACGTCGAGTTTGTAGTTGTCCAGGAACTGGGCGGGGAATTCGGTCGGCGCCATGCCGGCGCTGCGGGCGGTGGTCTCGCCCTCGCCGAAGGTGACGAAGTGGTTGGCCCAGGCGGTGATGTTGCCTGAGGCGTCGACCCCGCCGCGGAAGTGGTGGAAGCCCGCCGGACGATAGAAGTCGTGGCGCATGTCGTCTTCGCGGGTCCAGACCAGCTTGACCGGGGCGCCGGCCTCCCGGGCGATCCAGGCGGCCTCGACCATGTAGTCGTTCATCAGCCGGCGACCGAAGCCGCCGCCTGAGCGGGTCATGTGGACGATGACGTTTTCCGGCGCGATACCGAGGGTCTTGGCCACCAGCTGGCGGCCGGGCTCGGGCAGCTGGGTCGGGGCCCAGATCTCCATCTTGCCGTCATGGAAGTGGGCCGTGCAGTTCTGCGGCTCAAGCGTGGCGTGGGACAGGAAGGGATAGAAGTAGTCGGCCTCCACCGTCTTGGCCGAGGCCGAAAGTGCTGCCTCCACATCGCCGTCGCTGCGCAGGGTCTTGCCGCCTTTGGCCGCCTTGAGGCTGCGGGCCTGGCCGGCATAGCCTTCGGTGGACTGGCTGGAGGTGGGATGTTCCGCCCACTGAATATTCAGCGCCTGGCGGCCCTTGTTGGCGGCCCACCAGCTATCGGCGACCACGGCCACGCCGGGCAGCAGGCCGTCGAGTTCGGTCCCGCCCTCGACCACGAAGGCCTTGCGCACGCCCTTGACCGCTTGGGCGGGGGAAAGATCGACGCTGGCCACCTTGGCGGCGAACACCGGCGCCTTGGCGTAGGCGGCGTACAGCATGCCCGGCAGGCGCATATCGATGCCGAACAGGGGCTGGCCGGTGACGATGGCGGCGGTGTCCACCTGCGGGATCGGCTGGCCGATGATCCGGTAGTTCGCCGCGTCCTTGAGCTTCAGGCTCGACAACTCCGGCGCGGTCTGGACGGCGGCCTTGGCGGCCAGCGACCCATAGGTTGCGCGGCGGCGGCTGGCGGCATGAACCACGATGCCGGGCTCAGTGGTCAGGCTGGCGGCGTCCACGCCCCAGTCGGCGGCGGCGGCGGAGATCAGCATGGCCCGGCCGGCGGCGCCCACCTGGCGCAGCTGGTCCCAGTGCAGGGGGGTGGCCATGGAGCCGCCGGCGAACTGACGGCCATAGGCGACCGGGTCATTGCCGGCCTGGACGGTGCGGACATTGGCCCAGTCCACGTCCAGCTCCTCGGCGATCAGCATGGGCAGGGAGGTCTTGATGCCCTGGCCGATCTCCGGGTTCTTCGAGACGATGGTGACGATGCCGTCCGGGGCGATCTGCACATAGGCGTTGAGCTTGGCGAGACCGTCGGCGGCCGCGCCCTTGCCGGCGAAGCTGAAGGCCAGGATCAGGCCGCCGGCGCCGCCGCCGGCCAGCACGGCCCGGCGGGAGGGGGAGAAGCCCTGAGTGATGTTCTGAACGATGCCCATGGTCTTCAGGCCTCCTGGCCGGCGGCGCGCTTGATGGCGGCGCGGATGCGAACATAGGTGGCGCAACGGCAGATGTTCCCGGCCATGGCCGCGTCGATATCGTCGTCGGTGGGGCTGGGGTTCTGGGACAGAAGCGCGGTGGCCGACATGATCTGGCCGGGCTGGCAGTAGCCGCACTGGGCCACGTCCAGCTCACTCCAGGCCTTCTGGACCCGGGCGCCGACCTCAAGCGCGCTGGCGCCCTCGATGGTGGTGATCTTGGCGTCGCCGATGGCCTCGATGGGGGTCATGCAGGCGCGGATCGGGGCGCCGTCGGCATGGACCGTGCAGGCGCCGCACTGGGCGATCCCGCAGCCGAACTTGGTCCCCACCAAGCCGAGGGTGTCGCGCAGCACCCACAGCAGCGGGGTGTCGGGCTCGACATCGGCGGTCATCGCCTTGCCGTTGACGTTGAGCTGGTAGGCCATGCCCGTTCCCCTGTTCTGGTTTCCTCAGATACCGAGAGTACGGGCGCCGGGCCTGTAGGTAAACGTCTGTTCGAACTGAGCCCTAGCCCAGCGCGCGTATCATCCGATAACCGGCTCCAGCTTATCGGAACGCGCTTCAGAGCCGAGGGATCAGGATCACCGCGTCCGGCAGCTCGTTGGGGTTGTCGGTGGGGTCGGCGGGGAAGTGCTCGGCCAGGATGTCGCCCACCTGGGTGACGGCGGCCACCAGGCCGTCGGCCGTGCGCCCGGCCTTGGCCCCGGCCACCAGGGCGGCGATGGCGTCGTCCCAGCGCTTCTGGTCCACCACCGCGGCGATGCCCTCATCGGCGATCAGTTCGGCGGCGTGTTCGGCCAGGGAGACGAAGATCAGGACGCCGGTCCGCTCGCGGGTCTGGTGCAGGTTGCGGGCCAGGAACAGCTCCTGGGCGTGACGGCGCGAGCGGTCGAGCTTGACGCTGCGGGGCGTCATGAAGCGGCGAACGGGACCCAGAGACCCGACGACGGCCACGAGGATGAACAGCACCGCCTGCAGCACGAGCGTGGTGGTCAGGGCGCCGCGCACGGCCATTTCGGCCGCAGCCCCGGCCTGGGCCGCCGTCCAGGGGGCGAAGGCGTCAGGCACCGAGACCTGGACGCCGGCCAGCAGCAGGATGGCCGGGGCGGCGAGCGCCGTCAGCCCGGCCCACAGGAAGGGGGTCTCGCGATAGTCCGAGGACTCCTCAGCGATGACGCAATAGAGCTCGCCGCGGGTGCGGGTCTCGGCGGCGCGGACGGCGGCCTTGACCGCCTGGGTTTCCTGATCGTTCAGCATCTCACCAGCTCCCCGAGGATCCGCCGCCGCCGAAGCCGCCGCCGCCGCCGCCGGAGAAGCCTCCGCCGCCAAAGCCGCCCCCGCCTCCGAAGCCGCCGCCTCCGCCGCGACCGCTGCTGCTTGAGATCAGCAGGGGCAGGAGCCACCAGAGGCTGGAGCCCCGGCCGCGGCGTCCGCGACCCCGCCCGAAGGCGCCCATGAAGCCGCCGATGATCCAGAGCACGATGAACAGGACAAAGATGATCGGGGCGATCAGCCCCTCCTCGCCCTGGGCGGTCTGCGCCGCCGCCTGCGCGCGGGCCAGGGCCTCGTCCTCCGGCAGGGCCAGCTGGTCGATGATGGCCTGGGTTCCGGCGATGACGCCGGCCTCCATCTCGCCTTCGCGAAACTGCGGCAGGACCACAGCCTGCAGGATGGTGGAGGAGAGCGCGTCGGTGAGGATCGGCTCCAGGCCGTAGCCGACCTCGATGCGGACCTTGCGCTGGTTGGGGGCGACGATGAACAGGGCGCCGGAGTCGGTCTCGGCCTCGCCGATCCCCCAGTGGCGGCCGAGCTGATAGCCGAAGTCCTCGATCTCATAGCCCTGCAGGTCGGCCAGGGTGACCACCACCAGCTGACGGCCGCTGGCGGCCTCCAGGGCGGCGAGCTGATCAGTGAGCTGGGCCTCGGTCTGCGGCGAGAGCATGTTCGCGCCATCGACCACACGGCCGGTCAGCTCCGGAAAGCTGGGCGCGGTCTGGGCGTGTCCCGTCCCGGCGAGCGCCAGGACGAGACCAAAGGCCAGGGCGCAGAGCGCGCCAAGCGACTTCATTGGGCCGGCGCGGGCTCAGCGGCGGGCGCAGGGGCCGGGAGAGGCGCAGGCGCCGGCGGAGGCGCGGCCGCCGGCTGATCGAAGCTGACCGTCGGCGCGGTCTGGGCCGAGGCCGAGGCTTCGAAGGTCTGCATGGGCTCGGCCCAGCCATGGACCGTGTTGGCCCAGATGGCGCCGGGGAAGGTGCGGATCTCGGTATTGTAGTCGCGCACGGCCTCATTGTAGTCGCGCCGGGCGATGGCGATGCGGTTTTCGGTGCCTTCAAGCTGGCTCTGCAGGGCCAGGAAGTTCTGGTTGGACTTCAGCTCCGGATAGCGCTCCTGGATCATCATCAGCCGGCCCAGCACGCCTGACAGCTGGTTCTGGGCCTCGGCGAAGCGCTGGAACTGGGCCGGGTCAGTGATGGTGTCGGCATTGACCTGCACCTGGGTGGCCGAGGCGCGGGCCTCGGTGACGGCCACCAGGACCTCCCGCTCCTGGGCGGCGAAGCCCTGGACGGTGGAGACCAGGTTGGGGATCAGGTCCGAACGGCGCTGATACTGGTTCTGCACCTCAGCCCAGGCGGCCTTGGCCCGCTCATCCTTGGTGGGAATGGTGTTGATGCCGCAGCCGGCAAGCGCCAGCGGAACGACGATCAGGACGGCGGCGCGGGCGAGGCGGGTGATCAGTCTGGACAAGGCGGGGCGCTCCAAAGCGGTGATGGCGCAGTTTCGGCGCGAATGTGGCCCTCGCCTTGACCTGACGCAATGGGGCGCAGCGAGCCTCAAGCGCTGAGCGCCTCCTCCACCTGGTCCAGGCGGTCCTTGCCGAAGAACATCTCCTCGCCCACGAAGAAGGTGGGGATGCCGAAGGCGCCCCGGGCGGCGGCAGCCTCGGTCGCGGCCATCAGCTCGGCTTTGACCTCGGGAGCCTGCGTCGCCTCCAGCAGACCCTGGGCGTCCAGGCCCGCAGCCGAGAGCACCTCGGCGACCACGGCGGGATCGTCCATCTTGCGCCCCTGCTCCCACATGGCGGCCAGCACGGCCTCCATATAGGCCTCGGTCACCCCGGCCCGCCGGGCGGCGACCAGGCCGCGCATGATCAGCAGGGTATTGACCGGAAAGTGCGGGTTCATCTGGAAGGCGGTGAGCCCGTGGCGCGCGACGAAGCGCCTTGTCTCCAGGTTCTCATAGGCGAGCTTGCCCTTGATCTCGCCAAACGCCTCCATGGGCGAGCGGTTGTTGGTCAGCTTGAAGAGGCCGCCCAGCAGGACGGGCCTCACCTCCACCTGCGCGCCGGTGCGCGCCAGGATCGGCCCAAGGGCCTTCCAGGAAAGGTAGGCGTTGGGACTGCCGAAATCGAACAGGAATTCCACGGTGGCGGCCATCGGGCGTTTCTCCTTGCTCACCAGTTCTCCGTCCACGGACGAATATCAAGCTCGTGGGTCCAGGCTGAGCGCGCCTGGCGGTGCAGGGCCACATAGGTAGCGGCGATGTCAGCGGGCTTGAGCACACGATCTTCGGCCAGACGCTGCTCGATGTCGGGCATGTTGGCGCGGCTGAAGACGCCGTCGATGGCCCCGTCCACTACGATGTGGGCCACATGAATCCCCTGAGGTCCCAGCTCCCGGGCCAGACTCTGGGCGATGGCGCGCAGACCGTGCTTGGCGGCGGCGAAGGCGGCGAATCCCTCGCGCCCCCGCACCGAGGCCGTGGCGCCGGTGAACAGGATCGTCCCACGCCCCCGGGGCGACATCACCCGGGCAGCCTCGCGGCCGGTGAGGAAGCCCGCGAAACAGGCCATCTCCCAGACCTTGGTGAAGACCCGGCTGGTGGTCTCCAGGATCGGGAAGCGGACATTGGCTCCGATATTGAACACCACCACCTCGATCGGGCCGACCTCGGCCTCGATGCGGTCGAACAGGGCGGCGATCTCCCCCTCCTCCCGGGCGTCGACCCCATAGGCGCGAGCCTGGCCGCCAGCGGCGATGATCTCATCGGCCAGGGCCTGAAGCTGGTCCTCATGGCGGGGGCGGCGGGTCACGCAGGCGACGAGGCCCTCGGCGGCGAAGGCCTTGGCGATGGCGCCGCCGACCCCGTCCCCAGCGCCGATGACCACGCAGGCGCCCTTCGGTTGGTCAGCCATGACGATCTCCGTTCAAAATCCGAACTTACGTTCGTATTGAATTCGAACGGAGTCAATCGCATGATCGCCAGGCAGTAGGAGGCACAGGCGATGAAGTGGGATGATCTGGCGCAGGAGCCCTGTTCGGTGGCCCGGTCCCTGGCGGTGATCGGCGACCGCTGGACCCTGATGATCCTGCGCGACATCTTCTTGGGCGTCCGCCGCTTCGAGGCCTTCCAGGCCAGGCTCGGCATTTCCCGTAGCATCGTCACCGAGCGGCTCAACCTGCTGGTGGCCGAGGGCGTGCTGGAGCGCCGCCCCTATCAGGACCGGCCGGTCCGCCACGAGTACCGCCTGACCGACAAGGGTCTCGACCTGCATCCGGTGATCATGGCCATCGTCGACTGGGGCGACCGCTACTATGCGGGTGAAGCCGGCCCCCCGATCCTGCGCCGGCACAAGGGATGCGGCTGCGACTTCCACGCCGTGCAGGTCTGTTCCGAATGCGGCGAACCCGTCACCGCCCGCGACGTGGAGGCGCGGCAAGGTCCCGGCGTGGCCCCAGAGGCCAAGCCGGTCGCCTGAGCATCCGCCCTCAGGTTCGCGTGGCGAACTCCGCATCGCCGGTGGCCGCCACCTGGGCGTCGTCGAAGGAGGCGTGGGCCGAGGTGTAGAGCCGGGAATAGAGCCCCTGGTTGGCCATCAGCACGTCATGGGGTCCCTGCTCCAGGATGTGGCCCTGCTGCAGGACGATGATCTTGTCGGCGTCGCGGATGGTGGCCAGCCGGTGGGCGATGACGATGCAAGTGCGCCCTGCGAACAGCACCTTCAGCGCCTTCTGGATCGCCTGTTCGGTGAAGGAGTCGATATTGGCCGTGGCCTCATCGAGGATCAGGATCTGCGGGTCGGCGACCAGGGCGCGGGCGAAGGACAACAGCTGCCGCTGGCCCAGCGAAATGTTGCGCCCTCGCTGGCCGAGCTGGGTGTCGTAGCCCTCGGGCAGACGCATGATGAAGTCGTGGGCCGAGACCGACTTGGCCGCCGAGATCACGTCCTCCCGGGTGGCGCCTTCGGTGTTGTAACGGATGTTCTCCTCGATGGTGCCGCTGAACAGGAAGGGCTCCTGCAGCACCATGCCGATATTGCGGCCGAGCGACTCCAGGGTCACGTCGCGCACGTCGCGGCCGCCGATCAGCACCTGGCCCTGGTCCACCTCATAGAAGCGGTGGGCGAGCGCAATGATGCTGGTCTTGCCCGAGCCCGTGGGGCCGACCAGAGCGACCACCTGGCGGGGCTGCACCTCGAAGCTCACATTGTGCAGGACCGGCCTGGCCGGGTCATACCCGAACGTGACATCGCGGAATTCCACCGTCGGCTCGAAGTCGGCCAGGGGCTCTGCGCCTACCTTATCGACGATGGTCACCGGCACATCCAGCACCTCGAAGATGCGATGACCGGCCGCCATGGCCCTCTGCATGATGGTGTACTGCATGGACAGCATGCGGACCGGATCGAAGAAGCGCTGCACATAGAAGATGAAGGCGACCATGACTCCCACATCCAGGCGTCCGCCCAGGACGGCGTTACCGCCGACCACGATGACGATGCCCATGGCCAGGCCGGTCAGGACGTCGACCGTGGGGACCATCACCTGGGTCATGGCCGCCGAACCGTTCTGGGCGGTCATGTTCTCCCGGGCCTTCTCCTCATAGAGCTTGAAGTTCATCGCCTCGCGACGGCTCTCCTGGACCGTGCGGACGCCTTGGATGTTCTCGGCCAGCGCGCTGTTGGCGGTGGACGAGGCGTCACGGGCCTCGCGGAAGGTCTTCTTGGAGAAGGGCAGCCAGATGGCCCGGACCACGATCAGGGCCGGGATCACGGTGAGGGTCAGCAGGCCCAGCTGCAGGTCCATGCTGAGCAGGGCGACCGTGATGCCGATCAGCAGGGCGATGTCGCCGACCGCGCCGGTGGTGCTCTCCAGGAACTCCTGCAGGGCGTTCACGTCGCCCTGCAGCCTGGCCATGATCCGGCCCACATGGGTCTTGTCCATGAAGGACAGGGACACGTCCTGGAAGTGGCTGAACATGGAACGGCGGACGTCGAAGATGACCCGCTGGGCCAGCCGCGAACTCATCCACTGTTCGAGGAAGAAGGCGGCCGCATTCAGGATCACCACGCCGACGAAGATGGCGATGATGGTGTCCAGGCGGTCGTCGTCGCCGCCGCCGACCGCGGCGTTCACCGCCTGGCCGATCATGTAGGGGATGGCGATGGCCGTGGCCGCCGAAATCAGCACGGAAATCTGTGCGCCGATGACGAAGGCCTTGTGCGGCTTCAGATAGTGGACGAAGCGGCCGAGGATTTTCGGATTGATCGAAGCGAAGATCTCCTCAGCGTCGTCGCTGCCGAGGGTGGCCCTGGCCTTCCGGGGCGTCTGGGAGGCGACGTCATTCCCACGGTCGAAGACGAAATCGCTCATGCCCGCACCCCTTCAGTCTGACTGGAGGCAGGCGCCTCGGCCGGTAAATCCGGCGGCAGGTCCTCGGATAATCCACCCCCGTCGGCGCGGGTCTGCAGGGCATAGAGCTCAGCATAGACGCCGCCGGCCGCCACCAGGCTCTGGTGGTCGCCGCGCTCCACCACACGGCCCTCGTCCAGCACGATGATCTGGTCGGCATGCATCAGTGAAGACAGGCGGTGGGCGATGATCACCGTGGCCTTGGCCTTGGTGGCGCTGGCCAGGGCGTCGCGGACCTTGCGCTCGGTGACCGCGTCGATGGCGGCGGTGGAGTCATCGAAGATGATGACGCCAGGGCCCGGCACCACGCCGCGGGCGATAGACATCCGCTGGCGCTGGCCGCCGGACAGGGCCACGCCCCGCTCGCCCACCCGGGTCGTGTAGCCGCTGGGTAGGCCGGCGATATAGTCGTGCAGCTGGGCGGTGCGGGCGGCGCCGACGATGCGGTCCTCCTCGGCCCAGGGATCGGCATAGGCGACGTTGTTGGTGACCGTGGTGTCGAACAGGAAGGCCTCCTGCTGCACCAGGCCGATATATTCCCGCAGGGAGGCCAGGCTGACCTCGCGGATGTCCTGGCCATCGATGGTGATCCTGCCGCCAGTGACGTCGTAGAAGCGGGGGATCAGGTTGGCGATGGTCGACTTGCCGCTGCCCGGCGCGCCGACGACGCCCAGGGTCTGGCCGGGCCGGACCTCGAAGCTGACATCGCTGAGCACCGGGCGGCCCTCGTCATAGGAAAAGTCCACATGCTCGAAGCGCAGGATCCCTTGGGTCGGCGCCAGCCGCTGGGCGCCGGGCGCATCGGCGATCTCGGGCTCCAGGTCGAGCACCTCAAACACCCGGCCGCCGGACGAGGTGGCCCGCGCAGCCGAGGCGAAGATCATGGCGATCTGCCGGATCGGGGCCTGCAACAGGGTCATGTAGGTGAGGAATTCGGTGAGCCGGCCCACCGACATGGCGCCGGCGATCACCTGATGGCCGCCATACCAGAGCAGCAGGGCCATGGAGCCGTAATAGCTGAGCGTCATGGCGGTGATGGCGCGGAAGCGCAGGGTAATGCGCTTGAACGAATACTGCAGGGCGTTGTCGGCGGCGACGTCGAATTTGGCCATCTCGAAGGCCTTGGCCGAGAAGGCGCGCACCACCCGGATGCCCTGGAGGTTCTCCTCCATGGTCAGCGTCAGGACCGACATCAGCTGCTGGACCCGCAGCCAGGTCACCCGCAGCAGAAAGCCCATCCGCGCCAGGAACCAGCCGGCGATCGGCACGAAGGCCAGCGCCAGGAAGGCCATGGTCACGTCGGTGGAGAACATCATGAAGGCCGAGACCGACAGCAGCATGACGAGCGTCAGGGTCTGCATCATCCCGCCCTGGATGAAGGCTCGCGTCCCCTCCAGGTCCAGCATGCCCCGGGTCACCAGGTCGCCGGAGTGGATCTTGTCGTGGAAGCCGAAGGACAGGCGCTGAAGCTGCTGAAAAAAGGCGAGCCGCAGGTCATAGGCCACAAGCTGGCTGACCTTTTCGGCCACATAGCCGCCATAGCCGGTAAGCAGGCCGCGCAGGCTGGCCGCCCCCAGCACCAGCAGGGCGGTGGTCATCAGGGCGCGCTGAACCTCATCGACGCTGGCGTTCTCGCTGGCCAGCAGCAGATGGGCCTGGTCCACCGCCTGGCCAAACAGCCGCGGCAGGGTCAGGCTGAACAGGGCCGCGCCGATGGAGCAGCCGACAGCCAGGGCCACCAGGCCCGGATAGCGCAGGGCCAGCCCCATGATTCTGCGCAGGACCCGGGGCATAGCCGAGACGTCAATCGACACAGAATCCGCCGCCGCATCCCTGGGGGAGGGGCGTGAATCACTCATCTGAAAATGTCCAATCTTGGTATGACGCCATCATGCGGCGCCACCAGGGGTCGCGCCACCGTCTTTTGACGCCGCCGCCAAATAGTCCGTCTGCGTGACATCCGTCCGCGCCTCGGGGCGCCGATCGACCAGACAACCTTGGCCTCAGGCCGGCAGGGGCTCCGCCTTTGGCGCCACGGTCACCGGCATGATGGGCGGGGTCGGCCGCGGCCGCAGCCGTTCGCCCTTCAGCCAGATCTTCAGGGCCTCCCAGTGGATGGCGCCCATGACGCCCAGGGTCATCCAGGGATGAGCGAGCCAAGCCGAAAGGAGGGCGCGGTCGGTCAAGGGGCGGCGGGTCCCGGCGAAACTGGCCGAGAGCAGGGCGCCCTCCCCGTCAGACACCTCGATGCTGACGGCGACCTTCTCGCCGGGGGGGCGGAGGGTGAAGGCGTAGGTCAGGTCCATGTCCATGAAGGGGGAGACATAGAAGCCCTTGTCGACGGCCTGGCGGACCACCTCGCCTGGCCGGGTGTCCGGGGCGGGGATCAGATAGCTGTGCCGGTCGCCGAATGTGTTGTTGACCTCATAGAGGATGGCGCTGAGCGCCCCATCGGCGCGGTGACAGAAATACACGCTCAAGGGGTTGAACACGCCCCCCAGCACCCGGGGCATGCAGAGCAGGCGGACGGGTCCGCCGGTCTCCAGCCCCGCGGCCTGGAGATGGGCCTCCACCTGGGCCTTGAGCGGGCGGGGCGAGCCGTCCCCGTGGTCGCGACTGTGAAAGCTGAACAGACCGGGGCTGTCGAAGCCGAACAGCCGAAGACCCCGGGCGAGGCCTGGTCCCTCGTCCAGGTCCACCAGCAGCATGAAGATGCGGTAGCGCAGGGCGTGCGCCCTGGGCCGCGTGCGGGCGTGCAGGACCAGCCCCGGATAGAGGCCCGAGGCTGGAGGGCTCACGCGGCGGCCTCGGCGGGCGCAGGCGTCAGGGCCGGACGCAGGCGGATGCGCCCCGACTCGCCCTCCACCGACCAGGGGCGGCGCACCCCGCCGAGCTGCTCGGCCACCGCCAGGCCCGACTGCAGCCCGTCCTCATGGAAGCCGTGGCCGAAATAGGAGCCGCAGAACCAGGTGCGGTTGGCGCCCTGCAGGGACCAGAGCTCATCCTGGGCGGCCAGGGCGCCGGCGTCGAACAGGGGGTGCTCGTAGACCTCGGTGCGGATCACCGCCTCCGGCGCGATCTCCCGGTTGGGGTTGAGGGTGACGAACAGCTCCGGTTGGGCCGGCAGGCTCTGCAGCTTGTTCATCCAGTAGGTGACGCAGCCCTCCTCGGCCGAACCCCGACGACCCAGATGGTTCCAGCTGGTCCAGGCGGCCCGGCGGCGGGGCATCAGGGCGCGATCGGTGTGCAGGACCGTCAGATTGCGGCTGTAGCGGAAGGCCGAGAGCAGGCGGGTCTCCTCCGCGCCGGGATCTTCCAGCAGAGCCAGCGCCTGGTCGCCGTGGGTGGCGATCACCACCTCGTCGAACCGCTCGACCTGACCGTTGGCCAGGCGCAGATCAACGCCGCCGGCCTCGCGCCGGACCCCGACTACGCGGACGCCGGTGCGCGCCTCGCCCTGAAAGGCTGCGGCCAGACGCGACACATAGGTGCGGCTGCCGCCTTCCACCGTGCGCCAGAGGCCGCGGCCGAAGATGCTCATCATGCCGTGGTTCTGGAAGAAGCGGATCAGAGCAGCGGCGGGATAGGCGCCGATGGCGCCGAGCGGCGTCGACCAGATGGCCGCAGCCTGGGGCAGCAGATGGTCGTCCCGGAAGGCCTGGCTGTAACCCTTGTCGCGCAGATAGTCGTCGAGGCTGGTGAGCGGCGCCTCAAGCGCCTCAAGGTCCCGCGGCGCCTGGCGATAGAAGCGGGTCACGTCCCTTAGCATCCGCCAGTAGCGGGGGCTGAACAGATTGCCCAGCTGGGCGAACAGGGCTTGGGATGAGTACTCGAACGCCCCATCGTCCAGGGAGACGCTGAGCGCCATGTCCGCATCGAGGGTGGGCACGCCGAGGTGCTTCAGCAGGGCGGTGAAGTTCGGATAGTTGTCCTCGTTATAGACGATGAAGCCGGTGTCCACCGGCACGATCCCGTCCGGTCCCCCTGGCGCCTCGACCGTGTTGGCGTGGCCCCCCAGGCGGCCGTCGCCCTCGAACAGGGTGACATGATGGCGCGTGCTGAGCAGCCAGGCCGCCGAAAGACCCGCGACTCCGGCGCCGATCACGGCGATCCGCAACGGCCTGGAACTGTTGTCTGCGCCCACGGGAACTCCTTAGCTATGAGGATTGGTCAGACCGCCGCCCCACCGGCGCCGACCTCAAGCTGTACGGGGCGAGTGCGCGGCCGGATGCAGCCAGGCCGACGCATCCGAACCCTCCAGACTCGCGTAACCAGACTGTCGGACATCAGAACATCCGTCGACCCGCATGCGTCACGTAAGAAGGAACGCCGCCTCCATGAGCTTTATCGGTTCGGCCATCCAGGCCTTTGAAGGGGCGCCGGCGCCCGACCTCATGCGTCGGGCCGCCATTGAGCTGCTGGTGGCCAACGCCCGGCGGCAACTGGGCAAGGCCGGCCCCGAAGCCGAGGCCGCCTTCGCCCGGGAGATGGCCGTGCGCCCGATCGCCGAACACACCACCGCGGCCAATGAGCAGCACTATGAGCTGCCGGCGGCCTTCTTCCAGAAGGTGCTGGGCCCGCAGCTGAAATACTCCAGCAGCCTCTATGATCCCGGCGTCGAGGATCTGGCCGCCGCCGAGGAGAACGCGCTTTCCGAAACCGCCGAGCACGCCGGTCTGGCTGACGGGCAGGAGATCCTGGAGCTGGGCTGTGGCTGGGGATCTCTGACCCTGTGGATGGCCCGCGCCCTGCCGGGCGCGAAGATCACCGCTGTGTCTAACTCCGCGAGCCAGGGGGCCTATATCCGGGAACAGGCCAGGGCCGCGGGCCTGACCAATGTGACAGTGCTCACCGCCGACATGAACACCTTCGAAGCGCCGGGGCGATTCGACCGCGTGGTCTCGGTGGAGATGTTCGAGCACATGGCCAACTGGCGCGCCCTGCTTGGCCAGGTTCGCGGCTGGCTGAAGCCCGATGGCCGGGCCTTCATCCACGTCTTCACCCACCGCACCACCCCCTACCGGTTTGATGTGGACGACGAGTCCGACTGGATCGGCCAGCACTTCTTCTCTGGCGGCGTCATGCCGAGCCACGGCCTGATGGCGCAGTTCCCGGACCTCTTCGAGGTGGAGGCCGACTGGCGATGGTCGGGGCGCCACTACGAGCGCACCGCGCTCGACTGGCTGGCCAATTTCGACCGCAACGACGCGGCCATCCGTAGCGTTCTGCGGGAGGTCTATGGCGACACGGCCCCCCTTTGGCGGCGGCGCTGGCGGCTGTTCTTCCTGGCGACGGCGGGTCTGTTCGGCCACCGTGCCGGCGAGGAGTGGGGCGTCAGCCACTACCGTCTCAAGCCGGTCCCCTGAAGGAATAGGATCCCATGCTGAAATACCTCATCGGCTACCTCGGCACAGGCCTGGCCTTCGCCATCATCGACGCGGTCTGGCTGACCACGGTAGGCCCCAAGCTCTATCGACCGACCCTGGACGAAGTGCTGGCCGACCAGTTCGCCCTCGGACCGGCCATCGCCTTCTATCTGATCTACATCGCCGGGATCATGATCCTGGCGGTCAGTCCGGCGGTGCGGGACGGCGGATGGACCCAGGCGCTGACCACCGGCGCCATACTGGGCTTCCTCTGCTACGCCACCTACGACCTGACCAACCAGGCCACCCTGAAGGTCTGGGCCACGCACATCACGCTGGCCGACATCGCCTGGGGTACGGTTCTGACCGGCGCCTCGGCCACCGCCGGCTACTTCGTCACCCGCTGGGCTGAACGCACCTTCTAAGGCCCAGCGCGCCTCCCCACGGCCGCCTGATCCGGCCTCTGTTCGGATCGGGCGGCCGTTGTCGTTGCGGAATTCCGCTGTCATTGTGCGGCCCAAGGGCGGCCCGGGCGGCGGTCAGGCATATTGCGTCTGATCCCTCCGGACCCACGCCGTCCCCCAACGATAATCAGACGCGCCCTGCGCCCGGCACCCCGGTCAGCAGGCGCCGGGAGGAATTTGATGGAAGATTTGAAAGAGCGCGTGGGCCTGGAAGAACGGCTCGACCAGGCGGCTGTCACCGGCATGACCATGGCCGTCTGGGCCGACGTCCAGCCCGACAAGCCCGCTGTCATCGACGCCTATGGCAAGTCGCGGACCTTCGCCGAGGTCAACGCCAACGCCAACCGTCTGGCTCGCCTCTTCCGTCAGCATGGGGTTCAGCCCGGCGACAGCCTGGCGCTGGTCTGCTCAAACCGGGTCGAGTTCATCGAAGTCCTCGCCGCCACCATGCGCGCCGGCGTGCGCATCACCCCGGTCAACTGGCACCTCAACGCCGACGAAATCGCCTACATCATCAATGACTGCGAGGCCAAGGTCCTGGTCGGCGACGTCCGTGTCGCTGTGATCGGCGAGGCCGCGACCCACTGCCCGCACCTGACGCTGAAGCTGTCTGTGGGCGGGGATATCGACGGCTTCGTCGACTATGACACCGCCCTGGTTCCCCTGGACGGCTCCGATATCGCAGACCCGGTCCTGGGCAACCAGATGATGTACACCTCGGGCACCACCGGGCGGCCCAAGGGCGTCTATCGGCCCACCCCGGTCGTCACGCCGGTGAGCATCCTGGCCGGCCGTGGCTATGACGACACCTCGATCCAGCTCTGCGCAGGCCCCGCCTATCACGCCGCCCCGCTGGCCTTTGACGTGCGGGCAGCCATGGGCACTGGCTCGACCCTGATCTTCATGGACAAGTGGGATTCAGAGCAGGTCCTGCGCACCATCAGCGAGCAGAAGGTCACCCACCTGCACATGGTGCCGATCATGTTCCAGCGCCTGCTGGACCTGCCGGCCGAGGTGAAAGCCAAGTACCCGGTCAACCACGTCCGCTACATCGTCCACGGCGCGGCGCCCTGCCCGCCCGAGGTCAAGCAGGCCATGATCGAGTGGTTCGGCCCGGTGCTCAGCGAATACTATGCCGGCTCCGAAGGCGGCGCGGGCTTCACCATCAATTCCGACGAATGGCTGAAGAAGCCTGGCAGCGTCGGCAAGCGTCCGGCCATGCTTCAGGTCCGCATCATCGACGAGCAGGGCAATGACTGCCCCAACGGCGTGCCCGGCACCATCTACCACCAGCTGCCCCCCGGCGGCGGCTTCCAGTACTACAAGGACGAAGCCAAGACCCAGGCCTCCCGGGTCGGGGACTTCTTCACCATGGGCGATGTCGGCTATTTCGATGAGGACGACTATCTGTTCCTCACCGGCCGCAGCGCCGAGACCATCATCTCCGGCGGGGTGAACATCTACCCGCAGGAGATCGACAACGAGCTGATCAAGCACCCGGCCGTGGCCGACTCGTCCACCGTCGGCATCCCGCACGCCGAGTGGGGCGAGCAGGTGAAGGCGGTCATCATGCTCAACGAGGGCTACGAGCCCAGCGACCAGCTGGCCCACGAAATCCTCGACTTCGCCCGCAAGGCCCTGCCGGGCTTCAAGGTTCCCCGCAGTCTGGACTTCGTCACTGAGCTGCCGCGCAGCGAGGCCGGCAAGATCCAGCGCAACAAGGTCCGCGCCCCCTACTGGGAAGGCCGCGCCCGGCAGATCTGATCGCAGCGCCGCGCCGGGATCGGTTCCGGCGCGGCGAAATCTTGCGAAAACATCCGTGTTTGGCGTGACCTCCGGGGCCGTGGCATGTACCGCGACCTTAAAGACCCGCGAGTGTCCGCCATGCCGATTCCGTTCATTGACCTGCAGGCCCAGCGCCAGCGCCTCGGCGAGCCCCTGGAGGCCGCCATCCTCGAGGTGGTGCGCTCGGGCGCCTATGTCATGGGCCCGCAGATCGGCCAGCTGGAATCCGCCCTCGCCGAATTTGGCCAGGCGCCGCATGTGCTGTCCTGCGGATCGGGAACCGAGGCCCTGATGCTGCCGCTGATGGCCTGGGGGATCGGGCCGGGCGACGCCGTCTTCTGTCCGTCCTTCACATTCGCGGCCACCGCAGAGGTCGTGCCCCTGGTCGGCGCTTCGCCGGTCTTTGTCGACATCCTGCCCGACACCTACAATATGGACGCCGCCCACCTGGACGCGGCCATCGCCGCGGTGAAGGCCGAAGGCAAGCTGACCCCCCGTGCGGTGATCGCGGTCGACCTGTTTGGCCAGCCCGCTGACTATCCCGCCATTAGCGCGGTCTGCCAAAAGCACGGGCTGAAGCTCATCGCCGATTCCGCGCAAGGCTTCGGCTGCACCCTGGAGGGCCATCACCCCCTGCGCTGGGCCGATGTGGCCACCACCAGCTTCTTCCCGGCCAAGCCGCTGGGCTGCTATGGCGACGGCGGGGCGGTGCTCAGCAAGGACACGCGGCTGCACGACCTGCTGGTCTCCCTGCGGGTCCATGGCCAGGCGGTGAAGTCGGACCTCGAGGGCCGCACCTTCGACCACGATCCCAAATATCTGAATATGCGCATCGGCATGAACGCCCGCATGGACACGATCCAGGCCGCCGTCCTCTTACAGAAGCTCGGCATCTTCGCCGACGAGATCGAGGCGCGGAACCGGGTGGCCGATCGCTACGCCGAGGGGCTCTCCGACGTGGTGCGCACGCCCGCAGTGATCGACGGCGGGATGTCCGTCTGGGCCCAGTACACCATCGAGACCGACGACCGCGACGGCCTGGCCGCCCATCTGAAGGCCGCCGAGATCCCCACCGCCGTCTATTATCCGATCCCGATTCACAAGCAGGGGGTCTATTCGGGCTATCCTGTGGGGCCGGGTGGTTTGCCCGCGACCATGGCGGCGGCGGAGCGGGTCATCAGCCTGCCCATGCACCCCTATCTGGAGGCCGACGTGCAGGATCAGATCATCGCCGCCATCCGGGCCTTCGCCGGTCGCAACACATGAACGCCAGCGGCGATCATCCGATGTCGGATCAAATGGCCGTCGAGTTCGAGGCGCGCGCCGAGTCCCGGGACCTGGTGATCGGCGTCATCGGGCTGGGCTATGTGGGCCTGCCTTTGACCGAGGGCTTCCTCGGCAAGGGGTTTCGCGTTCTGGCCTATGACCCGGACGCCGCCAAGATCGCCGCCCTGCGGGACGGCCGCAGCTATATCAAGCACATCTCCGACGACCGGGTCGCGGCCATGGGCGCCACCGGCCGCCTGGAGGCCACCTCCGACGAGGCGCGCCTGGCCGACGCCGACGCCCTGCTTATGTGCGTGCCCACCCCGCTGAACGTCCATCGGGAGCCCGACCTCTCCTATGTGGCCGACTGCGCCAGGACCATTTCGCGCCATCTTCGCCGCGGCCAGCTGGTGGTGCTGGAATCCACCACCTATCCCGGCACCAGCGAGGAACTGATCCGCCCGATCCTGGAGCAGGCTACGGGCCTGAAGTCCGGGATCGACTTCGCCATCGCCTACAGTCCCGAGCGGGAAGACCCCGGCAATATCGACTTCGGGGCGACCACCATCCCCAAGGTGGTCGGCGCCGATACCGACGCCGAGCGCCGGATGGCCATCGCGGTCTATTCGCCTCTGACCCAGGTGGTGCCGGTCAGCGACCTGAAGACCGCCGAGGCGGTCAAGCTGACCGAGAACATCTTCCGTCTGGTCAATATCGCGCTCGTCAACGAGCTGAAGGTCGTCTTCGAGAGCATGGACATCGACATCTGGGAGGTGATCGATGCGGCCAAGACCAAGCCTTTCGGCTACATGCCCTTCTATCCTGGACCGGGCCTGGGCGGGCACTGCATCGCCATCGACCCCTTCTACCTGACCTGGAAGGCCCGGGCCCACGGTGAGGCGACCCGGTTCATCGAGCTGGCCGGCGACGTGGTCGCAGCCCTCCCGCGCCGGGTGGTGGAGGCGGTGGCCGAATCCCTGTCCAGCCGCGAGGGCAAGGCGGTCAATGGCGCGCGCATCCTGGTG
This sequence comes from Phenylobacterium sp., assembly GCF_030693405.1. Lineage (GTDB taxonomy): Bacteria > Pseudomonadota > Alphaproteobacteria > Caulobacterales > Caulobacteraceae > Phenylobacterium. Next base: position 20,727 of record NZ_JAUYAW010000022.1, read on the forward strand.
GTGGGCCTGGCCTATAAGAAAAATGTCGACGACATGCGCGAGAGCCCCTCGCTGCATGTGATCCGGCTGCTGCGCGAGCGCGGGGCGCAGGTGGACTATTACGATCCCCACATCCCTGTGGCGCCTGAGACCGGCGAGCACCCCGAGGTGGCCGGCATGGCCTCCATCGGCTGGGATGAGACGAACCTCGCGGCCTACGACTGCGCAGTGATCTGCACCGACCACGACATGGTGGACTATGCGACCCTGACGAGGATCGTGCCCCTGGTCATCGACACCCGCAACGCCGTTGGCCGCCTGGCCCCGGACTTCGCCGACCAGGTCCGCAAGGCTTGAGGCCCACCTTCCACGTCCGTCACCCTCGGGCTTGGCCCGAGGGCCCATGCACACCTGGCTGACCCTGTGTTCATGGATGGTCGGGTCAAGCCCGACCATGACGTGAAGAAGCGCCTACTTGAACCAGCAGAGCTGTTCGGTGGTGGCCAGCAGGACGCCGTCGCGGGACCAGAGCGCCCCGTGCTGGTCGAAGAAGCCGCTCTCGAACCGGCGGGCCTTGGCCTCGCCGAGGATGAAGTCGCCGCCCACCGCCGCCAGCTCGGCGGGCGTAGCGTGGAAATAGACGCTCATGCTCACCGTCGAGGCCGGCCGCCGCTCGGCGCTGCGATAGAAGATCCGCGGGGCGAAGACGTCGGCCAGACCCGCCAGCAGCACATAGTCCAGGGGCCTCGCCTGATGGTCGCGCATCCAGTTTCGGGTCAGACTGTCGGGGTTCTCCTGCAGGGGCGCCGAGCCCTGGGCCGGGCGCTGTTCGAACATGGCGGTGAAGAAGCCCGGACGTGAGGGGACGCTCTCGATCTCTTCGGGACGCTTCACGTCTGCGGGGAAGCTCGCCTCCTGGGTGGAGAAGGTCTCGCGTCGCTGACCGAGCGTCACCATGGCCATGGCTACCGGCGCGCCGTTCTGGAGCAGCTCAGAGGTCCAGAACTCCACCGACTTGCCCTGGCGGGCCGGACGGGTGGAGAGCTGCAAGGGACTTTCGTCCAGCCCACCCATCAGATTGACGGTCAGTCCGACCGGCGTGCCGCCGTGGTCGCCTTCGGCCAGGATGGCCTTCAGCAGCAGGGCGGCGGTCCAGCCGCCCCAGGGGCCGATCATGTTCCAGTAGCGCTTGTCGATGCGGGAGTCCCACAGGCGGGGACCGGCCGGCGTGAGCGGCAGGGCTTCGTCGAAATCGTGCAGGCGCACGGGCGCGGCGGCGTCCATGGGAAATCCCTCGAGAAAAATGCGGGCGCGGCGGGGAGGCCGCGATCAATGCCCGCCTTCTATGAAGGGCGCCCTTGGGGAAGGCTAGATTGTCAATTCCAGGCCGCCGCTATCCGGGCGGCCTCGGCGCGTCCCTGTTCCAGCCCGGCCCGGGCGGCGTCCGGTCGGCGGGCGAAGTTCATCAGATTGACCCCCATGGCCGCGGCGCTGCCCGTGTCGGGGCTGATCAGCACCACCTGCGCGCCTGAGGACTTGAGGACCGAGATCTCGCCGTCCAGTTGCCTGGCCATGGCCTCGGCCGCGGGCCCTGCGGTGTCGCCGCCGCGGACCTGCACCAGCACCACCAGATCATGGCCCTTGGCCATGTCGGCGTTGAGGGAGGAGCGCATGCCGCCGTCGACGTAGCGTCGGCCCTGCAGCGTCACCGGCGGATAGACGCCGGGCACCGAACAGGAGGCGGCGACGGCTCGAGTGACGCCAACGCCGGACTCCTTGGTCCAGAGCTGGAAGGCGCCGGTCAGGGCGTCCACCGCCGTGCAGGCAAAGCCGCGCTCGGGCCAGGCGTCCTCGGCCAGGCCGGCGAAAGACCGCCCGAAGGAGGCGATGAAGGCCGCCTCGTCCACGGTCTCGGCGGCGAGCGCAAAGGCGCCGATATCGGCCAGCACGGCCTCGGCTGGCCGGGCGCCGGAGCGGGCCTCCTGCATCATCTTCATCAGCGGAGTAAGGTCGGGCGCCGGGCGGGGCGCCTCGCCGGCCTTGGCGGGCGGCTGACGGGGGCGGTCGGCCTCGGCGAGGATGGGCGCCGCCAGCTCTCCGGCCGGGTCGCCGAGCGCCAGCCGTGCGCCGACAAAGGATCCCGCCGAGGTCCCGAGGATGAAGTCCGCGGCGCCCAGATCGACGCCGGCCTCCGCCAGCCCTGCGATCAGGCCGGACTCCCAGGCGATGCCCACCGGCCCGCCGCCGCCCAACACCAGCGCCTTGCTCATCTCGCTCTCCCTGGCCGTCTTCTGTCTTTCGGCCAGGATCGGGCGCCTTAGCGGCCATGTCCACGTACGCGCCCAAAACGAATGAGAGCGCAGCCAAGGACTGCGCTCTCTCCGTCAGGATGAGACCGGAACTCCCCCAAGCCCGGCCGACGCCCCCACAGGGGTAAGGACGCTCCTAACAGGCCTTTTCGCGGTAGAGCCCCAGAAGGTGGTTCATCCGCTGTTGTTGGGGCGACACGGTCGCCGCCGTCTCATCGCCGCCCGCGGCGATCGCCTGGCCTACCGCCTGGGAGCTGGAATCAGCCACCGCGCTCAGGGCCTGGGCGGCGAAGGGGCTGAAGGCCCCGCCCACCATGCCGCGGGCCAGCCCATAGCGGGCCGCGCCGCCCAGGACGCCGCCGGCCAGACCGCCGGCCAGACCCCGGCCCTGCTTGGCCCGCTGGGCCTCCTTCGCCGCTGCAGCCTGCTCGGCCATCAGCTGGGCGTTGAGGGTATTGGCCTCGGCCCCGATCTGCTCGCAGCTCATGGCCCGGTCGCCCGGCCGCAGCACCTGATAGACGTTGGGATCGATCAGCGGCGACGCCGGCGCGGCGGCTGGGGCGGGCGGCAGGCTTTCGGCCGGCGCGGCGACGGCGGCGGGGGGCAGAGTCGCGGACTCCGGGGTCTGGGCGACCGCGGCGCCGGCGGCCAGCGCCAGGGCGGCCGTGGCGCAGAACAAGCGCTTCATGAGGGTGGTCTCCAAGAGGTGAATGGGAATGGGGAGGATCACTGGCCGCGGGCCTTGCGAATCTCGGCCACCAGGGCGGCGTTGAAGCCCTGGACGGCCGCGCGGCTGAGGGCGGCGTAGCGCTTGGGCGACACCTCGGCGTCATAGACGAGGCTCTGGCGGTAGACCGAGCCGAAGCCGATGCTGACGAGCGCGTTGTGGGTGGCGATGGAGTCCGAGCGGTCGGCCGTCTGGGCGAGGATGCCGAAGGGCTGCGGGGTGAAGGCGCCCTTGGTGGTGAACCAGCCGGGCATAGCCCCGCCGCTGTTGTTGCCCCAGACGAAATCCACCTTGGAGGTGGGATTGATCCCGAACCGCAGATCGGCGTCCACCGAGGCCGAGCCACTGTAGGTGCGACGGCCCGTGCTCTCCATGTCGATATAGTCGAGCAGCACCCGCGGCGAGAGAACGATGGCGTCCAGGTCACGGCTGGCGCGGCCGAACCGCAGCAGCGCGCCCGAGGCGGCCACCGCCCCCATGCCGGTCTCGAAGGCGTGGCCCTTGATGATCGGCAGGGCGCGGGGGCCATAGGCCACCCAGGCCTTGGTGGCCCGGCTGTCGATGATGCCCTGGCCGCCGACCGGGCCATCATAGCGGGCCAGGCCGCGCATCTGCTCCGAGGCCTGGAAGGTCGCGAGGTCGACGACCTCGAAGCCCGCGGCCTCCAACTGGGCCACCAGATCGGCATAGGCCGCGTCGGCCATGTCCTGGGCCATCGCATCGGTGAGGCCCACCAGACGGGTGGCGATCTGGGTCCGGCGCTGGCTGGTGTCCAGCCCAGCGCCGCCGCCAAAGGCGCTGGCCGATGCGCCTTGCACGAAGGCCAGGGTGTAGCCGGGGATGACGATCTTCGGCCGGTTCGCCAGGTAGCGGGTGGCGTGGCCCTGCAGCGCCACAGGCAGGGGCGGCGCATTGTCCGGCATCATGTCGAGCTGGGCGAGGCTGACCCGGCCGCTGGCGTCAGCGCCAGCATAGCTGCGCCCTACGGCCCCGCTGACCGAGGTGGCGCCGGTGCGGCCGGACGAGGCGTCCTTGGCCGGCGTAGCGCCAGGGGCCGGGGTGTAGAGGGCGCCGAAGGGGTCGGCCTGGCCCAGCGCGGGGGCCGGCAGGGACAGGGCCAGGACGGCCATGGCGGCCAGGGCGGTCTGGCCCCTGAGCGGGCGGAAAGCAGTGAGGCGCATGGGGGATGGCCTTGGACGGGGGACGAGATCGTGTTGTCCTCCTTCCTGACCCCTGCGGCGGGACGCCGCATGATCCAAACGGACTAGGCGGAGCCGCCCGCCCCTCTCCGGCGCCTTGCGGGCGAGGCGCGGTCATGGGAAGGCTTGGCGTCAAACGTTTGTTTTAAGTCATTAGGGAGACGGCCCATGAAGGCTGCGGTCTATTACGAGAACGGTGGTCCCGAGGTCCTGAAGTACGAGGAAATCCCGGACCCGGTCTGCCATCCCAAGGGCGTCATTATCCGTGTGGAGGCCATCGCCATCGAGGGCGGCGACACCCTGAACCGCTGGCGCGGGCCGTTGATGACCAACCCGCATGTGGTCGGCTATCAGGCGGCTGGCGAGATCATCGAGATCGGCGAGCAGGTCACCAATGTGAAGGTCGGCCAGAAGGTCGCCACGGTGAACAACTGGGGCAGCCACGCCGAGCTGCGCTCGGTCCCGGCCCGCAACTGCTGGCCCGTTCCGGATGGCTTCGACCTGCGCAAGGCCGCCGCGATCCCGGTGACCTTCGGCACGGCCCATGACTGCCTGTTCGAGTTCGGCCGCATGAAGAAGGGCGAGACCGTCCTGGTGCAGGCCGGCGCGTCCGGCGTCGGCGTGGCCGCCATCCAGCTGGCCAAGCGGGCCGGCGCTGGCCTGATCCTGGCCACCGCCTCCTCCGACGAGCGTCTGGAGAAGCTGAAGCGCCTCGGCCTCGACCACGGCATCAACTACACCCGCGACGACGTGGTGAAGGAGGTCAGGCGCCTCACCGACAACAAGGGCGTCGACGTGGTGGTCGATTCCGTCGGCGGTTCGACCCTGCAGGGTTCGATCAATTCGCTGGCCTATCGCGGCCGGGTCTCCATGGTCGGCGCGGCGGGCCGTGAGCCCATGGTGGTCGATGTCGGCACCATGATGGGCGGCAACCGCGCCCTGTCCGGCGTCTTCCTCGGCGCCGAGATCGGCACCGATCGGGTGCATGACAACATCCAGCAGCTGATCGAAGACGCCGCCAAGGGCGAGCTGGAAGTGATCATCGACAAAGAATTCCCCCTGTCGGACGCCGCCGGCGCCCACGCCTATATCGAGAGCCGCCAGGCTGTCGGCCGGGTGGTTCTGGTTCCCTGATCGCCCCGTGATCGGACGGCGCGGGCCTGTGCCTGCGCCGTCCGCATTTCAATTCATAGTCCAGGAGGCCGTCATGCCCCGCGCCGCCGTCAATGGCATCGAGATCGAGTACGAGACCTTCGGCCCGGACGACGCTCCGGCCGTCCTGCTGATCAATGGCCTGGGGTCGCAGATGACCCGCTGGCCCGTCCCGTTCTGCGAGAAGCTGGTGGCCCGGGGCTATCGCGCCATCCGCTTCGACAACCGCGATGTGGGCCGCTCCACCTGGTTCCAGTCCGGCGACCGCTACACCCTGTCGGACATGGCCGCCGACGCTGCGGGCCTGCTGGATCACCTGAAGATCGACACGGCCCATGTGGCCGGCGTGTCCATGGGCGGCATGATCGCCCAGACCGTGGCCATTGAGCACCCGGCGCGCGTGCGCTCGCTCACCTCGATCATGTCGGCCACCGGGGCGCCCGGCACCATGGACGCGACGCCCGCAGCCGCCGCTGTCCTGACCCAGGTCGCGCCGGACCCCACCGTGGACGAAGAGGCCTTCGTCGCCCACGGCATGAAGAACGCGCGGACCATCGGCAGCCCAGCCTATCCGTGGTCGGATGAAGCCCTGCGCGAGCGGGTGCTGTCTGAGATGCGCCGGGCCTTCAATCCCAAGGGCGTGCAGCGCCAACGCGGCGCCATCGGCGCCAGCGGCGACCGGACCGAGAAGCTGGCCAAACTGAACGTGCCCACCGTCGTTCTGCACGGCGAGGCCGATCCGCTGATCCCCAAGGCTGGCGGCGAAGCCACGGCCAGGGCGATCCCGGGCGCGGAGCTGCGCATCATTCCCGGCATGGGCCACGACCTGCCCGAAGCCCTCTACGACACCATCATCGACGCCATTGTCGCCGCCGCCGATCGTGCGCGCTGAAGCCCTGACTGAAGGAGAGTATCTTATGGGACGTCTCGAAGGCTTTTCGGCCGTGGTCACCGGCGCGGCCAGCGGCATCGGCCGCGCCAGCGCCACCCTGTTCGCCAAGGAGGGCGCTCGGGTGGTCTGCGTCGACCGGGCCGAGGCCGTGGAAGAGACCGCCGCCTCGATCCAGGCCCATGGGGGCCAGGCGATCGCCATGACCGGCGACGCCGGCGACGAGGCCTTCGTGCAATCCTACATCCAGCGCGCGGTGGACGCGTTCGGCGGCCTGGACGTGGTCTACGCCAATGCCGGGATCACCGGCGGGCCCACCCCCTTCTTCGAGCTGACGCCGGAAATCTGGACCGAGGTGCTGCGGATCAATCTGATCGGCCCTTTCCTGGCCATCAAGCACGCCAGCAAGATCATGATCCCCAAGGGCAAGGGCTCGATCATCTGCACGGCGTCGGTGGCCGGCATCCGCTCGGGCGCCGGCCCGGCCTCCTATTCGGCCTCCAAGGCCGGGGTGATCAATCTGGCGACCACCGCGGCCAACGAGCTCTATGGGACGGGTGTGCGGGTGAATGCGGTCTGCCCCGGCCTGATCGAGACGGGCATGACCCAGAGCGTGTTCGACTATGCCCGGTCCCGGGGCAGCGAGGGCAGGATCGGCCAGCTCAATCCGCTGACGCGGGCCGGCGTCCCAGACGAAATCGCCCACATGGCCCTGTTCCTGGTGAGCGACGAGGCTTCTTACGTGAACGGCCAGGCCATCGCCGTGGACGGCGGCCTCTCGTCGTCACACCCAGTGGGCAAACGCGGCGGTCCCCGCTAGGACCGCTCGCCGGGGCGCAGGGTTTTGCCTTGCGCCCCGGCGAGCGCTAGAAGCGGCCCTCGCACTTCCCCAAGACCAGCCCCAAAGCCGTACAGCACCCATGGCCGGACATTCAAAGTTCAAGAACATCATGCACCGCAAGGGCCGCGCCGATGCGGTGCGGTCCAAGCTGTTTTCCAAGCTCAGCCGCGAGATCACCGTGGCGGCCAAGTCGGGCATGCCCGACCCGGCGATGAACTCCCGCCTGCGTCTGGCCGTGGCCAACGCCAAGGCCGAGTCCATGCCCAAGGACAATATCGACCGGGCGATCAAGAAGGCGTCCGGCGCTGACGCCGAGGCCTATGAGGAAATCCGCTATGAGGGCTTCGGGCCTGGCGGCGTGGGCCTGATCATTGAGGCCCTGACCGACAACCGCAACCGCGCGGCGGCCAATGTGCGGGCCATCTTCTCCAAGAACGGCGGCAATCTGGGGGAGACCGGCTCGGTGTCCTTCATGTTCGACCGGGTGGGCCAGATCGTCTATCCGGCCAGCGTCGGCTCGGAAGACAAGGTCATGGAGGCCGCCATTGAGGCCGGCGCCGAGGACGTGGAGTCCGACGAGGACACCCACACCATCTTCACCGCCTTCGAGGACCTCTCCGACGTCGCCCAGACCCTGGAAGCCGCGTTGGGAGAGCCCAAGTCCACCGCCATCGCGTGGCGGCCCAAGACGCTGACGCCCGTCGAGGGCGAGCCGGTGGCCACCCTGATGAAGCTGATCGACGCCCTGGAAGACGATGACGACGTCCAGAACGTCTACGGCAACTACGATGTCTCCGATGAGGATCTGGAGACCTACGCGGGCTAGAGGCTGAGCCTCCTCGTGAAGCCACGCCGCCCCTGGCGCGTTGAGGGGCGATGGAATGGCTCAGCGGATATGTCGTCCCGGTGCTCGGCGCCGTCGTCGCCGGCGGCCTGATCGGGCTTGAGCGGGAGTACCGCGGCCGGCCGGCTGGGTTTCGCACCCATATCCTGGTGGCCCTGACCTCATCCCTGCTGATGCTGGCGGCGATCCATCAGCTGGAATGGATGGGCGAGGTGGACGGCGATGTCATCCGCATCGATCCCACGCGGATGGCCCACGGCATCCTGACCGGCATCGGCTTTCTGTGTGGAGGGGTGATCTTCCGCCATGGGTTAAGCGTCCATGGCCTGACCACCGCGGCCTCTTTGTGGATCACTTCGGCCCTGGGGACCCTCTATGGGGTGGGCTTCTATGGCCTGGCGATCGGCGGCACCGCCGTCACCCTGCTGGTGCTGGGCGTTCTGCGCTGGGCCGACCGGCGCATCCCCCAGCTGCGCATCGTGGATGTAAAGGTCCGCTACCGCCGGGCCGAGGCGATGACGGAAGACGAGTTCCGCAAGCTGGTGGCCGAATTCGACCTGGACGCCGGGGCGATCAGCGAGCGCCTGTGGTCCGGCGAAAATGAGGATAAGGCCCGCGTGGAGCACCGCGCCACCCTGCGCGGCACCGGCGCCTCCAATCTGGCCCGCCTGGCCGAGCACTTCCGTGAGGACCGGCGGGTGGTCGAGTACAGCCTTTCGCCGCGAAAGGACTGAGGCAGGCGACAAATCGGCCTTTGGGGTGCTAGAGACCGCGCCCTCATGACCCTGCGACTCTGGATCGAGATCAATCATCAGGCCCCCTACCGCACGGGGGGTTGGGCCTGGCTCCGTCAGGACGGCAAGGCTCTGGCCGGCGCCGCCGGGGGTGAGCGGGATATCGACGCCGAGGCCTTCTGCGTCCATGCGCTGCGCGCCGCCCTCGTCGACCTGCCCGCCGAAACGGCCGTGGCCTTGCATCTCTCTGAGCCCCTGCTGATCGAAGGGGTCCGCACCATGTCGGCCAGGCGGGCGGCCGGTTGGAAGACCGAGGCGGGTGAGGATTCGCCTGACGCCGAAGCCTGGGAGGCGGTGGCCAAGGCCCTGACCGGACGAGCGCTGAGCCTGGTCCGCACCCAGCCCACCGACGCGCGCAGCCCCGCCGGTTTCGCCGCGGCCTGGGCCGAGCTTGGCCGGGACAAGGCCAAGACCAAGGGGACGTTCAAGAACGCCATTCCCCGCCCGAACCTGACCAAGATCCGCGGCCTTTAGGGACGGTCTAAACACCCCCTTAACCCTGGGGCGGGCTAATCGGCCGGTAGGAACAATCCCCGAACACGCCTATAGAGTCGCCCATGGCCGCCGTGCGAATCCTTGGACTGGACCCCGGCCTCCGCCGCACCGGCTGGGGGGTGATCACCATCGAAGGCGCGCGCCTGGCCCATGTGGCCCATGGCGTCATCGCGCCCAAGGAGTCCCTGCCCTTCTCCGAGCGCCTGCTGGTCCTGTTCGAGGCGATCAGCGCCCTGGTGGCTGAACATCGCCCCGACGAGGCGGCGGTGGAGGAGACCTTCATGAACAACAACGCCGCCAGCGCGCTCAAGCTCGGTCACGCCCGGGCCATGGCCCTGGTGGCGCCGGCCCGGGCCGGCCTGCCGGTCGCTGAGTACGCCGCCACCGTGGTCAAGAAGGCCGTGGTCGGCACAGGCGGCGCCGACAAGGACCAGGTGGCCTTCATGATCGCCCGGCTGCTGCCGGCCGCCGGCGGGGTTACGGCCGACGCCGCCGATGCGCTCGCCGTAGCCATCGCCCATGCGCACGCCCGCACGGCCCGGAGCCTCGCGAACCGTACGCCGTCGAGGAAGGTGGCGTGATGATCGGCCGGCTGCGCGGGACCGTCGCCGAGATCGGCGAGGAGGACGCCCTGATCGACGTCCTGGGCGTCGGCTATGTGGTCCGCTGCGGCGCGCGCACGCTCTCGCGCCTGCCGCCGGTGGGCGAAGAAGCCGTACTGCATATCGAGACCCAGTGGAGCGAGCAGGCGGGCATGCGCCTCTATGGCTTCCTCACCCTGGACGAACGGCGCACCTTCCTGATTCTCAAGGAAATCCAAGGGGTCGGACCCAAGGCGGCGCTGGCGGTGCTGGACGTGCTGCCGCCGGCCGAACTGGCCGCCGCGGCCGGCCGCCAGGACAAGGCCGCCATCGCCCGCGCCCAAGGGGTGGGCCCCAAGCTCGCCCTGCGCATCGCCACCGAACTCAAGGACAAGCCGCTCACCGACCTGCCGGTCAGCGCGTTCGCGCCCGGCGCGGGCGCAGCTGACGCGCCGCCCGCCCCGTCCGCCTCGGGCGAGGCCGTCGCCGCCCTGATGGGCCTGGGCGTGGCCGAGCCCCAGGCCCGCCGCCTGGTGGAGGCCGCCGGGCTGCGGCTGGGTGAGGACGCCGAGGCCGGGGCCCTCATCAAGGCCGCTCTGCAGGAGCTGGGCCGGTGAGCCGGTTGGTCAGCGGCGAGGCCGCGCCGGCCGAGGGGACCGATCGCGCCTATCGCCCCCAGACGCTCGCCGAGTTCGTTGGCCAGGAGCAGTCCAAGGCCAATCTGCGGGTCTTTATCCAGGCCGCCCGGGACCGGGGCGACACCCTCGACCATGTTCTGCTGTTTGGCCCTCCGGGCCTCGGCAAGACGACTCTGGCCCAGATCATCGCCCGGGAGATGGGGGTCAACTTCCGCGCCACCTCCGGGCCGGTCCTGGCCAAGGCCGGGGATCTAGCCGCCATCCTGACCAATCTGGAGGCTGGCGACGTCCTGTTCATCGATGAAATCCACCGCCTGGCGGCCAATGTGGAGGAGATCCTCTATCCCGCCATGGAGGATCACGTCCTGGACCTGATCATCGGCGAAGGTCCCTCAGCCCGCTCGATCCGCATCGACCTGGCGCCCTTCACCCTGGTGGCGGCCACGACCCGGGCCGGCCTTCTGGCCACGCCGCTGCGCGACCGGTTCGGCATCCCGGTGCGGCTGGAATTCTACACCACCGACGAACTGATCAAGGTGCTGGCCCACGCGGCGGGCAAGATGGGAGTCAATCTGACGCGGGACGGCGCCGCCGAGATCGCCGCCCGGGCCCGGGGCACGCCGCGGGTGGCGGGGCGCCTGCTGCGCCGGGTCCGCGACTTCGCCGCCGCCGAGGGCGCCGCAGCCATCGACAAGGGCGCAGCCGGCCGGGGCCTGGCGCGGCTGGAGGTGGATGAGGTGGGTCTGGACTCCCTGGACCGCCGCTATCTGCGCGCCCTGATCGACAACTATGGGGGCGGCCCGGCCGGGGTGGAGACCATCGCCTACGCCATCGCCGAGGCCCGGGACGCCGTCGAGGACGTCATCGAACCCTATCTGATGCAGCAGGGCTTCATCCAGCGCACGCCCAGGGGCCGGGTGGCCTGCGCCAAGGCCTATGCCCACCTTGGCCTGACCCCGCCGCCCCAGCCGCCGGGGGCTGGCCAGCCCACCCTGTTCGACGAGTAGCGGAGGCCCCTCATGACCCCTGCCCCTGGCGAACCCTCGGCCGGCTGGATCGACGGCCGCGAGCATGTCCTGCCCGTAAGGATCTATTACGAAGACACCGACTTCACCGGCGTGGTCTATCACGGCAACTATCTGCGCTATTTCGAGCGTGGACGGTCCGACTTCCTGCGGCTGGCCGGGGTTCGCCACGCCGAGCTGCTGGACCAGGACACGCCCACGGCCTTCACCATCGTGCGTATGGAGCTGGACTTCAAAGCCCCCGCCCGCATCGACGACGCCCTGCAGGTGCGCACCACCTATGACCGGGTGAAAGGCCCCCGCCTGTTCATCAGTCAGAGGATCGTCCGCGGCGAGACCCTGATCGCCCAGGCTGCGGTCATGGCCGCCTGCATCGGTCTGGACGGCCGCCCGCGCAAGCCGCCGCCGGGCATGGCCGCGGCGCTCTCGCCCTTTTTCGCGCCAGACGAAGCCCCCTGACTTCAGAATTCGGACAGCGAACACCGCGCCGCTGCACCTGGGGCAGACTTCGGTAACCCTAATGTTGTTCCACTGCAGGGGGTACGGGCGTGATCGTCACGTTCGGGCGCCTTAAGTTCGCCACCACAGCGTTTCACTTCAGCCTTGGGCGTCTCCGCCCTAACGACAACGGAGCCCACACCGCATGGACCCCGCCGCCTCCGCCACCCTGACGGCCGAGAGTTTCTCCATGGTCGCGCTGTTCATGCGCGCCGACTGGGTGATCAAGTCCGTGATGATCGGTCTGGCCCTGGCCTCGCTGTTCTCCTGGGCGGTGATTATCGACAAGCTGGTGCGCTTCGGCGCCCTGAACCGCCATGCCGACCAGTTTGAAGATCAGGTCTCCTCGGGGCGCTCCCTGGAAGAGATCGCCAATGAGGCCGGGGACCGTCCTCGTCACGCCCTGCCGCGCATGTTGCAGGCCGCTCTCCGGGAATGGCGCGAGGCGCGCACCAAGGGCCTGTCCAGCGACAGCCAGGCCGGCTTCCTGATCCAGCGCATCGACAGGGTGCTGGACGCCATCATCGCCCGGGAAAGCGCCCGGGTGGAGGAGGGCCTTCCCCTGCTGGCCATCGTCGCCACCGCCTCGCCGTTTGTCGGCCTGTTCGGGACCGTCTGGGGCATCATGGACGCCTTCCAGGCCATCGCCATCCAGCAGAACACCAACCTGACCGTGGTGGCGCCGGCTATCGCCGAGGCCCTGTTCGCCACCGCCATCGGCCTGGCCGCAGCCATCCCGGCCTATATCGCCTACAACAAGTTCTCGTCTGACGCCGCGCGCTATGGCGGGCGGCTGGAGGGCTTCGCCGACGACCTGGCCACCGCCATCCAGCGGCGCCTGAGCGATCGGGCCTGACGCCATGGCGCTGTCTTCCCACGACGCCTATTCGGCCGGCGGCGGCGGGCGCCGACGCAGGCGCTCAAGCCGCCGCGGCGCCCTGTCGGAGATCAATGTCACGCCCCTGGTGGACGTGATGCTGGTCCTGCTGATCGTCTTCATGATCTCCGCACCGCTGCTCACGGTCGGCGTGCCGCTGGAGCTGCCCAAGACTGAGGCCAGCGCCATCCCCGACCAGTCCGAACCCCTGACGGTCTCGGTGCGGGCCGATGGCAGCATCTTCATCGACGAGGAAGAGACGGCCTTTGCGAGCCTGTCGCCGCGCCTGATCGCTATGGCTGACGGATCCACCGAGCGGCCGATCTATGTGCGCGCCGATGGCCGGACCAACTATGGCCTGGTCGCCCAGGTGATGGCCGCCCTGGCCAGCTCCGGCTTCACCTCCATCAACCTGCTCACCGAGACCGGCGGCCCCTCTTCGGGCGCGGATCAAGCAGCGCGCTGAGGACAGCCCATGCGCGGCGAGCGGTCTGACCTGGGCACAGCCCTCATGCTCTCAGCCATCCTGCACGTCGTGGTGCTGGGCGCGGCGCTGATCCCCTGGCCGTGGGCCCGTGAACTCAAGGTCGGAGCGGTCGTTCCGATCAATATTGTGAGTTCCATCCCCGCCAATCCCCGCCCCGCTGTTCAAGGCCCCCAGGAACAGACCGCCCAGACCGAGGCGCCGGAGCCCGACGCCCCGCTGGACGCGCCGGTCGCCGCGCCTGAGCCTCAGCCTCAGCCTCAGCCTGCCCCCCAGCCGACCCCCACGCCGCCAGCGCCGAAGGCCCCGGCCCCGAAGCCGGCGCCGACGCCGACGCCGACGCCCAAGCCGGCGCCAGCCCCGACCCCAACTCCGAAACCGACACCGACACCGACACCGACACCGACACCCAAGCCTGCGCCGGCCCCTGCGCCCGCGCCCGCACCCGCGCCCAAGACGCCCGCGCCAAAACCTGCTGCCGCGCCGCCGAAGAAGTCTGACGCCCTCGATCTCGACGCCCTCGCCTCCAGCCTGAAGGGCTCGCAGAGCTCGTCCGCCGCTCGGGGCGCCGCGCGGCCCGAAACGGCGACCCAGCCGCGTTCGACCACCGGCAGCGGCCTGTCTGGCGCCGCCATGTCGGGCCTGGCCGAGGAGTTGCAGCGCCGCTGGAACCCCAATTGCGAGGTGGAGGCGGCGCGAAATGTCCGGGTCCGTGTCACCTTCCGACTGGGCGGCGACGGCCGCGTCGTCGGCGATGTTCGGGCTGGCGGCCAGGAGAACTCGTCCGACCCCGTCACCCGGGCGGCGGCCGAGCGGGCCATCCGCGCGGTTTACAGCGCCGCCCCCTTCACCACCCTTCCCCGGGAGTTCTACGGCGACCAGATCGCCGTGAGCTTCAACGCCGCCCAGGCGTGCGCCGACAATTGAGGAGCAAATAGCCCATGCGACTGCGGACCCTGTTCGTCGCCCTGACAGCAGCCCTGATGTCGGCCGGCGCCCTCACAAGCCCCGCCCGCGCCCAGATCGAGGTGGACGTCAACCGCGGGGACATCCAGCCCCTGCCTGTGGCCGTGCCCGGCTTCCGGGGCGAGCGCGGCGCGGAGATCGCCCAGGTCATCACCAGCAATCTGGAACGCTCGGGCCTGTTCAGGCCCATCGATCCGGCCGCCTTCATCGAGCGCGACCTGGACATCCGCTACCAGCCGCGCTTCGCCGACTGGAAGACGATCAACGCCCAGGGCCTGGTCAATGGCGAGGTGACCGTCGACGCCACCGGCCGGCTGACGGTCAACTTCCGCCTGTGGGACGTCTTCGCCGAACAACAGCTGCTGGGCATGCAGTTCACCTCCACCTCGGAGAACTGGCGGCGCGTGGCGCACAAGATCTCCGACGCCGTCTATGAGCGGCTGACCGGGGAGAAGGGCTATTTCGACACCCGGGTGGTGTTCGTGGCCGAGAGCGGCGGGCGGATCGACCGGATCAAGCGCCTGGCCATCATGGATCAGGACGGGGCCAATCCGAGCTATCTCACCGACGGCTCCTACATCGTGATGACGCCCCGGTTCTCCTCCACCAGCCAGGAGATCACCTATATGGCCCTGCGGCCGGAAGGGTCATCGATCTACCTGTTCAATCTGGAGACCGGTCGCCGGGAGAGTCTGGGCTCGTTCAACGGTATGGTCTTCGCCCCGCGCTTCTCCCATGACGGGGGCAAGGTGGCCTTCTCCGTGGAGCGGGGCGGCAATACCGATGTCCATGTGATGGATCTGCGCAGCCGCTCCTCGAGCCGACTGACCAGCGACCCGTCCATCGACACCTCGCCGTCCTTCTCGCCGGACGGAAGCCAGATCACCTTCAATTCCGACCGGGGCGGCAGCCCTCAGCTCTATGTGATGAACGCCGATGGCTCCGGCGCCCGTCGCATTTCCTTCGGATCGGGGCGGTATATGACCCCGGTCTGGAGCCCCACGGGAGAGTTCATCGCCTTCACCAAGCAGGCTGGCGGCCAGTTCCACATTGGCGTCATGCGTCCGGACGGCTCGGGAGAGCGCCTTCTGACCACCAGCTATCTCGATGAGGGGCCGACCTGGGCGCCCAATGGCAGAGTTTTGATGTTCTCCCGTGAAACGCCCGGTGGCGCTGCGCGTTTGTGGACGGTTGACGTCACGGGACGCATCGTTCGGCCGGCGCCCTACCCGCAGTCGGGTTCGGATCCGGCATGGTCGCCGCTGCTCAACTGATAAGTGAAGGTAGGTGCAGGCGATTAGTATTGTTGGCCTAGTTCAGAGTCGTCATAAAGCCAGAGCGCAGATCCATTGTTTTCGGCGCTCGGCGCGCCGCCCGTAAGAACCGTATAACAAGGAATGACCTCGAAATGACCACCATCACCCTGACCAAGCGCGCCGCGCAGTTCGCGGTCATCGCCCTGGCTGCGGCCTCCGTCACTGCCTGCGCCTCGCGGCCCAAGCCCGACACCCTGCCGCCCGCGCCGCCCGCGCCGCCCCCGGCGACTCAGCCCTCGACCCCGCCGCCGCCGGTGGGCCAGGGCGCCCTGCCCGGCACGATCCAGGACTTCGTGATCAATGTTGGTGATCGGGTCTATTTCGACTTCGACTCCTACTCGGTCCGTTCGGACGCCGCCCCGGTTCTCGAAGCCCAGGCCGCCTGGCTGAACCGCTATCCGTCGGTGATGATTCGCCTCGAAGGCAATGCCGACGAACGCGGCACCCGCGAGTACAACCTGGCGCTTGGCGCCCGCCGCGCCAACGCCGTGCGTGACTTCCTGGTGTCGCGCGGCGTCTCGTCGAGCCGGATCACCACCGTCTCCTACGGCAAGGAACGTCCGATCGATCCGGGCACCTCGGAGGACGCCTACCAGCGTAACCGGAACGCCCACACCGCGATCACCTCTGGCGCGCGCTAAGCGCTGCGACCACGCGTAAGGTAGTGAGAGGGGATCCCGGTGGGGTCCCCTCTTTGCTTTTGTATCCGGGCGGCGTCGCCCATTGGCGCCGGGGCCGCTCCAGCCCATGGTGCCAGTCACGCCGCAATTTCGGCCCTTCGGCCCCATAGATGATCTGACCATGACCTCTCGCCGACGTATCGCCCTGCCCGCCGCCCTGGTCCTGTCCCTCAGCCTGATCGGCCCGGTGACAGCCCCGACGCTCGCCCTGGCCCAGACCTCCATGGAGGACCCCCTGGACATTCGCGACGCCCGGCGCGTGGAGCGCATGGAAAGGGTCGTGCGCGAGCTGCGGGCCATCGTCTTCCAAGGGCGCGACACCGGCCGGCCGGTGGTCGTCCAGCCGGCAGAGACCGACTACCGGATCGAGGAGCTGAACCGTCGGCTCACCGACCTGGAGAGCGTCATCACCCGCCTGAACGGCCAGATCGAGACCACGAATTTCGAACTCCGTCAGAGCCGGGACAAGGCGAGCGCCCTGGAAAGCCAGCTGGCGGCCATGAACCAGAAGATCGCCGCCCTGGAAGTGTTCACCGGCGTTCCGCCGGCCGGCGGCGGCAGCGGCGGGGGCGCGACATCCAGCTTCTCCGGCCCGCCCCCCAGCGCCGGTGGCGGGGGCTCGCCCCAGGCCGATTTCGACCGCGCCCGGGGCCTCATGCTCAGCGGCAACTATGACGGGGCGGAATCCGCCTTCGAGGCCTTCGTCGCCACCCATGGAAACGCCAGCCTGGCGCCTGAGGCCAACTATTGGCTGGGCAAGACCCTGGTGGTCCGCGGCGCCGACGCCGAGGCCGCCAGCGCCTTTATCGCCGCCATCCGCGGCTGGCCCACGACGGCCTGGGCGCCGGACGCGGTCCTGGAGCTGTCGCGCTCTCTGATCGCCCTGGGCCGCAGTCCCGAGGCCTGCCAGACCCTGACGGAGCTGTCGCGGCGCTACCCGTCAGCAGCCCCGTCCATTCAGTCGCGGGCGGCGGCGGCGCGCACCCAGGCCCGGTGCGGCTGACCCGAACCCTGGAACGGTCGGGGCCTTCCCCCGCCGAACTGTTCGACACGCATCTGAGCCACACCTCAGCGGCGCCCGTGGCCGTCGCCTATTCCGGCGGCGGCGACAGTCTGGCCCTGTTGCTGGCCGCCCATGACTGGAGCGCCGCGCGCGGGCGGCGGCTCATCGTCCTGCATGTAGACCACGGCCTGCAGGCGGCGTCCGCCGCCTGGGCGCGCCACTGCCAGACGGTCGCCCTGGCGCTGGGAGCGCCCTTTCAACGTCTCTGCTGGACTGGGCCAAAGCCCGCCACGGGCTTGCCGGCCGCAGCCCGGGCCGCGCGCCACAGGCTGCTGGCTGACGCCGCCCGGGCCGCGGGCGCCTCGGTGGTGCTGATGGGCCATACCGCCGACGATGTGTTGGAGGGCCGCCAGATGCGCCGCGAGGGCGCCACCACCCCAGATCCTCGGCCCTGGTCGCCCAGCCCCGCCTGGCCGGAGGGCCGCGGCGTCTTCATCCTGCGGCCCCTGCTTAGCGTCCGCCGCGCCGAGCTGCGCGCCCAGCTGGCCCGGCAGTCCCTGAGCTGGATCGAGGATCCGGCCAATGGCGACCTCGCCTATGCCCGCGCCCGAGCCCGGGCGGTCCTGGACCCGGACGGCCTGGAAGAGCCCGAGGCGCCGGCCCCTGGCCAGGCCCTGACATCCCTCGCCCGGCGCGCCCGGCATGGCGAGGATGGGACGATCAGCTGGCGTCGCCAGGACCTGCGGGATGCGCCTGACCAGGCCGTGGCCCAGGCCCTGTCGATCGCCAGCCTCTGCGCCGCCGGCGGCGCCCGCCCGCCCAGGCGGGCCTCGGTTGATCGTCTCGTCGAACAGATCGCGACAGGGGGGCCCTTCACAGCCACCCTGGCCGGCGCCCGGCTCGTGGTCGCGGCCGAAGCCCTGCTGGTGGCGCGGGAAGCCGGCGAGGCGGCCCGGGGCGGTCTGGGGGATATCCCGCTGGAACAGGACAGGCCCCAGGTCTGGGACGGGCGGTACGAGGTGCAGACCACAAGGCCAGGCTTGCAGGTCGGAGCGCTGGCCGGCCGGATGGCCCGTCTGCCCCCTGAGGCGCGCCGCAGGCTGGCCGCCCTGCCGCCGGCCGCACGGAAGGCGCTGCCGATCCTGATTGCGGCGGACGGCGAGGTCAGGCTGATGATGGAGGGTGTCTCTTCGCGCAGTCTCGTCCAGGCGCGGTTCGAGGCCGCCACAGGCCAGATCAGCCGAGAGCCGAGCCTAAACCAGCTCTGAGGCTCAGTCGCCGGCCTCGATCAGACCCTTGGCGACCATCAGGCTGCGCTTGGAGTCTGGAATGGTCGAGACCTGCGCCATACGGACCCTGGGTGAGACCGTGGCGGCGGCCTGGACCGGCAGATCTTCCGCCTCGGCGAAACGGCGGCCGAGGAAATAAAGCGGATTGAGCGGCCGATCCTGCCGGTCGCGAATCTCGAAATGCAGATGGGGTCCGCTGGACACCCCGCTGGAGCCCACCTCGCCAATGGCGTGGCCGGCCCTGACCCTCTGGCCGCGCTTGAGGCCCGGCGTCACCGCGCCCAGGTGGGCGTAGCGGGTCACCAGACCCTCGGCATGGGTGATCTCGACCATGCTGCCGTAGCCCGGCGACGCGCCCGCCCGGGTCACGACCCCATCGGCCGCGGCCAGGACCGGTTCCCCGAAGGGGGCGGCGATATCGACGCCGGCGTGGAGCCGCCCGACGTCCTCCCAGGGCATCTGACGCAGACCGAAGGGCGAGTTGATCGCGTGACCGGGCAGCGGAGACTGAAACGCCACGAGCACGACGCGCTCGGGCGCGGTCGGGGGGACCGGCATGGCGACGGGCTCAGCCTCGGGGCGGGGAAGGGCTGCATGCGCCAGGGTGATGGCGCCGAGCGCCAGGACGGCGCCGAACAGCGCGATCCCCAGGCGATGCAGGCCGCCCTGGGGAGCGGTGACGGCTTCAGTCAATGGTACGTCCCGACTCTTCTATCGGCGCGGCGCGGCCCGGACGCTCAAGGTCCAGGTCTGCGACTGCGGTCATAGCCGGGGTCAGTTAATGAATGTTCGAGATATCCCGCAGACGCGCCACAGCGACAATTGGGCGCGCCCGCCGCATTCAGAGGAGTTCACCATGAGACGATCGAAAGCGTCTCTAGAGCGACTTCAGAATGCCCTCGACCATCTTCTTGGCGTCGCCGAACAGCATCATGGTGTTGTCGCGGAAGAACAACTCGTTATCGACCCCGGCATAGCCCGAGCTCATGCCCCGCTTCACGAACAGCACGGTGCGGGCCTTTTCCACGTCCAGGATCGGCATGCCGTAGATGGCCGAGGTCGGGTCGGTCTTGGCCGCTGGGTTGGTGACGTCATTGGCGCCGATGACGAAGGCCACGTCGGCGGTGGAGAACTCCGAATTGATGTCCTCCAGCTCGAAGACCTCGTCATAGGAGACCTGGGCCTCGGCCAGCAGCACGTTCATGTGGCCCGGCATGCGGCCGGCCACGGGGTGGATGGCGTATTTCACCTCGACGCCCTCGGCCTTCAGCACGTCGCCCATTTCGCGCAGGGCGTGCTGGGCCTGGGAGACCGCCATGCCGTAGCCGGGCACGATGATCACCTTGCTGGCGTTCTTCATGATGAAGGCGGCGTCCTCGGCCGAGCCCTGCTTGACCGGCCGGGTCTCGACATGGCCGCCGGCGGCCGCAGCGCTGTCGTCGGCGCCGAAGCCCCCGAGGATCACCGAGATGAAGGACCGGTTCATGCCCTTGCACATGATGTAGGAGAGGATCGCGCCGGAAGAGCCCACCAGGGCGCCGGTGATGATCAGGGTGGTGTTCTCGAGCGTGAAGCCCAGCGCCGCAGCCGCCCAGCCCGAATAGGAGTTCAGCATCGAGACGACGACAGGCATGTCGGCGCCGCCGATGGGGATGATCAGGGTGATCCCGATCAGCAGGGCCAGCGCAAAGATGCCCCAGAAGGCCCAGACGGCTGCGCCGCCGCTCATCACCAGCACCACCACCAGGGCCACGATGCCCACGGCGATGGCCAGGTTCAGCAGGTGCCGGGCTGGCAGCAGGATCGGCGCGCCGGACATGTTGCCGTTCAGCTTGGCGAAGGCGATCACCGAGCCGGTGAAGGTCACCGCCCCGATGGCCAGGCCCAGGGACAGCTCGATCAGGGAGATCAGGTGGATCTCGCCGGCCACGCCGATGCCATAGGCCTCCGGCGTATAGATGGCCGCCACCGCTACCAGACAGGCCGCCAGGCCCACCAGGCTGTGGAAGGCCGCCACGAGCTGGGGCATGGAGGTCATGGCCACCTTGCGGGCGATCACCGCGCCGACCCCGCCGCCGATGGCCACGCCCCCCAGGATCAGGGCCAGGGTGAGGGCGTCGAGAGCGCCCTGGCCCAGCAGGGTCGCCATCACCGTGCCGACCGCGATGGCCATGCCGATCATGCCGTTGCGGTTGCCCGCCCGACTGGTCTCAGGACTGGAGAGGCCGCGCAGGGCCAGGATGAACAGAACCCCGGAAACGAGGTAGAGGATGGCCGCGAGATTGGCGTTCATGATCGTGCCCCTTCAGCCCGCTCTACTTCTGCTTCTTCTTGTACATGGCGAGCATGCGCTGGGTGACGAGGAAGCCGCCGAAGATGTTCACCGCCGCCAGGGCTGCAGCCAGTGCGCCGGCGCCCTTGGAGATCATCACGCTGCCGCTCAGGGCCGCGCCTTCAGCCCCGTGGGCGGCGGCGGCCAGCAGGGCCCCGACGATGATCACTGAGGAGATCGCGTTGGTCACCGCCATCAGCGGAGTGTGCAGGGCCGGCGTCACGCTCCAGACCACGTAGTAGCCCACGAAGATGGCGAGCACGAAGATCGCCAGGCGGAACACGGTGGGATCGACAGATTCCATGGGGGGCGTCCTCTCTTGATCTCGGGTCAGCTGGCCAGGGCGGGGTGGACCACCGCCCCGCCGCGGGTGACCAGGGCGGCCTTGAGGATCTCGTCCTCGAAGTCAGGGGCGAAGGCGCCGTCCTTGGTCAGGAACAGGCCGCCGAAGGCGGCGAGGTTGCGGGCGTAGAGGGCCGAGGCGTCGGCGGCGATGCGGCCCGGCAGGTTGGCGTAGCCGACGATCTTGACCCCGCCAGTCTCCACGACCTGACCCGCCACCGCGCCCTCCACATTGCCGCCCTGCTCGACGGCGAGGTCGACAATGACCGAGCCTGGACGCATGGAGGCGACCTGGGTGGCGCTGACCAGCCGCGGGGCCGGGCGGCCCGGGATCAGGGCGGTGGTGATGACGATGTCCTGCTTGCGGATATGCTCCGAGACCAGGGCCGCCTGCTTGGCCTGATACTCGGCGCTCATTTCCTTGGCGTAGCCGGCGGCGGTCTCGGCGGCCTTGAACTCCTCGTCCTCGACGGCGATGAACTTGGCGCCGAGGCTTTCAACCTGCTCCTTGGCCGCGGGCCGCACGTCGGTGGCGGTGACCACCGCGCCGAGGCGCCGGGCCGTGGCGATGGCCTGCAGGCCGGCGACGCCAGCCCCCATGACGAAGACCTTGGCCGCGGCGACGGTGCCGGCGGCGGTCATCATCATCGGCAGGACCTTGCCATAGGCGTTGGCGCCTTCCAGCACCGCGCGATAGCCGGCCAGATTGGCCTGGGAGGACAGGACGTCCATCACCTGGGCCCGGGTGATCCGCGGCACGAACTCCATGGAAAAGGCGCTGACGCCCTTGGCCGCCAAAGCCTGGAGTGTGGTCTTGTCCTGGTGGGGGTTGAGCATGCCGACAACGATCGCCTCGGCCTTCAGCCCGGCGATCTCCTCGGGCGTCGGTCCGCGCACCTTGAACAGGATATCGGCCTTGGCGAGCGCCGCGTCGAGGCCGCACAGCTCAGCGCCGGCGGCGGCATAGTCGGCGTCCGGATAGGAGGAGGCCTCTCCGGCGCCGGTCTCCACCGCCACCGCAAAGCCTGCGGCGATCAGCTTCTTCACCGTGTCGGGCGTCGTGGCGACGCGGGTCTCCCCGTCGCGGCGTTCCTTGGTGACGGCGATGACGGCCATGGTCGAGGTCCCCCCGGTCGGAAAAGCCGGCGGACCTTAGGGATGTCAGTGGCCCCTTGTCCAGAAATCGATCGGCGATTTCCAAACAGATGTTTGATCGACAGCTTGCGGATGTCGCGCGCACGCGAACGCCGCCCGCGTCTGGGGACGGGGGCGGCGACCAATTCGCCAGACATCGGCTCGGTGTTTAGTGCGCCTGCTCGGGCTTGTCGCGCAGGAGCACGAAGCCGATCACGGCGGTCACGACGGCCGAGATCAGGCCGGCCATGAAGCCACCCGGCGTGCAGAACCACACGATGAACAGCAGCAGGACAGCGACGATGGCCAGGGAGCCCCACTTGGTCATGCCCATGAACAGGTCATAGGTGGCCAGCTGTTCCTGGATTTCCATTTCGCCGCGGTGATAGTCGGAAGCCTGTTCGCCCATGGCGGCCGGGTCTCTCTCTTACGGAAGCTGATTGACAGCGGTGCTACACGAGAGCGCGCGCCGGCTCAAGTCGGCCAAACCTTCAACAGCGTGCGCAGGGCGGCCACCAGGGCCAGGGGCTGATCGACCATCACATGGTGGTTGGCGTCCGGGATGGCGATCTCGATCATGTCGGCGGGCAGGGGGTTGGGGCGGCTATCCTGACGTCTTGCGATCACCGGGGAATGCTCCCCGTGAATATGGGCGATCGGCACTTCGATCTTGGGCGGGCCATCGGTGACCATGGCGTTCATGGCGCTGCGGTCGAGCTTGTTCCACATGGCCGGATCGAACATCCAGGTCCAGCCTTCGCCGGAGCC
>NZ_JAUYAW010000073.1 GCF_030693405.1 Phenylobacterium sp.
TTCGCCGGCTCCTTCGCCCGGCCCGTCGGTGGGGGGCTTGCAGATCGCTACGGCGGGGTGCGGACCCTGACCGTAGTCTATCTTCTGGCCGCCGCGGGCCTGGCCGTCGCCAGCTTCCACATGGCCGACCCCTATGTGGCCTTGGGCGTGATCATGTTCGCCATGATGGCCCTGGGCGCCGGCAACGGGGCGGTTTTCCAGCTCGCGCCACAGCGGTTCCGCAACGAGATCGGCGTGGTCACCGGCCTGGTCGGCATGACCGGCGGGGTTGGTGGCTTTTACCTCGCCGCCAGTCTCGGCTGGGCCAAGCAGACCACCGGCTCCTATCAGGCCGGCCTATTGGGCTTTGCGTTCATGGCGCTGATGGCCTGCCTGGCCCTCAACCTGGTCAAGGGTCAGTGGCGCCGGACCTGGCATGAGCTGGCCGGCCCCTCATCCGTCCCGATCCGTCTTTAGTTCGGCAGGAGATCCCCATGACCAAGCAATGTCTTGTCGTCATCGGCAACGGCATGGCCGGCTGCCGCGCGGTGGAGGAGGTGCTCAAGCGCGACCCCGACCGCTACGAGATCACCATCTTCGGCACCGAGCCCCGGGTGAACTACGACCGCATCATGCTCTCGCCCGTCCTGGCCGGCGAGAAGGCCTTCGCCGACATCGTCCTCAATGACGAGGCCTGGTACCGGGAGCACGCCATCACCCTCCACGCCGGCTGCGCCGTCTCCGAGATCGACCGCGAGGCCAGGGTGGTGCGGGCGAGCGACGGGACGCAGGCGGCCTATGACCGCCTGATCCTGGCCACCGGCTCCGACCCCGTGCGCCTGCCGCTGCCGGGCGTGGACCTGGCCGGCGTCGTCACCTTCCGCGACCTGGACGATGTGGAGGCCATGGTGGTCGCCGCCGACGCGGGCGGCGAGGCCGTGGTGATCGGCGGCGGCCTGCTGGGTCTGGAGGCCGCCTACGGCCTGGCCAGGCGCGGCATGCGGGCCACGGTCATCCACCTGATGGACGTGCTGATGGAGCGCCAGCTCGACGAGTCGGCGGGCTTCCTGCTGCGCAGCGCCTTGACCGATCGCGGGGTGGAGACCGTTCTGGGCGCTCAGTCCGAGGCGATCCTGGGCGAGGACGGCAAGGTCAGCGGGCTGCAGCTCAAGGACGGCCGGATCATCCCCTGCAGCCTGTTGGTCATGGCCGTGGGCATTCGCCCCAATACGGCGCTGGCGGCGAACTGCGGCCTGAACGTCGGCCGCGGCGTGGTGGTGGACGACCAGATGCGCACCTCTGATCCCGACATCTTCGCGATTGGCGAGTGCGCCGAACATCGCGGGATCGCCTATGGCCTGGTGGCGCCCATCTGGGAGATGTGCCGCACGCTCGCCGACGTGCTGACCGGGGTGGAGAACTGCGCCTATGGCGGGTCGGTCCTGCAGACGCGGCTGAAGGTCTCCGGCGTCGACGTCTTTTCCGCGGGCCGCTTCTCCGGCGGCGAGGGTTGCGAGGACGTGGTGTTCCGCGACGCCGGCCGTGGGGTCTACAAGCGCGTGGTCCTGGAACAGGGGCGGGTGGCCGGCGCGGTGTTGTTCGGCGACGTGATCGACGGCGGCTGGTACTTCGACCTGATGAAGTCGCAGGCCGATGTCAGCGAGCTTCGCGAAACCCTCATCTTCGGTCAGGCGGTGACGGAGGCGCTCCGCGGCGTGGACCCTAAGAGCGCCGTTGCGGCCATGGCAGACTCCCAGGAGATCTGCGGCTGCAACGGCGTGTGCAAGGGCGCCATCACCAGCGCCATCGGTGATCTCGGCCTGGCCACGCTGGAGGATGTCCGCGCCCACACCAAGGCCTCGGCCTCCTGCGGGTCATGCACCCCGCTGGTGGAGAAGCTGCTGGCCGTCACCCTGGGCGACGCCTTCCAGGCGCAGACCGGACCAAAGCCCGTCTGCGGCTGCACCCATCACGGCCATGAGGTGGTGCGCAAGCGCATTGTCTCGGAAGGCCTGAAGTCGATCCCGGCGGTGATGCAGGCCCTGGAATGGACGACGCCCGAGGGCTGCGCCAGCTGCCGGCCGGCGCTCAACTACTATCTGATCTGCGCTTGGCCCGGCGACTACCAGGACGACAAGCAGTCGCGCTTCGTCAATGAGCGGGTCCACGCCAACATCCAGAAGGATGGCACCTATTCGGTGGTGCCGCGAATGTGGGGGGGCATGACATCGCCCCAGGAGCTGCGGGCCATCGCCGATGTGGCCGACAAGTTCGCGATTCCCGCGGTCAAGGTCACTGGCGGCCAGCGCATCGATCTGCTGGGCGTGAAGAAGGACGACCTTCCCGCGGTCTGGGCCGATCTCAACGCGGCCGGCATGGTCTCAGGCCACGCCTACGCCAAGGGTCTTCGGACGGTGAAGACCTGTGTGGGCACGGACTGGTGTCGCTTCGGGACCCAGGATTCCACCGGCCTCGGCGTGCGACTGGAGAAGTTCATGTGGGGGTCCTGGGCCCCGGCCAAGGTCAAGCTTGCGGTGTCAGGCTGCCCGCGCAACTGCGCCGAAGCCACCTGCAAGGACATCGGCGTGGTCTGTGTGGACTCCGGCTTCGAGATCCACATCGGTGGTGCGGCAGGGCTCCATATCCAGGGGACTCAGCTGCTGACCAAGGTCGCCAGCGAGGACGAGGCCGTCTGGACCATCTGCGCCATCACCCAGCTCTATCGCGAGGAGGGCTGGTACCTGGAGCGCATCTACAAATGGATGGCGAGGGTCGGCCTAGAGACGATCCGCGCTCAGGTCGAGGACCTGGAGGCTCGCAAGGCGCTCTACGACCGCTTCGCCTATTCGCAGCGCTTTTCCCGCACCGACCCCTGGGCCGAACGGGTCGCGGGTCGCCATGCCGAGGAGTTCAATCCGCTCAGCCGCCGCCTGGAGTTCGAACCCGCATGAACGCTCTGGTCAAGGATCCCCAGGTCACCTGGATCGATGTTGGCGCCGACACCGACATTCCCCGCCGCGGCGCCCGGCGTCTGAAAGGACCGCGCGGAGAGATCGCCATCTTCCGCACCGGCGACGGCCAGGTCTTCGCCCTCATGGACGCCTGCCCGCACAAGGGTGGGCCGCTTAGCCAGGGCATCGTCCATGGCGCCTCGGTGACCTGTCCCCTCCACGGGCGGGTGATCGACCTGGCTACCGGCGAGTCCCTGGGCGCCGACGCCGGCAAGGGGTGCGCTCCGGTCGTACCGCTCGAGGTGCGTGAGGGGCGCTTGTTCAT